>NC_016621.1:285000-605745 GCF_000236405.1 Blattabacterium sp. (Cryptocercus punctulatus) str. Cpu | reverse complement strand
TAATCTTTTTTATTGATATTTTTTTTATTATGATATGAATTCATCATAATATAATATATAAATTATTAAATAATATTAAAATATTCACTCAATTTAATTAAAAATATTTTTATAAATAAATCTTTAAAATAACATATATAAAAAAAATATATTTAATTAGTATATTGTATAACAAATGTCTTTATTGAAAGAGCACAATGTTTTTTTATTACAAGGAAGTAATAAAGAAAATAGAAAAAAATATTTAGATGAATCTTTAGTTTTAATTTCCAAAAAAATTGGAAAAATTATTCAAAAATCTTCTTATTTTGAAAGTGAAGCTTGGAGTATGAACAAAGATACATATCCTTTTTACAATAGGGCTTTACATGTAAAAACATTTTATTCTCCTATTGATATTTTAGAAAAAATTTATGATATCGAATTTTTTATAAATAAAAAATCTATAATGAATAAAAAAGTAAAAGATCAATCATCCCAAAATAAAAAATTTTATAAGGATAGAAAAATTGATATAGATATTTTATTTTATGATCAAATTATAATACATAGTTCTATTTTAACTATTCCACATTCTTTATTACATCTTCGAAAATTTGTTTTAGTTCCTATGTGTGAAATTTTACCAAAAAAATATCATCCTATATTTAATATTACTCTTTTAGAAATATTAGGAATATGTGAAGATAAATTAAAAATAAAAAAAATAGAATTTGAATAGATTATTTTTATATATCCTGATGTATACTATAAAAATTTATGTTATATGCAAAGTATATATAATTAAAAAAAAATATTATTTAATTGAATTTTTTTTAAAAAACTTGATTAAGTTGTATACAAATAAATGGATTTCTATATCCACAATAATATTCTTTTTTTTTCTATATACTATTTTTATTTATGCAGAGGAAGAAAAAAAAAAAGAGGAGCTAAAAATAATTGATGAATCTAAAATTGAACCCTATTTAAATTTGAATAATATAACAAAATTAAAAAATATTGTTATAAAATATCGTTCAAATGTACAAGAACATCATATAGATGATGGAAAATCTTATTTAGATGGAAATGCATTTATAGAATATCTTGATACAAAAATTAAAGCAGATCGTATAGAATTAAATTGGAAAAATGGAGATTTATATGCTATAGGTAAAAATAAAAATGTAATTGTTATCCAAAAAGGAGATAATCAATATTATACGTCTAGACATTTTCACATAAATTTAGATAATCAAAAATGGAATGCTGATAATGTTTATATACAAGAAAAAGATTATGTTATTATTGCAAAGGATATAAAAAAGGAGAATGATTATAGTTTAATGAAAAAAGTGATTTATACAGCAGATCCATTTTTTATAGAAAAAAAAGATAAAATTCCTGATTTTTATTTAAAAACAGATTTCTTAAAATATTTTCATAAAAAAAAATATGTTATTACTGGCCCCGTATTTTTTTATTGGTATCAAGTTCCAATTCCTATAATTTTTCCATTTTTATATATTCCTTTGAAAAAGGATAATAGTAAAATTTCTTCGTTTGGAATTACCTATCCTAGGTTTTTGATTCAAAATAAGAAGATAACTATAGAAAATATAGGATTTTATTTTCCTATTTCCGATTATTTGAATTTTTTAATTTCTAGTTCTATATATGGAGGTAAAAAATGGAAATTAGAAACAAAAATGGAATATAAATTTAAATATTTGTATAATGGATCTATTCATTTTAATTATCAATATTTATCAAATAAAAAATTTGATTATCAATTTAAATGGAAGCATTATAAAGATTATAATTCAAATTCTGAAATAAAATTTAACGCAGATATAAACTATTATTTCGATAATTTTTCTCCAGTTAATTCCATAAAATATGAAGAAATGAATATTTCTAATATTAGTATAAAAAAAAATTTTCAAAATTATTTTTTGAATATAGATGCATCTATCATTCAAAAAAGGAATAAAGGAATAATGCAATTAAAAATTCCAGAAATTAGTATTTCTATGCGACAAAAACCTTTTTTTATAAAAAAACGGTTTTTTTATCCATTAATTATGGATTATCATATATTTGCACATAATTATATAGAATATTATTCAATTCTTCCTTTACTAAAAAAAATAAAACAAAAAATAGATATCCAAACAGGTATCAAACATACTATAAATATTTCTACCTTTATTCATGTTAATCCTTATTTTAAAATTTATCCAAGAATTCATTATAAAGGATATTCTACTTGGAATTTGAATTCAGGTACCTCCACCTTATTTCAAAAAACAGATGCATTCACAGATATATTATTTTCCTCTTTAGAAGGTTTTTTAAAATTAAATAATAAGGATTTTTTATTAAGACATAAAATGGATCCTATAGTTTCTTTTAGAATTAAATCTTATTTTCCTTTAAATCAAAATAATAAAAACAATCTTATTGAAAATAGAATCATTTTTATATTAAATAATAATTTGGAATTAAAAATAAAAAATAATAAAAATTTAAAAGATTTTACATACAAAAAAATAAAAATAATTGATCTTTTTCAGGTAAAAACTTTTCATTTTTTTGATAAAAATTCTTTTCATTTAGAAAAATTCTATTTTATGGGTTATACTAATTTTACGAAATATTTAAAAATGAAATATAAAGGGGGGATAAATTTATATGAAAAACGGAAATACAATACTTTTTTATTTGATAGTAGAAAAGAAAAAAAAAGAATGTATTTTAATTTTTCCTTTCATGAAAATATTGAACATGAAATAAATTTTTTTAATAATAAATCTGAAAAAAAAGGAAAAAATCGTTATGAATACTTTTTATTTGATAAATATCATTATGCAATATATCCAATTCCATTGAATTTGAAAATTGATTTAAATTCAACTTATGAAAATTATTTTAATCAAAAAAAATTATTCAATGTTTTTTTAAGTATAAATGGATCTATAAATTTAACAAAATATTGGAATATAGAAATAAAAACGGATTACAATTTATTAAAACATCAAATAAGTTTTTTAAAGTTAGTTTTTTACAGAGATTTGAGAAGTTTTAAAATGAATTTTGATTGGGTACCTATAGGTGAAGATCACTATTGGTCTTTTTTTATTGGAATAAAAGATCCAAATTTAAATAAATTATTACAATATAATGAAATACATCATTAATAAAATGAAAAAAAATAATTTTTTATTTTTATATAGACAAATTACTATTGATCCCAAAACTAAAAATTTAATTTATAAAACAATAGAATGATAAAAAGCTATAATTATTTTTTCATAAAAAAATTTATAGATTACCAAAAAATTTAAATATAGAAATATATTAAATCGCATAAAGACATTTAAAAAATGAAAATAAGTTTTTCATTATCTTACTAATGAATAAATGAGTTCTAAATATTATTCTTTATTAATTATTCTATTATTCTTCCTTAATATTGAAAATTCTTTTAACAAGAATCTTCAAAAATCGATAAAATTAATTCATGCCGATTTTATACAAAAAGAAGATAATGATGATACTGTTTTTTTAATAGGTCATGTTCATATTAAACATAAGGAATATCAACTTTTTTGTGATAAAGCTATTTATAAAAAAAATAATAAATTTTATGGATATGGAAATGTTCAATTAAAATCAGAAAAAAATAAAATTTTTTCTAAAAAAATAGAATATTCCGAAAATATGAATAACCTAAAAGCTTCCGGTAAAGTAATTTTAGTTCAAAAAAATATAAAATTAACAGCAAATATTATTAATTATAATTTTAAAAAAAAATTTTTTCAGGCAATCCAAAACGTAGTTTTATTATTAGATGAATTAAAATTATATACCAATATTTTAGAATACGATCTTAATTTTAATAAGATTTTTTATAAGAAAGGAAGCACTATTTTTTATAAAGATTATAATATATATAGTAAAGAAGGAAGTTACTTTCCTTTAAAAAAAAAGGCAAAATTAAAATATGAAGTCAAATTAATTAGTAAAAATTATACGGTATATTCCAATTCAATAGAATATCTATTTTCAATAGATAAAATAAAATTTTATAGCCCTACCATAATAATAAATAATAATAAAATAGAAAATTTTTTCTATGCTAAATCAGGTGATTTTTTTTATAAAAAAAAAATATTTTTTTATCCAAAAGAATATTGTAGTCTTCATTATAATGATAAAATTATAAAAGGAAAATATTGGTTTTTCGATTATAAGAAAAAAAGTGGCTTTATTAAAAATATTTTTTTTGAAGATAAAAAAAAAGGATATTTTTTTATAGGAGATAATGGAAATTTTGATTTATACTCTGGATTAATTTTTTTTAAAAAAAATATCGTATTTATAAAAATAAAACCTAAAGAGGATACTTTTTTTATTTATTCGGATAAAATAAAAATAAATTTAAAGAATGAATCTATATTATCAATTCAATTTTTTCCTGTTATAGGTTTTTTTTTAAATGAAGAACTTCAAATAAAAAGTTACTCCTTAATATATGAACCGTCAAATAAATCAATACAATTTAATGGTAATCCCATTTTTTGGATAAAAAATCAACAAATCACTGGAGATTCCATTTTTATTCATTTTAAAAATGATTTTTATTTAGATTATTTGAAAATAATGAAAAATGCTTTTTATATAAAAAAAATAAATTCAAAAGAATTTAATCAGATAAAAGGAGAAATTATGATAGGTTTTTTTGATAAAAAAAATGTTTTAGAACAAATTTTGATTAAAGGTAATGCTAAAAGCATTATTTTTCATTATAATAATTCTTCATTGTATAATAATAAAAAAATAATCAATAAATCATCTTGTGGAATTATATATGCAAATTTAGAAAAAGGAAAAAAAATAAAAAAATTTTTTTTAGAAAAATCTAACTCAAAATTATTCCTTCTATCTAACAGTATATTTGAAAAAAATTTATTTCTTCCTCAATTTTCTTGGAAAGAAAAAGAAAAATCTAAGAATAAAAAATACTTAATCTATGAAAAAATTAAAAAATATAGAAAAGAAAGTTTAGAAGAAAAAAAAGAAATTGAAAAATTAAATAAAAAAAAAAATAATATGTATGAATAAATTAGAGAAGGATTTTATTCGATATCAAACTCAAATAATATCTAATCCTAATGAAAATTTCAGTAGATTATGCAGATGGAAATTATATTTATGATAAAGATGGAAAAAAATATTTAGATTTTGTTTCTGGACTTTCTGTAAATACGTTAGGACATGAAAATAAAAAATAAAAAATAAAAAAATCTATAAAAAATCAAGTAGAAAAATATTTACATACTATGGGTTATGGTCAATTTATACAGGACCCTTGTGTAAAACTTTGTAAAAAACTAGCAGAGATTACTCGATCTCCATTAAATAAAACTTATTTAGTTAGTTTTGGAACTGTAGCTGTAGAAGGAGCATTAAAATTAGCAAAATATTATACAGGTAGGGAAGAGATTGTTTATTGCAAATTATCTTATCATGGAAGTCCCATGGGATCCATGAGTATTATGGAATATGAAAAAAATAAAAGACCTTTTCGCTCTCTTCTACCATTGGTAAAATTTATAACATTTAACCAAATAGATGAATTTATTTACTCTATTACAGATAAAACCTCTTGTGTAATTTTGGAAACAATCCAAAGTTATTCTGGAGTGGTATTACCTAATAATTTTTTTCTAAAAAAAGTAAAAAAACAATGTAAAAAAAGAAATTCTTTAATGATACTGGATGAAATTCAAACAGGATTTAAAAAAACAGGAAAGTTTTTTGCTTTTGAACATTATGGAATTGTACCTAATATTTTGATAATGGGAAAAGGAATGGGGGAAGGTATTCCGATTAGTGGTTTTATTATGTCCTCAGATAAAATTATGAAATATTTTTCTGATGATGTTCCAATGGGTCATTTAACAACTTTTGGAGGAAATTCAGTAGCTGCTTCCGTTTCTTTAACTACATTCAATCAACTTATTCATTTTAAGATTATTGAAAAAGTTTCTATCAAAAAAAAATGGATTAGAAAATATTTAGTTCATGATCAAATAAAAAATATTCATGGAAAAGGACTCCTTTTATCTTTTGAATTAAAAATCAAGAATCATGTGGATGAAGTATTACAATCTTGTATAAAACAAGGATTAATTATTTTTCGTTTTTTATTCCATAGTAAATTTTTTCGTATTTCTCCTCCATTGACTATTACGAAAAAAGAAATTAAAAAAAGATGTTCTATTATTATAGAATGTTTGAATAACTTTAAAAAATAAAATATTTTTTTATATTTTTCAAAAATAAAATGAGATTTTTTATTGAATTAGCTTATAATGGAAAGGATTACTATGGATGGCAAATTCAAAATAAAGTTAACTCTGTAGAAGAAAAATTAGAATCTTGTTTATCCATATTATTAAAAACTCCTATAAATATAGTAGGAGCTGGAAGAACAGATAAAGGTGTCCATGCAAAACAAATGTTTGCGCATTTTGATATTGAAAAAAAAATAAGCAATAATTTTATTAAAAAATTAAATATTTTTTTGCCTAAATCTATTCATGTATTCAATATTTTTCCAGTAAAAAAAAATATTCATGCTAGATTTAATGCAATAAGTAGAACCTATAAATATTATTTAACATATAAAAAAAATCCTTTTTTTCAAGATTTTTCTTGGTATTGTTTTTATCCATTAAATATTAAACGTATGAATGAGGCTACTAAAATTTTAATGAAATATAAAGATTTTAGTTCTTTTTCTAAAAAAAGAAATGAAAAAAAAAATAATATATGTGAAATATACGATGCAAATTGGTTAATAAAAAACACTTATTTTTGTTTTACTATTGAAGCCAATCGATTTTTAAGAAATATGGTAAGGTCTATAATTGGTACATTAGTTGATGTAGGAAGAGAGAAAATTAGTATAAATAGATTTATAGAAATTATAGAATTAAAAAATAAGGATTATTGTAGTAAAACGATTCCACCACCCTATGGTTTATTTCTTTATAAAATTATTTATCCAGAGGATATTTTTTTATAAAAAAAATATTCCTTAAAATAACTTTTTAAGAATAAGTTTAAATTATAAACTGATTTTAATAACAATAATTAATATTTTCTATATTAATATCTTTTATATCTGCTTATCGCCCTAAATTGATATAGAAAACTATAGATTTTTATATAGTTTATAAATACTTTTTTGGTCTTAAAAATATTTTAATATGGATTATTTTACTTTTTCTTTTAGAAAGTTTATTTCATTTTCTTTTATTATATTTATCCAATATTATTGATCAAAAAATTGTTTAAAAAATTAAAATTATTTTATTTTAAAAGTTATTATCTTTTAAAACTTCTTTATTTTTACAAAACTCCAATTGGTAAATAGATATCCTATTATGTTTCGGATATAGAAATTATTATTGTATAATATTTAACGATGGTATACATATATCTGGAGATATTTAAAAATAATAATGATCGTAATTATGATGTATATAGTGCATAAAAAATTATCTATTATTATTTTTTTTACTATTCCATTTATATATTTTATTACTCATTTTTTTCAAAAAACATTAAAAAAAACTTTTTATGAAAACCGTGTACAAACTTCACGTTAAAATATTTTTTTACAATAAAAAATAGTAATAATGTTTATTATACAACTTTTCCATAAAAAAAATAATTATTAGGTAATATACGAATAAAAAAATTTTTTTTAAAATATTTCCTGGAAAAAATGTTAATTAGGGGGGCCACTAGTTCTGGTAACTATACCATTATACATTTAATTTCCAGATTATACGAGATTAAAAAAGGAAAAATTTTAATTGATGGATATAAAATTAAAAATATTGAACTTTTAAATTTAAAATCTCATATAATAGTGATCACAAAAGTAGAAAAAATGGAAAAAAAATAGGAATAAATTAGTTCTTAAATAATGGAGTTTTTATATAGAAAAAGGCCCCGATCTAATTCAATTCAATTAAATGTATATTATGCATAATAATTATATTATAATAAAAAGAAACATAATAATATAATTTATGTTATGGACAAACCCTTTTTAAGTAAGTTTTTTTAATTGAATTTTTACCCAATTTTTAATTTTTTCTTCTTGTTTAAGAATCTTTATCAAATTTTTTAATTCCGTATAATCTTTTTCCAAAGAGATTGGATGAGAAGGTATTTTTTCCAATAATTTAACAATAAAAAAAACTTCTTTTCCATTTAAAATTTCTTTATACGTATCAGATATTTCTCCATTTTTTAAATGAATTAAAGATTTTTTCATTTTTTTTGATAGATCTTTTTCTTCTATACATTTTTTTTTCCATATATAAGAATTTACTACTATTTGATTATTATTTATTGGATTTTCATCTTGGATAGTTTCGAAAAAAATTTCATGATTTATTAAACGATTTTTGATTAAATCTACAAATTTTTTTGTTTTGGTTAATTCTTCCTTTGTATATTTAGGTTTAATTAAAATATGCCTTATATCTATTTCATCACCTTTTTTTTCTTCTATTTTCACTAAGTGAAATCCTAAATTTGTTTCAAAAGGTTCAGATATTTGTTTTTCTTTTAGAGCATAAACTACACGTTCAAATTCTTTTGGTATATTTTTCTTTTTTAATCCATTAATAATACCACCATTCCATGCCGAAGAATAATCTTCTGATAATAAAATTGCTTTCGTCGAAAAATCTTTATCAGAATGAATTTCATTTTTGATTTTTTTCAAAAAATTAAAAATTTTATTCCGGTGTTTTTCAATTAATTTTGGATAAAAAATCATATAAGAAATACATATTTTTTTTGGAATTATAGGTAATTTTTCCTTTTTTTTATTAAAAAAATATTTTACCTCTTCAGGAGAAACTTCTATATCGTCTATTATTTTTTGATAAAATTTTTCTATATATTGATTATTTTTAATAGTTTCAGTGAATTCTTCCAAAAATTCCTTAGTATAATAATTTTTAGTATTTACCAAATTTTCTTCTAATATATTAGATACTTTTTTTTCTAATTCTTGATCATAAATATGTAAATTAGGATCTTTTTTTGCATAATAAAGAATTAATTTGTGAATTAATAAATTTTTTAATCCTTTACATGGAGAAATATTTTTATTATAATCTAAATAATTTTTTATCTCGGAATCTAAGATTATTTCATCTCCTATTATAACAGAAATACCATTTACTTTTTCTAATTCTATAGCAAAAGAAAAATTACAAAAAATTATCAAAAAAAAACTAAACTTAAATAAAATATTTTTTATCATATTACATAATAAATATAAATTTGCAATTTAACAATCAAATTGATTTTTTAAAAATAAAAATTGTTATAATCATGGTTTTGATAGCGAAAAATATATACAAAAAATATAAAAAAAAAAATGTTGTAACAAATGTTTCTTTTTGGTTAAATCAAGGAGAAATAGTTGGTTTAATTGGGCCAAATGGAGCAGGAAAAACAACTTCTTTTTATATAATTGTAGGACTTATTCGTCCAGATCAAGGACAAGTACTTCTTAATGAAGAAGATATTACTAATGATCCAATATATAAACGATCTAGAAAAGGTATTGGATATTTAGCACAAGAACCATCTATATTTAGAAAATTATCTGTAGAAGATAATATTTTATGCATATTAGAAATGAAAAAATATTCTTATAAAGAAAGAAAAAAAAAAACCGAACAACTTCTTGAAGAATTTGGATTACAATATATACGAAAAAATCGTGGAGATCTTTTATCTGGAGGAGAGCGTAGAAGAACTGAAATTGCTAGATGTTTAGCTTCAAATCCAAAATTTATTCTTTTAGATGAACCTTTTTCTGGAATAGATCCTATAGCGATAGAAGAATTACAAAAAATTATTATTTCTTTAAAAAATAAAAAAATTGGTATATTAATTACCGATCATAATGTACAAGAAACTTTTATAATTACGGATCGTCTTTATTTAATGTTTGAAGGAAAAATATTGAAACATGGACCTTCTAAAGAATTGATAGAAGATTCTATGGTAAAAAAAGTTTATTTAGGAAATTATTTTATAAAAAAAAATCATAAAATCATAAAATAAAAATGGATCATCGATTTCAAGGTCCAGAAGTTGGATTATTTCTTAATGGTACCCCACCTCATATTTATTTTAAAAAATATTTTTTTTACAAAAAAATATTTGCAGTTGATGGAGCCTTTTACTATTTAAAAAAAATGGGTATCCGAGTAGATTCTATTATTGGAGATTTTGATTCATTTTTAAAAAAAAATTTTGTAGAAAAAAAAAATAAATTTTTTGAAATTTTTGAAACTAGAGATCAAAATTACTCCGATTTTGATAAATCTTTACGAATCATCCATTCTAAAGGATATTTTAATATAAATGTTTGGGGGGCTAGTGGGAAAGAACAAGATCATTTTTTAGGAAATCTATCAACTGCTTTAAAATATAAAAAAAAATTATCCATAATTTTTCATGATAATTATCATTATTATTTTTTTTCTGATAAAAAAAATTTTTTTTATCAGAAAAAAAATAAAAATGGGTTTCTCTTTTTCCCATTTCCAAAAGTAGAAGGATTATTTACTCATGGGTTAAAATATCCTATTAATAATGGATTATTGAAAATTGGTCAAAATATAGGTATCAGAAACGAATCTACTGAACTACTACAACGAATCGAAATAAGTTATAAAAAAGGAGAATTATTAATTTTTTTAGAAAGATAATAATATTTTTTTATTGTATCCATTCATTAATACTAAAAATAATTTTATCTATATAATTTTCCAAAAAACATGATTTTCCGTTCATTTGTTTTACCCTATGTATTGAAATATGAACATATCCATGATAAATCATATTACAAATATAAGCTGTTTGTTGAATAGGACGTAAGAATTCATCTATAGTAAAATTATTTTTTTCTCCTGCATGAAATGTTTTTTTTTCTGATCCAGTAGTAATAGATACTAATAAATGTTTTCCAGAAAGAGATTTTTTTTTATATAATTTTGTAAAAACTTGATCTTTCCACTCTTTTAAAAGAGATGGATAACTATACCAATAAAATGGAAATTGAAATACTATAAATTTTGTATTCAAAATAATCCTTATTTCTTCCTCTACCTTTATTTTAAAATCAGGATAAATATTATATAATTTTCGTATAATGATATTTTCTTTGTATTTATGATGAATATTCTGTATAATTTTTTTATTTAAAATAGAATTTTCTATATTAGGGTGAGCTACTAAAAATAAAATCTTATTTTTCATGATTCAATCAAAAATTTATAAATTGATATTATTCAATTTTTTAATCATATTTTTTATATGATTAGCAGAATTTTTTAAAAGTAACATTTCTTCTTTATTCAATTGTAATTCTATTATTTTTTCTATTCCATATTTTCCTAAAACTACTGGTACTCCTAAATACACATTTTTTAAATTATATTCTCCATTTAAAAAAACAGAACACGATAAAATTCGTTTAGAATTTTTAATAATAGCTTTTACCATATTTACAACAGAAGCACTGGGAGCTATCCAAGCTGATGTACCTAATAAATTTACAATTTCCCCACCCCCATTTTTAGTTTTTTCAATAATGATTTGATTTTTTTCCTTCGATAAAAATTCTATGATAGGAATTCCAGATATTGAAGTATATCTATATAAAGGTACCATAGTCTCTCCATGCCCTCCTAGTAATAAAGTTTGTATATCATGAGGAGAACAATTTAATTCTTTTGATAAAAAGAAACGATATCTAGTTGAATCTAATATTCCGGCCATTCCCATAACCCGAGAAGAATCTATTTTAGCTGTTTTATAACATACATAGGTCATCACATCCAATGGATTAGATACTATTATAAATTTTGCATTTGGAGAAAAATAAATAGATTTTTTAGTTACAGTATGAATAATTTTTGCATTTATATTTACTAAATCATCACGACTCATTCCTGGTTTTCTAGGAAATCCACAAGTAATAATAATTATTTCAGAATTTTTTGATTTTGAATAATCATTAGTAATACCAATAACATGAGTATTTGATCCAACAAGAGGTAACATCTGAGATATATCTAAACTTTTTCCTTCAGCTAATTTTTCTTTTATATCCAATAAAACAATTTCTTCAACTATATCTATTTTAGCTAATAAACTGGCACATGAGGCTCCTATATTTCCTGCTCCAATAATAGTAATTTTCATTTTGAATTTTTTTATATATTAATATAAAAAATTTTTATAAATTTATCTAACTTTACTGAAGTTAAACACAATTTCTATTTTTATGAATGAGGATTTTTTTATAAAAAAATTCTATTCCAGACATATAGGCCCATCTTGTGAAGAAATTCACGAAATGTTGAAAATATTAAAATACAAATCTATAAAAGATTTAATAAATCATACTATTCCAAAAGAAATACGTTTAAAAAAACGATTAAATCTACCAAATGCAATCTCTGAATATCAATATTTAAATCATATTTATAGAATCAGTAAAAAAAATAGAATTTATCGTTCTTATATAGGATTAGGATATAAAAATACTATAACTCCAGCTGTAATTCAAAGAAATATTTTAGAAAATCCAAATTGGTATACCCCTTATACTCCATATCAATCCGAAATATCTCAAGGCCGTTTAGAAGCCTTAATTAATTTTCAGACTATGGTTTCAGATATTACTGGAATGAAAATTAGTAATGCTTCTATGTTAGATGAAGGTACAGCTATAGCTGATGCTATGTTCATGATTTATAAGGAAAGTTTAAAAATAAAAAAAATACAAAAAAACTTTTCCTATTTTTTTGTTTCAGATGAAGTTTTTCCACAAACATTTTCCATTTTAAAAACAAGATGTTATGGTTTAGGAATAAAGTTGATTAAAGATTTTCATGGAAACTTAAAAAAATATAAAAAAAAAAAAATATTTGGATTATTACTTTCTTATCCGTCTCCTTCAGGAGAAATATATGACTACCGTGAAATAGTAAAATATGCAAAAAATAAAAATATATCAGTAATAGTATCCAGTGATTTATTAGCCCTAACTTTATTAAAACCTCCTGGAGAGTGGGGTGCTGATGTTGTTGTAGGATCTAGTCAATCTTTTGGTATACCTATGGGTTATGGGGGGCCACATGCTGCTTTTTTAGCTACTTGTGATAAATATAAACGATTTCTTCCAGGAAGAATTATTGGAGAATCCATGGATAAAAAAAATAAAAAAGCATTTCGTATGGCTTTACAAACAAGAGAACAACATATAAAAAGAGAAAAAGCTACTTCTAACATTTGTACATCACAAGTATTACCTGCTATAATGGCTTCTATGTATGCTTTATATCATGGTCCAAATGGATTAAAAATAATTGCAGAAAATATTCATAAAAATACTAAAAAATTAGAATGTTTATTGATGAATACTATTGGTGATAATATTCATCAAATGAATATATTTTATTTTGATACTCTTAGAATAAAAATAAAAAATTCAGATTTTTTTTTCTTAAAAAAATTAAAAAAAATATCTGAACGTAGAAAAATTAATTTCAGATATGTAGATAAAAATTATTTAACAATTACTTTAGACGAAACAACTTATGAAAAAGATATTAACCATATTGTTTCTATTTTTCATCAAGTTAGTAAGAAAAATATCAAAAAAAAATTTATAGAAAAAGAAAAATATAGAATTCCCAATTTTTTAAAAAGAACCTCTAATTTTTTAGTACATCCAATTTTTCATAAGTTTCATTCAGAAAATGAACTGATGCGTTATATCAAAAGATTAGAAAAAAAAGATCTCTCTTTAACCCATTCTATGATGCCTTTAGGATCATGTACTATGAAATTAAATTCTTCTGCAGAATTATTCTCTTTAAGCCAATATGAATGGAGAAATATTCATCCTTTTTCCCCTAAAAATCAGACAAAAGGATATCAATTTATTATTAAAAATTTGGAAAAATATTTGAAAGAAATAACTGGTTTTTCTGGAGTTTCTTTACAACCAAATTCGGGGGCTCAAGGAGAGTATGCTGGACTTATGGTAATTAAAGCTTATCATGAATCATTACACGAATATAAAAGAAATATAGCCTTAATTCCTACTTCATCACATGGTACTAATCCAGCTTCAGCAAGTATAGCTGGAATGAAAGTCGTTTTAATTTTTACTAAACAAGATGGATCTATCGATGAAAATGATTTGTTAAAAAAAGTAAAAGAAAATAAAAATTTAATATCTGTATTAATGATAACTTATCCATCTACTCATGGAGTATATGAATCAAATATAAAAGAGATAATAGATCTTATTCATGAGTATGGAGGATTAGTTTATATGGATGGAGCAAATATGAATGCACAAATAGGATTAATTAAACCAGCAGAAATTGGAATAGATATATGTCATATTAATCTACATAAAACTTTTGCTATACCTCATGGTGGAGGAGGGCCTGGAATGGGACCAATTTGTGTTGCACCTCATTTAAAACCATTTCTTCCTAATCATCCTTTTCAAAAAAATTCAAATCAAAAAAATGAATTAACCATTTCATCATCTCCATATGGATCTTCTTTAATTTTAACAATTTCTTATGCATATATTCGTATGTTGGGTCCAGATGGACTTAAAAAGTGTACGGAAATATCTATCTTAAATGCTAATTATATAAAAAATAAATTAAAAAAATTTTATAAAATATTATATGTTGGTAATAATAATACAGTTGCACACGAACTTATTATAGATTGTAGAGTTTTTAAAAGTATTGAAATAGAAGTAATAGATATAGCAAAAAGAATGATGGATTATGGATTTCATGCTCCTACTATATCCTTTCCTGTAGAAGGATGTATGATGATAGAACCTACAGAAAGTGAATCTAAAGAAGAATTAGACCGTTTTATTGAAACACTTATAAAAATACGTGAAGAAATCTATGAAATAGAAAAAGGTCTATTTACGAAAAAAGAAAATGTATTAAAAAATGCACCTCATAGTTTAGATATATTAACTGGAAATAATTGGATATATCCTTATACTAGAGAAAAAGCTGCTTATCCATTGAATTGGGTTAAAGAAAGAAAATTTTGGCCATCAATAGATCGAATTGATGATGGATATGGAGATAGAAATTTAATTTGTAGATGTACTTAAAAATTTTTAGAATTTTTGAAATTTTGTATATGGAGTTACATTTATAGAATCAAAAAAATTTTTTTTGTATTTAAATAGTCCTGTAATAGCTATCATAGCTCCATTATCTATGGAATATTTTTTTTTTGGAATAAAAATTTCCCATTTTTTATTTTTTTTTGCAAAAAGAATAAAATTACGTCTAATTTCATTATTAGCGGAAACTCCTCCTGCTAAAACTATTCTAAAAATTCCAGTTTTTATAGTTGCTTTATGTATTTTTTCCAAAAGTATTTCTGATATAGTTCTTTGCACAGAAGCACATAAATCTGCTAAATTATTTTTAATAAATAATGAATTTTTTTTTGATTTTTTTTTAATAAATTGAAAAATATGGCTTTTAAATCCACTAAAACTAAAATCTAATTCATTCACATTTTGGTTTTTGAAAAAATTAAATTTTTTAGAATATCCACTTTTAGAAAAATGATCCAATAATGGTCCTCCAGGATAATAAATACCCAACATCCTAGCTATTTTATCAAATGCATCTCCTACAGAATCATCTAAGGTAGATCCTAGAATTTCCATTTTAAAAAAATCATTTACTTTTATTATTTGGGTATGCCCCCCACTAATCATTAAACATAAAAAAGGAAATTTGGGAAAAGAATTATTGATATTTGCATTTTGTATAAAATGGACAAGTATATGTGCTTGTACATGATTGACAGTTAATAAAGGAATTTTTAATCCAATTGAAAAAGATTTTGCAAAAGAAGCTCCTACTAATAAAGATCCGATTAATCCTGGGCCTAAAGAAAAAGATACAGCATCAATTTCATATTTATCTATCTTTGATAAAGAAATAGCTTTATTTACAGCTAAATAAATATTTTTATCATGAAATCTTGAAGCTAATTCAGGAACTACCCCCCCATATTTTTTATGAATTTTTTGACGGATAATTACATTAGATAAAACTTCTCTATTATTAATAATAGAAACAGCGGTATCATCACATGTGGATTCTATGCCAATAATAATAAGTTTTTTTTTCATAAAAAAAATAACAATATCTTTAGAAGAATTAAAAAATGAATTAATTTTTTTTTACAAAAATTTATTTTTCAAAATAAAAAAATATTTTTATTTTGTATAATAGTCCTTTTTTTTTATAATAGGAATATTTTTATACTATTTATTATCAAAAACAGAAAATAAAAGAAAAAATAGTTTCTTTTATTTTAGAAAAAGTAAAAAACCATATTAGTGGTAATATTTATGTAAGAAATATAACTTTTAATATTCTTAAAAAAGAATTTTCTTTTCATGATGTAAATATCATAGATCATCATAAATTTTCTTTTGTTCATTTTTCTAAATGTAAAATTTCTATTGAAAATTTATTTCAATATATTTTAATTAATTCAAAATATTTAAATATAGGAAATTTAATTATTGATAATCCAAAGATATTTATTATACAATGATTTTGAATGAAAAAGAAAACAATTTATTTTATCTATTAAAAGAATTTGTAATAAAAAAAAATTTGAGTAAAAATTCTATTGGAATTATTACTTGCTCTAATTTAAAAGTAAAAAATGCTTATTTAACATACGAAAATATAAATTTTAAAAAAAGTTATATAATTAAAAATTTTTTTTGTTGTTTTACATATGATCCCTTAAAATTAAAAATTAAGCATTTTTTTATAAAAACAAATAATAGTTTACTAAAAGGAAAATTTATATTCTATAATAATGGATCCGAAAAATCTTTTTTTTACGAAAAAAATAAGAATATACAAGGTAAAATTTTTGAAGGGTCTAAAATAGGAATAGATTTAATGAGTCTATGTTTTTATACTAAAAAATGGTCTTCCAATTCTATATTTTTTATTCAAGGTATTATAAATGGAAAATTAAATAAAAAACTTACTTTTTCTAAAATTTTGATAAAAAATGTTTATGGAAATCAGATTTTTTCAGATAAAATTAATATTTTCTATTTTAAAAATAAATGGAAAGAAATTCAATTTTTAAAAACTATTCTTCAAATTTCATCTCATGAAATACAAAAATTAACTTTATCAAATTTTGATTTAAAATTTAATTTGATAAAAAATTATTATAAAAATTTTATTTATAGAGGAAACTTGATTATAAAAAAAAGATTTATTAACCTAAATGGAAATATTCAATATAATAATATTAGAGCAAATATATGTAATACTTTTATTCGTGGTAAAGATAACAATCTACAGTACACAGGTGAAATTTTAACAGAAAAAAATAATATATTAAAATTATCAAAAAAAATACCATTTTTTAGTAGGGTTCCATCCGGTTTATGGATTTTTAAATTTAAAGGAATTTATAATAATTTTTTTTTTAAAAAAAAGGCTAATAATAATTTTTACAACTTATTTCCTCCTTTTTTCCCACCTAATTCTGAATCAGAAATAAACTTAAATAGAAAAAAAAATTCATATTTTCAACAACTTTCTATAAAAATAGCTAAATATAAAAATGAAAATAGATTTTTTATAAAAGTATTTTCATTTGAAAATAAATCATTAAAAAAAATTTCTATAAATATATCCGATATAATTATCGGTCATATTTATGGAAATTTTGGATGGAATAATTTATTTAAATCATTCAAAAATGAGATATATTATTTAATTACAAAAAAAAAAATAAAAAATAATTATTTAGTAAAACAATATGCTCATTTTAATTTATTAATTAAAAAATCTTTTTACCAATTTTTTAATCAACAAAAAATAATGAAAATATTATCTGATAATATTCAATTATCAGGATTATTAAAAAATCGGAAAATAAAAATTCATTTTTTTACCAAAAAAATTAAATTAAATGAAATTTTAATAAAAAATATTTCTATTAAGGTAAATTCTTTTTTAAAAGAAAAAATCCAACTATCCCTTGAAAAGATTTTTTTTAAAAATTTTATATTTAAATCTATCGATCTATCTATTTTAGATAGAAAAAATTCTTTATTGATTTCTTCCAACTTTTTTTTCAATTTACAAAAAAAAGAAGTTCAAAAACAAACCATTAATCTAATTTTTAAAAAAATGAATGATCCATGTAAAAAATGTAAGGAAAATAATTCTCTTATTTTTTTTATTATTTCTTCTAAACTAAATATAAATGGATATGATTGGTTTATCGTAAATCATATGAATCAAAATATTGGAACAATAAAAATAGACTTAATAAATTATAGGGGGAGCATTAATAATCTTATGTTATCTTCAACTTCAAAAAAAAAAGAACAAAAAAAAATTGTAATAAATTCCGATTTTATTGAAAAAAATTGTAATAAATTTCAATTTATACTAAAAAATATAGAATTAAAAAAAATAATTCCAAAAAAAAATATAATGATAGATGGGATTATAAATGGGTTTTGTATTTTACAAGAATTTTCAACTATAATTGATTGTATGAAAATAATAATCGAAATTAGGGCTAATGCATCATTGAAAAAAAAAGTTATTGGAGATTTTTATATTGATTCTTACCCATATAAAAATAATTATAAAATTCATGGAATTTTAAAAAAAGCATCTTCTGAACTTTTATTTTTATCTGGAAATATTAATAATGATTTACAAAAAAAATCAAATATTGATTTTAATGTAAATATTCAAAATTTAAATATGAAAGATTTTTCCTTTTTTTGGAAAAAAATTAATTGCGAAGCAAGAGGAATTATTGTAGGGGATATTCAAATTAAAGGATCGTTAGATAATCCTCATTATTTTGGAAAAATAAAAATTAAAAAATTTGGAATAAAAATAAATTCTATCAATACAGATTATGAAATGATAAATACAACTTATATCTATCTTATTAATAATTCTTTTATTTTAAATTCATCTCCTTTTATAGATACAAAATACCATACTAAAGGTTATATAAATGGATTTTTTTTACATAATAATTTTTTTAAATGGAATTTAAATTTATCTATAAATACAAATAAATTGCTTGTTTTAAATACAAACAAAACATGTAATACTTTTTTCTTTGGAAAAATTTTTTCTAATGGACAATTTAAAATAATAAAAAAAGATAAAGATGTAAAAATTTATATGAAAAAAGGAAATATTTTAAATTCTTCTCATTTATATATAAACCCAAAAGGATTAAAATATAAAAAAAATAATTTTATTGAATATATAAAACCTAATAATAAGACAAATTTTAATAAAAATGATATTCCAAAAAATGAAATAAAAAAAGTCGAAAATGATAATAAAGAAAATAAATTTTCTTTAAATATAAAAACATATATAAATAAAAATACCAAAGTTTCAATATTATTAAATAATAATTTAGAAAATTTTATAGAATTTAGAGGACAAGGTCCTTTATTTTTAAAAAAAAATATAGATACAAATATTCAAACCAGTGGAAAATATTTTGTCAAAGACATATTTTATCATTTTTCAAACAAAAAAAAAATTCCAATTTTAAAATTAAAAAAAAGATTTAAAATAAAATCAGGTGGAATGATTACTTGGATCAATAATTTCAATCACTCAAATATTAATTTAACAGCATATTATACTAGATATGTATCTAATGTAATAGATTATTTAGATATTCAAAATTTTTCAAGTACTTATGATCCTATAATAATATATACAAAATTAAAAATGAGTATTTATGGAGATATAAAAAATCCAAATATAAATCTAGATATTTTATTTCCAAATAGTAATGAAGAAATTAAAAAAAAATTATTAAAAAATTTACATTCTTATGAAGAAAAAATATTCAATTTTTTTTCTATTTTAACCTTAGGAAAATTCTTTTTAAAAAATTTTCCAAAAAAGCATTTTTTATCCTCTATTATTTATAATTTATTTTTGAAATATATAGAAAATATTATTTCAGAAATAAGTCCATCATTGAACGTTAACTTTGATTTTATCGAAAGAAAAAAAAATAAATATAGTAGTATCCTTTCTTCAATATATTATGCAATTAATAATCGTATTTCTATAAGAAGTAATATAGAATTTTTTATAAAAAAAATGAAAAAAGAAAAAAGAAGTCTATTTAGAATAAAAGAAATTAAATTAGATTTTAATTTCCATCGTACTAAAAATAGTCACTTAAAATTAAGTATTTTTTCTCGTTCTAATAATAATTTTATTTTTTCTAATTCTAAAAATAAGAAAAATAAAACTAGACATCATGATATTTATCCCCTTTATGGAAATGAAATTATTTATAGAATTTCATCAGATTTTTTATGGAAAAAAATTTATGAATTTTTTTTTATGAAAAAAAATTACATCAAAATAATAAAAAATATATTGAAAAATAAAAAAATATTTTTCCTTCTAGAAATAAGGTAATATCTAAATGATTATTAAGGATTGATTTATATAAAAACAGATAAGATTTTGATAAATACTGATTCTATCTTATCCTTAAATCCTTTTTTTTTCCCAAAAAAAGATATTTTCAAATACCAAATTTTAATAAGGGAAAAAAACTTTTTTTTTATAAAGATCCCTTTTATCCATTTAATTTTTAAAATACTAAAAAATATAAAAAATATTTTATTTTTATATTTTACAATTAGAAAATGGAATAAAATTTATTTCAATAAAATCCAATTTTTCAATAAAAATAATATTATAGATGAATATAAATTCGACATGTTCATTTTTAATAAAAAATATGAATCTAGAATATGGAATAAAAAAAAGTATTATGGTTTAATTATAGGATTATTTTTAATGATAAGTATAATATTAAAGATATTATTTTTATATCTTTTTTATTTTCAAAGTAAAATATTTCAAAATAATAAAAAGATAAATTTTTTAATAATCCATATATTATTGATATTTTTAATAACAATCTTAACTATAAGATATCATTATAAAAAATTATATTTAATACCATTTTGTATTTTTCCTATCAGTATTCGTACCTTTTTTAATATAAATTTAAGCCTTATTATCCATTTAATAACAATTTTATTATTATCCTTAATTACACCAAATAGTTCTGAATTTATTTTTCTTCAAGTTATTACAGGCTTTTTAGTGATTCTAACAACAAAAAAAAATATTTATAAAATAACTAATTTATTTTTTTCAGTAGGTAAAATAATTATTACTTATATAATTACTTTTTGTTCACTTACTCTAATTCGTAAAGGATCCTTAGAAAATATTTCCTTAAATACTTTTTATCTATTTTTTTTGAGTGGAATATTAACTTTATTGGTTCATCCATTAATATTTTTTTTTGAAAAATTATTAAATATTACTTCAGATATTTCATTATTAGAATTTTCTGATATAAATACTCCAATATTAAGATTACTATCTAAAAAAGCACCAGGAACTTTACAACATGTTTTAACTGTTGCAAATATTGCAGAAGAAGCAGCTATTTCTATTGGAGCTAACTCTTTATTAGCAAAAATAGGAGCTATTTATCATGATATTGGAAAAATTTCAAATTCTATATTTTTTATTGAAAATCAATATAATAATACACTTAATCCCCATGAAAATATAAGCCCAAAAGAAAGTGCTAAAATTATATTAGAACATGTTACAATTGGAATTAAATTAGCTAAAAAACATCACTTACCTGATCTCATTATGGATTTCATCCGAACACATCATGGAAATCGTATTATTCATTTTTTTTATGAAAAACAAAAAAAAATATATCCAAATCTGATAATAGATGAAAAACAATTTCAATATTCTGGACCTAAACCATTTTCTAAAGAAATGGCTATTGTTATGATTTGTGATTCTGTTGAAGCTGCTTCCAAAAGCATCAAAAATCCATCTAACAAAGATTTAGAAAATATAGTAGAAAATATTATTAATAAACAAAAAAAAGAAAATCAATTTTCTAATGTAAATATTACTTTTAAAGAAATAGAAAAAATAAAGAAAGTTCTTAAAAAAAAATTGATAAATATTTATCATACTACTAGAATTGAATACCCAATTTAATTTGTTTATTTAATAGATCTACTTTAGATTTGTAAATATTGGAGGAGAATTGCCGGAGTGGTTAACGGAACAGTTTGCTAAACTGTCGGTAAAAAAATACTGCGTGGGTTCGAATCCCACATTCTCCGCTTTTTTTTAACGGGGTATAGCGTAGTTTGGTTATCGCGCCTGGTTTGGGACCAGGAGATCGTAGGTTCAAATCCTGCTACCCCGATTATTGATTTATTAATATAGGTCACGTAGCTCAAATGGATAGAGCAACTGCCTTCTAAGCAGTAGGTCACAGGTTCGAATCCTGTCGTGATCATTTTTTTTATTATATTTTTTTAGCCTTTAGCACTTCGTCAATCATACCATATTCTTTAGCCTCTTCAGAAGTCATCCAATAATCTCTATCTGAATCTTTTTCAATTTTTTCAATTGGAGATCCTGAATGTATAGAAATAATTTCATAAAGTTCTTTTTTTAATTTTAAAATTTCACGAACGGTAATTTCAATATCTGAAGCTTGCCCATGTGTCCCACCTATAGGTTGATGAATCATAATTCTAGAATGTTTTAATCCAGATCTTTTATTTTTTACTCCAGAACAAAGTAAAACAGCGGCCATAGAAGCAGCTACTCCTGTACAAATAGTTGCTACGTCAGGTTCAACAATCTGCATTGTATCATATATTCCTAATCCAGCATGAACATTCCCTCCAGGAGAATTAATATAGATTTGTATATCTTTTGAGGTATCTACCGATTGAAGAAATAACAGTTGTGCCTGTACAATATTAGCTATTTGATCTTCTATTATAGTTCCTAAAAAAATAACACGATCCATCATTAAACGAGAAAAAACATCCATTTGTGCTATATTTAATTTTCGTTCTTCAACAATATATGGAGTCATCATTTTAATATATTGATCTATAAATAAACTATTTATTTTTTGATCTTTTACAGCAAATTTTATAAATTCTTTGGAATTTTTTTTATGATAATTCATTTTTATTTACTTATATAATAAAATATTTTATCAAATTTAATCATAATTACTATCATCTATCCATAGATTAAAAAAAATAATGTAGAACTTATAAAGTCCTTAAATTTTGATAAAAAAGTTTTGAATTTGTGTATAAAAAAAAATTATTGATTCAAACCATCATCTATTCTATAGGATTTCTTTTCCCAAAGATTATGAATTATGCTTTTCTAAAATTTTTTACTAAATATTTAAAAAGAGAAGAGTTTTCACTTTATACAGATATGTATGCCTTATCCTTTTTAGTTATAGGATTTCTTTCTTTTGGATTAGAAAATACTTATTTTAGATTTTTATCCAAAAAGAATAATAATAAGGAAGTAATTTTTTCAACAATCGTTATTATTCAATTTTTTATTACCTCTTTTTTTTTAATACTTTCTGTAAATTCAATAAAATACTTAATTTCTATTACTGGATATAAAAATCATCCAGAATATTTTTTCATGTTTTTTTTAATTATATTTTTTGATACTATTTGTATTCTTCCTATGGCTTGGATTCGTGCTAATGAAATGTCTTTAAGATATACTACTATAAATGTTATAAATATATTAGTACAATCTATTTTTATAATATATATGTTTTCTTTTTATAGATCATTAAAAATGATTTTCTTTATCCCTAAATTTTATTCTTACATTTTTGAATGGATTAATTCTTTTACAGATAAAATAGGATACATATTTTTTGCAAATATGATTGCTTCTTTAAGTAATTTTATTTTAATTATTCCTATTTTTTTAAGGAAAGTTAGTATAAAAAAGTTTAATAAGATTTTAGCTAAAGAAATGTTAAATTATGGAATTCCTATTATGTTAGGAACTATAGCTTTTTCTATTAATGAAAATCTTGATAAAATATTAATTAAAAGATGGCTTTCCGATGAAATAAATGGATCTTATTCCGCTTGTTACAAAATAGCTTCTTTTATGAATTTATATATTCGTGCATTTCGATTGGGAATCGAACCTTTTTTTTTTAAAAAATCCGAAGATGCTGATGCAAAATATTATTACGAAGAGATTATTTATATATTTATTATACTAGGTTTAATATTTTACGTATTAATATGTGGAAATATTACCATTATCATAGATTTTTTAATCGATAAAAAATATCATCTGGCAATATCTATTATCCCAATAGTAATGATGGGAAATTTATTTTTAGGAATCTATACAAATCTATCCATTTTTTATAAAATTATAGATAAACCGATTATTGGAACTTATATATCCTTAATAGGTGTATTTATTACAATTTTATTTAATATAACATTTATATCAATTCCTAATAGTAGTTTTATGATACCAGCTTGGGGGACTATAACTTCTTATGGAAGTATGGTATTAGTTCTATATTTTTGGAGTAAAAAAAATTTTTTTAAATTTTATAATACAAAAATATGGAATATTATTCTTCATTTATTATTTGCTTTTTTATTAGTTTTATATATAATTAATAATAAAAATAGGATAGAAATTAATTTTTTTTTACAGTTTTTATATATAATTATTGTTTTTTTATTCGAAAAAAATAATTTTTTTTCTAAATTGAAATAAAAAAATAAAAAAAAGGAATATTTTGTATACAAAAAGTTATCCATCAACATCTATTTTAAAAGCAAATATTCAAGATTCCGTTTCCATATTTTTTTTGGAAAGAAAGTTAATTTCAACGGGTTTTTATTTCAATTTTTATAAAAATTTTAAAAAAGATTTTTTTATAAAAAAAAAATTCATTGATCCTGTAACTATTTGTATAATCCATATTTTAAATAAAAAAAAAATAAAAAAAAAATATTCCCAATATTATAAAGAATTAAAAATAATTATAATAAATATTTCTTTAAAAAAGATTTTAATTCAACCTAACGAAAAAATTGCCATTATAAATATTTATCCAGAAATAAAAATAAAATGGAAAAAATATTTTATTTTAAATAAAAGTAAAAGAGGATATAATAGTTTTGGAAGTACCGGAATATAAAATTTTGGATATATAAATTATTAATTTATTTCAGTTTATGAAAATCATAATTCCTATGGCAGGTGAAGGATCCCGTCTTCGTCCCCATACTCTAATCACCCCTAAACCTTTGATCCAAATATTAGGAAAGCCAATTTTGAAAAGATTACTTGAAAGTTTATTTAAATCTATTGAAATTCTTTCAATAAAAGAAATAGTTTTTATTATAGGAAAAGTAGGAAAAAAAATAGAAAAACAATTAATAAAAATATCTAATGATATAGGATTTCACAAAATTGTGATATACTATCAAGAAAAACCATTAGGGACTGCTGATGCTCTTATTAAAGCAAAAAATTCTTTAATAGGACCTATCATTATTGCTTTTTCCGATACTTTATTTTACAATGATGATTTTAAAATTATAAAAAATACAAAAATAGAAAATATTATATGGACAAAAAAGGTTAAAAACCCAAATTTATTCGGAATTGTAGAAAGTGATCCATCCGGAATAATTACTCGGTTTATAGAAAAACCAAAAAATAACGTATCTAATTTGGCTATTATTGGTTTTTATTATTTTAAAAATAGTTCTTTCTTGAAAAAAGAATTACAATATATACTAGATCATAATATTAAAAATAAGCAAGAATATCAATTGACTTCTGCATTAGAAAATATGAGAAAAAAAGGAATTAGATTTACTAGTAAACAAGTTCAGGTATGGATGGATTTTGGAAATAAAAAAAGAACTATATCCTCTAATTCAAAAATATTATCTATTGAATCTAAAAAATCAGAATTAATTCATGAAAAAACAATTATAAAAAATAGTTTCATTATAAGACCTTGTTTTATAGGAGAGAATACAATAATTGAAAATAGTATTATTGGACCTTATGTTTCAATAGGAAAATTCACAAAAATAAAGAACAGTAATATAAAAAAATCTTTAATACAAGATTATACAATAATACAAAATGTAAATATTTACAATTCTATAATTGGTAGTTATACATCTTATATAGAAATGCCAAAAAAAGTAAATTTAGGAGATCATTCTATTTTAAATTTTTAGTTTTTTATTTATATAAAAAAAAATAAATAACTAAAATATAATTAACATAATAAAAAATAAAAATTTCATAATTTTTTTTATATTTGAGTAAAATTTCCATTCAATGGATTTATTTTTTATTTTTTTTATATTACTTGGAACATTTGGAACCACGGAAATTGTGGTTATTGTAATTCTTGCACTTTTACTTTTCGGTGGTAAAAAGATACCAGAATTAATGAGAGGATTAGGGACCGGGTTAAAAGAGTTCAAAAAAGCTTCTGAAAACGAAAATCCTACAGAAGAAAAATAGAAATTTTTTCATTTTCTATTTTTTTTATTAACACTTTTTTTTAATTAATAATTAATGAATGAAAAAGATAAGAAATATTATGTTTTTTATGCTCATCTTAAAAAGTCTGATTATACAATCAGTATCAAAATCATTTATTGAACAGAAAAGTAAAATAAATTATAATAAAAGTATACCTATTCAAAAATTTGATATAAATCATATATATATAGATAATTTATGGAAAAAAAATATTTGGAATCCAAAAAAAATATTTTTTTGGAAAAAAAAAATTACTCACAAAATAATAAAAAAAACTCTTATTATTACTAATATAGATGCAAATGAATTAAGATCTAGAATCAATAATCTAAATCAAAAATCTCAAATAAAAATACTTAAATATAATACAATAATACATGCATCTGTAGAAAGTTATCTTCGTATGGGAAAATATATAGGAAAAATTATTTCCTTATCTAATTTTTATTTTCCTATGTTTGAGGAAAAATTAGAAAAATATCGTATACCAAAAGAATTAAAATATATTGCCATTATAGAATCTAATCTAAACCCTACCATTACATCTAAATCTGGAGCTCAAGGAATTTGGCAATTTATGCCTAAAACTGGAAAAATATACAATCTACATATTAATAATATTTATGATGAAAGAAATGATCCATTTAAATCTACAGAAGCGGCATGTCGATATTTTAAATATTTATATAATAAAATTGGAAATTGGGAATTAGTTTTAGCTGCCTATAATGCTGGTCCAAGTACCATAGATAAAATAATCCGACTTCATAATAAAAAAGATTTTTGGAGTTTATGGAATTTTTTTCCGAAAGAAACCAAAAATTATATTCCAAAATTTATTGCTATTAATTATATAATGAATTATTATAAAGAACATAATATACAACAACCCTTATATTCTCATTTTCGTATTAGATTTAATGATACCGTATTAATTCCAATAAAAGAAAAAATTTCTTTGAAAAGTTTTTCTTCCGAATTCAATATTTCTTATAAAGATTTAATGTTTTTAAATCCACAATATCTTGTAGATATTATTACTCCTGAAAATGGAGATAAATATTTTTTAAGATTACCAAAAGGTAAAATTTCTATTTTAAAAGAAAAATAATAAAAAATAATAATTAATAATAAATGGATAAATTTTTTATATCGAATTTTATTTTATTTATACAAGATTATGAATGAAAAATTTGAACAAAAAAAAAGATCTTTAAGACTTGTATTAGATAAAATGGATAAAATTTATGGTAAAGGAACAGTAATGCGGATGGGAGATACACGTATAGAAAATTTAGAAATTATTTCTTCTGGATCTCTTAGTTTAGATATAGCATTAGGTATAAAAGGATTTCCTAAAGGTCGTATTATAGAAATATTTGGACCAGAATCTTCTGGAAAAACTACTTTAGCATTACATGCTATTAGTCAATCACAAAAAATTGGTGGATTTGCAGGATTTATCGATGCAGAACACGCTTTTGATTGTGTTTATGCTAAAAAAATTGGTGTAGATATCGAAGAATTAATTATTTCTCAACCAGATAATGGAGAACAAGCTCTTGAAATAGTGGATAATTTAATAAGATCAAGGATCATTGATATGATAGTTGTAGATTCAGTAGCTGCTTTAACTCCGAAAAGTGAAATTGAAGGAGAAATGGGAGAGTCTAAAATTGGCCTACAAGCAAGATTGATGTCACAAGCTTTGAGAAAGCTAACTTCTAGTATAGGAAAATCTAAGAGTATACTGATATTTATTAATCAATTAAGAGAAAAAATTGGAGTTTATGGTAATCCTGAAGTAACTACTGGAGGGAATGCTTTAAAATTTTATTCCTCTATACGTTTGGATATTCGAAAAGGAATTCAAATTAAGAATGGAGAAAATATTTTAGGAAATAGAACAAAAGTAAAAGTTGTAAAAAATAAACTTTCCCCTCCATTTAAAATTGCTGAATTTGATATTATGTATGGAGAAGGTATTTCAAATATAGGAGAAATTCTTGATATAGGAGTTAATTTAGGTATTATTAAGAAAAATGGATCTTGGTTTCATTATGGAGATATAAAATTAGGTCAAGGAAGAGATTCTGTAAAAGAATTTTTAAAAGAAAAAAAAAATATTAGAAATGAAATGAAAAAAAATATAATTAATCAGCATTTTCAATAGTAAAAATATATGAAAATTACTTTTTTAGGAACTGGTACATCACAGGGGATCCCTATCATTGGATCTAAGCATCCAGTATGTTTATCAAATAATTTAAAAGATAAAAGACTTCGAAGTTCTATTCTTATTGAAAAGGATAACAAATCATTTTTGATAGATTGTAGCCCTGATTTTCGTTATCAAATGTTAAGAATTAATCATGAAAAATTGGATGCAATTTTTATTACCCATGAACATCATGATCATATAGGAGGATTGGACGAAATAAGATCTATTAATTTTAAAATGAAAAAAACAATTCCAGTTTATGGATTACATCGTGTATTAGAAAATTTAAAAAAAAGATTTTACTATATTTTTTCAAAAAATCAAAATTTAAATACTTCCAAAATTTCTATTTATGAGTTGGATAATTATATGGATTTTTTTGTAATAGATTATTTGAAAATAATTCCTTTAGATATATGGCATGGTACACTTCCTATTTTAGGATTTCGGATAGAAAATTTTGCCTATATAACAGATGCAAGTAGTATCCCTATTCATACTATTAAAAAATTAATGGGGTTGAATATTTTAGTTGTAAATATTTTAAGAAAAAAAACAAAAAATCCATATAATTTTACATTATCTGAATCATTGGAAATGATACAAAAAATCGGATCTAAAAAAACTTATTTTACACATATAAGTCCCTTTTTTGGATTTCACAATGAAATTCAGATTCAATTACCTAAAAATGTTTATTTAGCTCATGATGGATTGAATATAACTATATAATTTTTATCCATTTTTATTTTTTATAAATCTATTATAATGTAGATCTATTTTAGAGAAATAAAAGTTCCGACATTATAACTATATTATAATTTTTTTAAAAAAAATATTAAATAGATATATCCGTATGCGAACGTTAAAAAAATTGCTTTTTTCCACAAAAATTACTTCTTTTTTATTTTTATTTTTAGCCTTATCTATGGCAATAGCCACTTTTTTAGAAAAGAAATATTCTACAGATATAGCAAAAATATATATTTATGAATCTACTTGGTTTGAAACCATGATGATTTTAATTATAATAAATCTAATAGGAAATATATGGAAATATAAATTTTGGAATAAAAAAAAATTTCCTTTATTAATTTTTCATATATCATTTGTATTTATTTTTATTGGAGGAATTATTTCTAGGTACTATAGTTTTGAAGGAATGATGTCCTTAAGAGAAGGAGATATTAATAGAAAAATTAGTTCTAGAAAAAATTATATAAAATTGAAAATACATAAAGGGATCAATACAATGGTTTATAATGATCCTTATATTTTATCTTCTTTTCATCATAGATATAAAGGAAAATTTTTTTTTGAAGGTAATTTATTAAAAGTAAATATTATAAAATATATTCCATGTGCAAAAACTTTTCTTTCGAAAAGAAATACGAAAGAAAAAATTATAAAAATAGTTTCAACTAATCAACAAGGAAGAATAGAAAATTTCCTTAAAAATGGAAAAATAATAAAAATAAATGGATTTTTATTTTCTCTTAATAAGGATATTCCTTTTGGAATTCAAATTTTTGAAAAAAATAATAAACTTTATGTAAAATCTTCTTTTTTCGGAAAAAGGATAAATATGATTAATAAAAAAATTACATTTTTATCCAAAAATACTATTACACCTCTCAAAGTAAAAAGTTTTTATCAAATAGAAAATAAAAAAAACATAGTTCAATGGGTTATTCCTGAAGGAATTGTAAAAGGAAAATTAGAATATATTAATTCCTGTAATGATGATAAAAAAAATGATAATTTATTAGACGCCATTACGGCTAAAATATCGTTTCAAAATCAATATAAATTGGTAACTTTTTTAGGAGGAAAAAATAAAATGGAGATGAGTGAACCTATATTTTTTAATAATCACCAAATTTCCATTGGATATGGATCGATATTTTTGAATCTTCCTTTTTTTTTAAGGTTAAATAAGTTTAAGGTAGAAAATTATCCAGGTTCTGAATTTCCATCTTTTTTTATTAGTAATATAACTTTAATAGATAAAGAAAAAAAGAAAAATTATTTTATTTATATGAATCATGTTCTAAATTATAAAGGATATAGATTTTTCCAATCTGGATATGATCCAGATAAAAAAGGTACTCATTTTTCTGTAAATAATGATTATTTAGGTACTAATTTTTCTTATTTTGGGTATTTTTTGATGAGTATAGGAATGTTTCTGACTTTATTTTGGAAAGGAACTAGATTTAGTTTTCTTAAAAGTAAATTAAAAGATTTATCTAAAATTTCTGTATTCTTTATTTTTTTTTCATTAATTAATAGCAATTTTATTTTCTCTCATATTCATGAATTTAAAAAATTCAAAAAAAATTCTTTAAAAAAAATTTCTTATAATATTCATATTTCTAAAAAACATGGAGATAATTTTGGACATTTATTAGTACAAGATAATAAAGGAAGAATAAAACCAATACATACTATGGCATTAGACCTTCTTCGGAAGGTACATAAAAAAAATAATTTAGGAATTTTAGATGCTAATCAATGGTTTATTTCTATACATCATAATAATATTTTTTGGACAAAAATTCCTTTTATTAAAGTGGATAAAAGAGGTGGCCCTGAATTTTTAATTCAAACAAAAGCCAATAAAGATGGTTATGTATCTATGATAGATCTTTATACTTTAGATTCAAAAACATCAAAATTAAAATTTAATTTACAAAAAGATTATGAAAATGCTTTTTCTAAAAGTCCCATTCAAAGAAATGAATATGATAAAGCAGTTATTGCTCTTAGTGAACGTGTAGGAATTATTCATGGAATTTTTCAAGGTAAATATTTACGTATTTTTCCTATTCCAAACGATATAAATAATACATGGTCTAGTTGGATAATTCCAAATACTAATCGTTTAAATCCAATTGGATTATTGATGTTAAATAATTATTTTAAATCTTTATTTAATGCACAAAATGAACAAGATTGGAATATTTCGGATAATGAAATAAAAAAAATACAATTGTATCAATTTAAAATTTCTAAATCTATTTTACCTTCAAAAAGAAAAATAGATTTAGAAATTTTTTATAATAAATTAAATATTTTTTACTGTTTGCCTTTTTTTTATTCCGTTATTGGAATAATAATTCTTATAAGTACTTTTATAAAAATTTTTTTTGAAAGAAAATATATATTTTGGATCTATAAAATTTTCATTTCATTTTTATTCGTTCTATTTATTTTTGAATCTTTAGGTTTAATTTTAAGGTGGTATATTTCTGGTCATGCTCCCTGGAGTAATGGGTATGAATCCTCAATTTTTATTAGTTGGTGTTTGGTAGGTATAGGTTTAATATTTTATAAAAATCAATTTGTACCAGGAATTACCGCATTAATTTCCTCGATTTTATTGATTATAGCCGCACATAGTGATACTATGGATCCAGAAATTACTAATTTAGTCCCAGTTTTAAAATCTCATTGGTTGATAATACATGTAGCTATTATCACATCAAGCTATGGATTTTTTTTAACAGGATCCTTTTTAGGATTTTTAGTTCTTATTTTATATATTCTTTTAAAATATAATTCTAACAAAAAATATAAGAAAAAAATTAAAATTCATATCAATAAATTAACTATTATTAATGAAATGAGCCTTACTATAGGACTTTTTCTATTAACTATAGGAACTTTTTTAGGATCTATTTGGGCTAATAGTAGTTGGGGCCGTTATTGGAGTTGGGATCCAAAAGAAACTTGGGCATTCATTAGTATAATGATATATGCTTTTGTATTACATATTCGTCTAATACCAGGAATTAAAGGATTATTTTTTTTTAATTTTTCCAGTATATTATCCATAAGTTCTATTATTATGACTTATTTTGGAGTAAATTATTATCTTTCTGGATTACATTCTTATGCTAGAGGAGAACCTATTTCTATTCCTTATTGGATTTATTATAGTTTACTAATTTTAGGTTTTATTTCTCTTTTATCATATTATTCATATTATTCGGAGAATTTTAATGAAAAAATAACGGAAAAAAAATAGATAAGTAATATTCCTAATTTTATATATTTTTTGTATAAAAAAAAAAAAAAATTGAAAAAAAAGGAGGGTACTCTATTTAGAGATGCGTTTGGAAATTTTCATTTCGTAAAACGTTTTTTAATTTTCACCTTTGGTTGTATTTCTTACAATCGTTATAATGGATTTAATCAATTAAAATTAAAAGGTACAGAATATATTAAAGATCTTCCTGATAAAAGAGTTCTTTTTGTATCTAATCATCAAACATATTTTGCAGATGTTTTTGCTATGTTTCATGTTTTTTGTAGTGTAAAAAATGGATTTATAAATACGATAAAAAATCCTATTTACCTTTTAAATCCAAAAATTAATCTATACTATCTAGCTGCTAAAGAAACAATAAATAAAGGAATACTTACAAAATTATTTACTTATTCAGGAGCTATTACTGTAAAAAGAACATGGAGAGAGGGTAAAAAAAAAGTAAACAGATCAGTAGATCTATCTGAAATTACTCGTATGGGAATTGCTTTAAATGATGGATGGTTAATTACTTTTCCTCAAGGAACTACTAAAGAATTTGCTCCTGGACGTAGAGGGATTGTTCATGTTATAAGAAAATTTAATCCTATTGTAGTTCCTATTGTTATAGATGGATTTCAAAAAGCCTATGATAAAAAAGGAATTAAAATTAAAAAAAAAGGAGTTTTACAAAAAATGATTTTTAAAAAACCTATTAAATTGGATTTAAATAACGATACTACAAATATAATTATGGAAAAAATTATGGATTCTATAGAACAATCTCCTAAATATTACAAAAGAACAAAAAATTAAATTATGAAATATCAATATATAAGAGATATTTTCCTTGATTTTTTTCAAAAAAAAAAACACAAAATAATTCCTTCTTTTCCTATTTATTTAAGAGATGATCCTACTCTTTTTTTTATTAATGCTGGCATGAATCCTTTCAAGGATTATTTTTTAGGATATAAAAAACCGGAATTTCAAAGAATCGTTAATATTCAAAGATGTCTTAGAGTTTCAGGTAAACATAACGATTTAGAAAATGTAGGATATGATAATTATCATCATACTATGTTTGAAATGTTAGGAAATTGGTCTTTTGGAGATTATTCTAGAAAAGAAACTATAGAATGGGCTTGGGAATTATTAATCCAAAAATATAACATTCCAAAAAAAAATATTTATATATCCATTTTTATTGGAGATGAAAAAGATGGATTATCCATGGATAAAGAAACATATCAATATTGGAAATCATTAACAAGTAAAAATAATATCCTTTTTTTTGGAAAAAAAGAAAATTTTTGGGAGATGGGTACTACAGGACCTTGTGGTCCTTGTTCTGAAATTCATATTGATTTTCGTAATGAAGAAGAAAAAAATAGATTACCAGGAAAATATCTGATTAATAAAGGACATCCTAAGATGATAGAAATTTGGAATTTAGTTTTTATAGAATTTTTTCGAAAATTAGATGGATCCTTAGATAGATTATCTACAAAACATGTAGATGCAGGGATGGGATTAGAAAGATTATGTATGGTTTTACAGGGAAAATTATCTAGTTATGATACGGATATATTTTTTCCAATCATTAGAGATATAAAAGATTCTTTAGGAAAGATTTATAAAGAAGAATTTTATCAAGATGTATCTATACGGATTATAGCAGATCACTTAAGAGCTCTAGTTGTTTCTATTTACGATGGTCAATTACCATCAAATACTGGATCTGGTTATGTTATAAGAAGAATTTTAAGAAGATCCATTATTTATGCCACCCGATTTTTATATAAAAAAAAGCCTTTTCTTTACCAAATTGTGGAATCTTTAGTAAGAGAAATGAAAATATTTTTTCCTGAATTGGAAAATAGAAAAGAATACATTAAACATGTAATTGAAGAAGAAGAGACCTCTTTTTTTAGAGTAATTGAAAAAGGATATGAACGATTTCATCACTTAATCATAAAAACTAAAGAAAAAAATAAAAAAATTATTGATGGAAAAAGTATTTTTCAATTGTATGATACTTATGGATTCCCCATAAAATTATCTAGAATATTGGCTAAAAAAAATGATTTTTCTATAGATGAAAAATCATTTCAAAAAGAATTATTAAAACAAAAAGAAAAATCTAAAAAAGATAATAATACACTCATTAAAAGTGATTGGATAAAAATTAATAATAATCAATTTAAATACGAAAATGAAAATTTTATAGGATATGATTTTTTAAAATCTGAAATTATGATTTTAAAATATCGAAAGGTAGAAAATCAATCAGTAAAAAAAAGAAAAGATTTTTATTACGAATTAGTTTTTTCCAAAACTCCTTTTTATCCTGAAGGAGGTGGACAATTAGGGGATAATGGTTTTATAAAAAATAAAATAGATAAAATTTTTATTGAAAATACAATAAAAGAAAATTATGTTATTTTACATATTGTTCGAAAACTTCCTTTAAATATTGATTCCTTTTTTCAAGCAATAGTAAATAAAAATAGAAGAATAGAAATTGAAAAAAATCACACAGCTACTCATTTATTACATTTTGCATTAAAAAAAGTTTTTGGGGAACATATTCAACAAAAAGGATCTTCTATTAGAGAAGATTATTTACGTTTTGATTTTTCACATTATAAAAAAATAACTACAGAAGAATTAAATAAAATAGAAAAATTGGTTCAAGAATTAATTTTTTCTAATCTTATTTTAGAAGAAAAAAGATCTTTTCCATTAAAAGAAGCAATAAAAAAAGGTTGTTTAGGAATATTTCATGAAAAATATAAAGAAAAAGTACGTGTAATAACGTTTGGAGATTCTTCTGAATTATGTCTTGGAACACATGTAAAATGTACTGGATTAATTCAAGTTTTTGAAATTTTATCAGAATCTTCTATATCGTATGGAATACGTAGGATAAAGGCTATAACTTCAAAAAAAGCTATTCAATATTTAAAATCTATTCATTTTCAATATAAATCATTAAAAAAAATTCTGAAATATCCAGAATCTCCGATAAAAAGTTTTCTTAGTTTAAAAATAGAAAATAAAAAATTAAAACAAAAAATTGAAAAAAACTATTTACAGAAAATTAAAATTTTAAAAAAAGAGTTTTTATTAAAAGCTATCCAATTACCTTTTATCACATATATATGCGATATTTCTAATGAAAATAGAACATTAAAAATCCACCTTGTTAAGAAAATTGTTTTAGATTTACGAAATGAAGTATCGAATTTATTTATGGTAATAAGTTTTATACAAAATAATAAAATTATTATTTTTATCTCTATTTCTGATTCTGTTATCAAAAATAAAAATATTCATGCTCATAAAATTATCCGTAAAATGTCGGATTATATCCATGGAAAATATTGGGGTAAATCTTTTTTTTCTATGGCAATAGGTCTAAATATAGACGGATTAAGTTTAGTTTTGAAAGAAACGAAAGAATATTTAAAATTTTTAAAAAATGAGGATTAAATTTATTTTTGAGAGATTTTTTTAATTTGTTTAAATTTGATAAATTTTTTTAGATAAAAATTTTCATATGAATGATAATCAATATTCTTTTCTAAACGATATCCATAACATCGAATTTCTTTATAAAAAATATAAAGAAAATCCTAATTCAGTAGAACCTAGTTGGTGTGCTTTTTTTTATGGATTTGATTTTCATGAAACAATGAATAAACTATCTACTAATAATAAAGCTCTAAATGTTCCAGTTATTAATACATCTAATATAGAATTTTTAGTTTATAACTTGATTCAATCTTATCGAAAGATTGGTCATTTATTTACTAAAACAAATCCTATACAAAAAAGGAAAAACCATTTACCATCTTTAGATTTAAAAAATTTTGGATTATCTGAACAAGAACTTGATATTTCGTTTGAAGCAGGGAAATTAATTGGTATTGGAAAAAATACTTTAAAAAACATTATTCAACATCTAAAAAGTATTTATTGTAATTCTATAGGGATAGAATATATGTACATATCGGATACTAAAAAAATAGAATGGATTGAAAATTGGTTTCGAAAAGAAAAATTTGAATTTTCCAAAAAAAAGAAAAAATTTTTTTTAAAAAAATTAAATGAAGCAGTTACTTTTGAAAATTTTATTCATACTAAATTCGTAGGAAAAAAAAGATTTTCTATAGAAGGAAATGAATCTATATTACCTGCATTAGAAGAAATGATAGATTATACTTCCAATAAATATATGACCGAATATTTTATCGTAGGTATGTCTCATAGAGGCCGTTTAAACATTCTTTCTAATTTTTTTAAAAAAAAATATTCTCATATTTTCAGTGAATTTCAAGAAAAAGAATATAAAGAAAAATACTTTTCCGGTGATGTTAAATATCATTTGGGTTTTACAAAAATTAGAAAAACTTACAGTGGTAAATATATAAAAATAAGTCTTGTTCCAAATCCATCTCATTTAGAATCAGTAAATTCTATTGTTGAGGGACTAACTCGTTCTAAAATAGATATTGATTATAATCAAAATAGTAATTCAGAAAAAATAGTTCCCATTCTTATTCATGGAGATGCCTCTTTATCCGGCCAAGGAATTGTATACGAAGTGATACAATTATCTAAATTAAAAGGTTATAAAACAGGAGGTACAATTCACATTGTAATTAATAATCAAATTGGATTTACTACCAATATTACAGAAGGACGTTCTAGCCACTATTGCACAGATATAGCAAAAGTAATTCTTTCTCCAGTATTACATATTAATGCGGATGATATAGAATCTGTTATTCGAGCAATTCATTTTGCGGTAGATTTTAGAATGCATTATCATGAAGATATTTTCATAGATTTACTTGGATATAGAAAATATGGACATAATGAAGGCGATGAACCTCGTTTTACTCAACCTTCTTTATATAAAGTTATTTCCAAACATATAAACTCATATAATTTATATAAAGAAAAATTAGAAAAAGAAGGAGTCATTAATTCAATTGAAATCCAAAAAATGGAAAAAAAATATGAAAAAATTCTCAATATAGGATTTGATGAATCAAAAACTATTAAATGGAATATTCTAAATTCATTTTTAGAAGAAGAATGGAAAAATTTTCCTTCTAAAACTAATGAAATTTTTAAGAAAGTAAATACTCAATTTTCCATTGAAAGACTTATAGATATTTCTAATAAAATTTTTACTCTTCCTACGGATAAAATTTTTTTTAAAAAAACGAAATTTATCTTTCAACAAAGATTAGAAATGATTAAAAAAAAATTAGTAGATTGGAGTATGGCAGAGTTACTATCCTATGGGACACTTTTAGATGAAGGATTTAATATTCGTCTATCAGGAGAAGATGTTATCAGAGGTACTTTTTCTCAAAGACATACCATTGTAAAAACTGAAAATGAAGAGGATATTTTTTTGCTTAATCATATTCGAATAGGACAAGGAAAAATGCAAGTTTACAATTCTCCACTTTCCGAATATGGAGTTTTAGGTTTTGAATATGGATATGCTATGTTATCTCCTTATACTTTAACTTTATGGGAAGCTCAATTTGGTGATTTTGGAAATGGAGGACAAATTATTATAGATCAGTATATCTCCTCTGGAGAGGATAAATGGAAAATTAAAAATGGAATTGTAATGCTACTTCCTCATGGATACGAAGGCCAAGGGCCAGAACATTCATCTGCACGTATTGAACGTTATTTACAACTTTGTGCTAACAATAATTTATTTTTAGTTAACTGTACTACTCCGGCTAATTTTTATCATCTTTTGAGAAGACAAATGAAACTAAGTTTTCGAAAACCACTTGTAATTTTTACTCCTAAAAGTTTACTTCGTCATCCAAAATGTATATCAAAAATGGATGAACTTTCTGAAGGAAAATTTCAAGAAATTTTGGACGATACTTCAGTTATAGATATTAATAAAGTAACAAGATTAATTTTTTGTTCTGGAAAAATATATTATGATTTACTAAAGAAAAAAGAATCTATTAAGGATGAAATAACATCTATAATTCGTATAGAACAAATTTATCCTTTAAAAAATAAAAAAATTATAGAATTATTTAATAAATACAAAAATAAAAAAAAAGTCTTTTGGATACAAGAAGAACCAGAAAATATGGGATTGTGGAGTTTTATTTTTAGAAAAATAGGAAATAGTCTTTCATTTAATTTAATAGCACCATCGGAAAATTCTAGTACATCTACAGGATCTTATATAGATTTTTTAAACATTCAAAATAAAATATTAGAAAAGGCATTTCTATAATTTTAAAATTATAAAATAATACTTAAAATTTAAATTATCTATGATAATAAAAGTAAAGACACCTTCACCAGGAGAATCAATTACAGAATTAGAAGTTACCTCATGGCTAGTTAAAGATGGAGATTATGTATCCAAAAATCAGTTAATAGCTGAATTAGATTCAGATAAAGCAACTTTAGAAGTTTCTGCAGAGGAAAATGGTATAATTACCTTGATTGGAAAAAAAGGAAAAAAAATAAAAGTTGGGGATATTCTCTGTACTATAGATACTTCTAAAAAAAAAGAAACTTATGAGAAAAAATATAAACAACTATATCCTGAAAAAAAAATAGATAAGATTAATAAAAATAAAAAAAAGGAAATAATTTCTGATAATAAAAACTGGCCTTCTCCAGCATCAAAAAAAATATTGAAAGAAAAAAATATTCCTATAGAATCTATTAAAGGAACGGGAAAAAATGGAAGAATTACAAAAAAAGATTGTATTGATACTAATACTAATGATGATATAAATTACCATTCTTTTATAGAAAAAAAACCTACTCCAATATATCGTTCAACAAGAGTGACTCCTCTTTCTTCTCTTAGAAGAAAACTATCTGAAAGATTGGTTTCTGTAAAAAATAAAACGGCCATGCTAACTACTTTTAATGAAGTTAATATGCAGGAAGTTTTTTTAATAAGAAAAAAATACAAAAGTATTTTTAAGGAAAAACATGGAGTTAATTTAGGATTTATGTCTTTTTTTACTATTTCTTGTATTAGAGGAATACATATATACCCAGATATTAATGCCATAATAAATGGAGAACAAAAAATTAATTTTGAATATTGTGATATTAGTATTGCTATATCAGGACCAAAAGGATTGATGGTACCTGTAATTAGAAATGCAGAACATTTATCTTTTCGTGGTATAGAACAAGAAATTAGTAGATTATCTACACGTGTTCGAAATGGAAAAATATCTATAGATGAAATGGAAGGAGGAACTTTTACTATTACTAATGGTGGTATATTTGGATCTATGCTCTCTACTCCAATAATAAATCCACCACAAAGCGCTATTTTAGGAATGCATAAAATAGTAGAAAGGCCAGTAGTTATTAATAAATCTATCGAAATCCGTCCAATAATGTATTTATCTTTATCTTATGATCATAGAATAATTGATGGGAAGGAAGCTGTTGGATTTTTAGTATCTGTCAAAGAATCAATAGAAAATCCAATAAAATTTTTAATGGGAAAAAATGAAAAAAATATTCCTAAAATATTGGAGTTATAATTATTATAATAAAAACAATATTTTTTCTATGAAAAAAAAGTTTCAGATAGAAGAATTTATAAAATTATTAGATATAATTTTATTCAAAATAATAAAGGATAATTGATTGGTTTAATATAAATAATTATGGTTTTTATATATTTATTTTAAATAATTTTTTCTAATATAAGGATTTTGTTTATCTCCTAGATTCATTTTTTTCATTTGTATTTTTATTATTTGAATTTGATCATGCAATAATCCTCTTATATCCATTTTTTTTGCTTCTGACAACAATAGTTCAGCTTTTTTTTTATTTCCTATTGATAAAGAATATATTGCTAAGTTTAATTTAGCTATTGCTATATTTTGCTTAAATTTTAATCCAAAATCTATAGCTTTTTGCATATAATTTTCCGATTTATGAATATTGGATTCTGAATATAAAATTCCAAGAAGAAAATAATAATAGCCCATTTGATTTTTTGTCAATTGTAATTTTGGATTTTTTATACAGTCTAATGACTTCTTTAATCCTTTCATATTTTTTTTTTTTATTTTAAAAAAGGCTAATAATAAAAATTCATTCCTGAAATAAAAAAAAATAGGAAATAAGCCAAAAATAATTAGTATAATTCCCAATAAATAATTTTTATTCCAAAAAAAATAAATAGATCCTATAAAAATAAATAAGGAGAAAAGTATTTTCGTGGATTTTTGCATCAAATTTTTATTAAAAAGATTGATTTTTTTTTATCCAATTAATGATATCTTGATAATTATAACTGTTTAAAGAATGGCCAGAATCGTATTCTTTATATTGTAAAGAAAGTATTTTTTTATTTTTAAGAAAATTAATTCCTTTTTTTACTAAATTTATAGGACAAATAGTATCATATTTTCCATGAGAAATAAAAAATTTTAAATCTATATAAGAAGAATTCATATTTTTTGGTAAAAGTTTTTTTTCTAAATATCCACTTAAAGCAATAACTTTTTTTACTTTTTCAGGTTTTTTGAAAGCAATACCATAACTAAGAATAGCTCCTTGGCTAAATCCACATAACCATACTTGACTTTGATTTAATTTATATTCTTTAATAGCTTCATCTATAAAAAAAGATATTTTTTCAATAGTTTTTTTAGCCTGGTCAATATTAATAAATCGATCTTTATTAGAAAAATCGATATCATACCATGAATATTTATCTGAACCAAAAGAATAACATCCTTGAATACTAATTATAAAAAAATTTTCTGGAATATCTTTTTGAAAAGAAAAAAGATCATTTTCATTACTTCCATATCCATGAATCATTAAAAAAAGAGGAGCTGGATATTTATTCAATATTCTTGGTTTTTTGATAATATGTTTAATAGAAAGTTTATTTAAAAGCATTTTTTTTAATTTATTACTATTCCATTTTCTATTTTTAATTTTTCATCTGCCATATCTGCTAATTTTAGATTATGTGTTACAATTAAAAAAGTTTGTTTAAATTCTTCTTTTAGAGAAAAAAAAAAATTGTGTAATTTATTAGCATTTTTTATATCCAAGTTTCCTGAAGGTTCATCCGCAAAAATTATTTTCGGATCATTAATTAATGCTCTTGCAATACATATCCTTTGTTTTTGACCTCCAGATAATTCTTCAGGTTTTGAGTTCTCATATTGAGAAATATTCAATTTATTCAATAATTTTTTTGCTTTTTTTTTACATTTTTTTTGATTCCTTATTTTTATCAAAATTGGCAAAAAAACATTTTCTAATGCTGTAAATTCAGGAAAAAGTTGGGGGGTTTGAAATATAAATCCAATTTTTTCATTTCTAATAATGGATAATTTTTTTTCCGTAATAGACAATACGTTTTCTCCATCTATTTTTAAAACCGTTTTTTTATTTTTTTTAAAAGTAGGATTTTCTAAAGTTCCCAGGATATGTAATAAAGTACTTTTTCCAGATCCAGATTCACCTAATATACATACTATATTTCCGGTTTTAACTCTAAGATTTACTCCTTTCAAAATTTCTCTTTTTCCAAATAATTTATAAATATTTTTAGATTGAACCATAAAGTTTTATGTAAATTTAATCATATTATTATTAATAAACTATACAAAACTTTTCAAAAAAAAACTAATTTTAGTTTAAATTTACTTTTAAAAAATATTCTAAATGAATTTACATGAATTTCAAGGAAAAGAAATATTAAATTCTTTTTCAGTTCATGTCCCGTATGGGATTATTGCTACTTCTCCAGAAGAAGCTGTAAAAGCTGCAAAAATTGTTTTTAAAAAAACTAATAAAAAATCTTTAGTTATTAAAGCACAAGTACATGCAGGAGGACGTGGAAAAGGTGGAGGAATAAAAATTGTACGTTCTTTGGAAGAAGTGTATAAAAAATCCAAAGAAATTTTAGGAAATTATTTAATCACTCCACAAACTTCAAAAAAAGGTAAATTAGTTCATAAAGTTTTAATTTCTGAAGATGTTTATTTCTCTACTCATCTTCCTAAAGAATATTATTTATCAATAATGCTAAATCGTGATTTAGAAAAAAATGTAATTATTTATTCTAAAGAAGGAGGAATGGATATTGAATATATATCAAAAAAATATCCAGATAAAATATATATAGAAGAAATAGATCCATCATGGGGATTACATCTATTTCAAACTAGAAAAATTGGATTTAATTTAGGAATACAAAACTTAAGTTCTTTTTTAATTTCTCTTTACAATGCTTATTTATCTTGTGATGCTACATTGTTAGAAATAAATCCTTTAATTTATACTGTTGATAATAAAATTATAGCAGTAGACACAAAAATAATTATAGATGATAATGCCTTATTTCGTCAAAAAAAATATGCTAATTTATTTGATAGAGAAGAAAAGAATTCTATGGAAATAGAAGCGTTTGAATATAAATTGAATTTTCTAAAATTAGAAGGTAATGTAGGTTGTATGGTAAATGGAGCTGGATTAGCTATGGCTACGATGGATATGATAAAATCTTGTGGAGGGGATCCAGCTAATTTTCTAGATATAGGAGGAGATGCTGATAAAAAACGTGTAGAAAAAGCCTTTCTTCTTATATGGAAAGATCCATCGGTACAAGTTATATTAATAAATATTTTTGGAGGAATTGTTCGTTGTGATACTGTTGCAGAAGGAATTATTAATTCCTATCATCATATTGATCATGATATTAAAATACCCGTTGTAGTTCGTTTACAAGGAACAAATGAAATAATAGCTAAAAAAAAACTTGATACTAGTAAATTACCAATTTATTCTACTTATACTTTAAAAGAAGCTTCTGATAAAATTAAAGAAATTTTATCGGATTAGTAAATTATAATAATGGATAATAAGGTTTTTTCATATAAAACTGTATTAACTAGAAAATATAGGCCTATAAAATGGAATGATCTCATTGGTCAAAATGAAGTTATAATCATTTTAAAAAATGCCATAAAAAATAGTTTTTTATCTCAAGTTTTATTATTTTTTGGACCCAAAGGAGTTGGAAAAAATACCTGTGCGAAAATTTTATCCAATGAATTAAATTCTTTTTCAGAAGGAGGATACTTGAATGTTTTTGAAATTAGTGGAATTTTTAATCATCCAATAGAATTTATTTTTGAAAAAATAAGAAAAATTTTTGTATATCCAAAAAAAGGAAAGTATAAAATACTTATCATAAATGATATTCATTTATTTTCTCAAGAATCTTTGAACTTACTTTTAAAAAGTATTGAAAAACTTCCTTCACATGTATTATTAATTTTCTGTTGTTCAGAAAATAATGAAATTATTGATTCCATTATTTTACATAGTCAAGTTTATAACTTTAAACAAATTTCTTTAAAAGAAATTTATTTTTTTTTGAAAAAAATTTCGGAAAAAGAATGTATTCAAATAGAAAAGGAAGCTTTATTTCTCATTTCTCAATATGGAAATGGTTCAATTAGTAAAGCTCTTTCTACTTTTGATCGACTTACTTTTTATGAAAAAAAAAAAATTTCTAAACAATTAGTAATGGAAAAACTAGGTATTTTGGATATAGATTACTATTTTAATATGATTGATTATCTATTAAATGAAAAAATATCTAAAATATTAATATTATTAAATCAAATTTTCAAAAATGGAGTATCAGTCACCATTTTTATAAGTGGATTAACCAATCATTTTAGAAATTTATTATTATCTAAAAATACTGATACCATATTTCTTTTAAAATATAAAAATAAAACTATTATACAATCTTATATAAAACAATCAAAAAAATTATCTTCTTCTTTTTTAATTAAAGCTTTAATGATTTGTCATAATATGGAAAAGGAATCGATTTTGAGTAAAAATTCTAGATTAATAATAGAAATCTATTTAATACAATTAGTTAATGGTTTTTATTTTTATAAATGGAATTTCAATCGGTATACTTCTGAATTAAAAAATAAAAAAATTCAATTTTTAAAAGAAAATTGGAAAATTTTTATACAAAAAATTTCCGAAAAAATAAATCCAATTTATTTAAATTTATTAAAAAATAAAATACAATTCCAAATTTTTGAAAGTAGAATAATTTTAATAATTCCTTCAAAATTAGAAAATAGGGAGTTTTTTTTAATCCAAGCATATTTTATAAAATATTTACGGAAAAAATTAAATAACCCTCATTTAAAATTTAAAACTTTAACAAAAAAATTAAACAATTTTCCAAAAGAACAATATAATTTTCTATCTAAAAAAAATAAATATGTAGATAAATTGATAGAAAAATTAAATTTAAAATTTTCATCTTCTATACCAAAAATACCAATATAATAATGAAAAAAACAAAAAAAATATAATTTATCTTCCTCGAAACATTTTTATTTATGAATCATTATAGATTTTTTTTTTATTCTACTTATTATTTAGATGAAAATATTGAAAATGATATTTCCTCTTCTTATTATGGAGGATTTGGAGGAATTAGAACGGGATCTGGTTATTACAACAACAATAACAATAATAGAGGAACTTCTTCTATAAAAATAAATACTCCAATATTGGATAATTTTGGAATTGATCTAAATTCTATTGCTATTAATGGTAAATTAGATCCAGTAGTAGGAAGAGAAAAGGAAATTGAACGAGTATCTCAAATATTGAGCAGGAGAAAAAAAAATAATCCTCTACTTATAGGAGAACCCGGTGTAGGAAAATCTTCTATTGCCGAGGGCTTAGCTTTACGTATTGTACAAAAAAAAATTTCCAGAGTATTATATAATAAAAGAGTAGTTGTTTTAGACTTAGCAATTTTAGTTTCTGGAACTAAATATAGAGGTCAATTTGAAGAAAGAATGAAAACTATTATAAATGAGTCAGAAAAAGATACAAATTTAATTCTTTTTATAGATGAAATTCATACAATGATTGGAGCAGGAGGAACAACTGGTTCATTAGATGCTTCTAATATATTTAAACCAGCTTTAGCTAGAGGATCTATTCAATGTATTGGAGCAACTACATTAAATGAATATAGACAATATATAGAAAAAGATGGAGCATTAGAACGTAGATTTCAAAAAATTATAGTACCACCTTCTTCTGAAGAAGAAACTATTGAAATTTTAAAAAAAATAAAAGAAAAATATGAAAATCATCATAATGTAATTTATACAGAAGAATCTATAAAAGCTTGTGTAAATTTAACTGTACGATATATTGTAGATCGTTATTTACCAGATAAAGCTATTGATGCACTTGATGAAGCTGGATCTCGTGTCCATATTAAAAATATTAAAGTTCCCCAAGAAATAATTTTTTTGGAAAAGGAATTGGAAAATATTCGGAAAAAAAAATTGAAAGTAGTTAAGTGCCAAAAATATGAAGAAGCAGCGCATTTACGTGATATGGAAAAACGTATAGAAAAACAATTGATAAAAGCACAACAATCATGGGAAAATTTATCCAAAGAAAATAAAGAAATAGTTTCTGAAGAAAACGTAGAAGAAGTAGTTTCCATGATGAGTGGAGTTCCAGTAAATAGGATAGCTCAAGCGGAAATGAAAAAATTGAATAAAATGACAAGTATTCTAAAAGAAAAAATAATAGGACAAGATGAAGCTATAGAAAAAATAGTGAAAGCAGTTAAAAGAAATAGAACAGGATTAAAAGATCCTAATTGCCCTATAGGATCTTTTATTTTTTTTGGAAAAACAGGTGTTGGAAAAACTTATTTGGCAAAAATATTTGCAAAAGAACTTTTTGATTCAGAGGAATCATTAGTACGTATCGATATGAGTGAATATATGGAAAAATTTTCTATTTCTAGATTAATAGGAGCTCCTCCTGGTTATGTAGGATACGAAGAAGGAGGGCAGTTAACAGAAATTATTCGTCGTAAACCTTATTCTGTTATTTTATTAGATGAAATAGAAAAAGCTCATCATGAAGTATTTAATGTTTTATTACAAATACTTGATTATGGATGTATAACTGATAGTTTTGGAAGAAAAGTAAATTTTAAAAATTCTGTAATTATTTTTACCTCAAATACGGATACTCAAAAATTAAGAGAATTTGGTCAAGAAATAGGTTTTTATACTAAATCAAAAAAATCAAATGATTATAAAAATATTTTAGAAAAAACTTTGAAACGTATTTTTTCTACAGAATTTATAAATAGAATAGATGATATTATCATTTTTAATACTCTTAACCAAGAAGATATATATAAAATAACTCATATAGAATTAGAAAAAATAAGTATTCATATGTCTTATTTAGGATATAAATTAATTTTATTTCCAGAAGTAAAAGATTTTATTCAGAAAAAGGGATTTAACCAAGAATATGGAGTCCGTTCATTAAAAAGAATAATAGAAAAATTTATAAAAAATCCTATATCGGAATGTATTATTAGTGAAACCTTAAAAAAAGGAGATCAAATAACACTTCAAATGAACGATAAAATGAATGAGATTAACATCTCTATTCAAAAGCAATAAAATAACTTAATTCAATATTAAAAACAAAAAAAAATAAAAATTATCATAGATACCTTAGATTTTATTTATCCTAATCCAATCAGTTCATTATATTATATTAATGAATTTACTTTACTTTTAGCTATACTTTTAACTTCCAGGAGTAAGGAAGAAAAAGTTAACGAATTGACAAAACATTTTTTTAAAAAAATTAAAAATCCTCAAGATATTATTCAACTTACTATAAATGGGATTAAAAATTCAATAAAAAATATTGGACTTTATAATAAAAAATCTAGTAATATTTATAATTTATCGAATATTTTAATAAATAAATATCATGGAATTATTCCAAATAATATTTTAGAATTAGAATCTTTACCTGGAATTGGTCATAAAAGTGCTTCTGTTTTCTTATTTCATAGATCAAAAATACCGGTTTTTCCTGTAGATACCCATATTCATAGAATGATGTTCAGATGGAAATTAAGTAACGGAAAAAATGTAAAACAAACGGAACAAGATGCTAAACGGATATTTTCAAAAAAAAAATGGAAAAAATTACATCTTCAAATTATTTTTTATGGAAAAAAATATTCTCCATCTAGAAAATGGAATCCTAAAAAAGATATTATTTATCAAAAATTAGTCCATAATCATCTTTTATAAAAATAAGATAAAATCAAAAAGGTAAATCATCAAAATCATCAGAAGATAAAGATGGAGATATAGTAGATGTTTTTTTTGAAGATCCTAAAGACCGTTGGATCTCCTCAATTTTCCATCCTTGTATAGAATTAAAATATTTTATAATTCCTTCTGGGTTAGTCCATTCTCTTCCACGAATATTAATAAAAACTTTTATTTTATCTTTTAGTCTTATAGAATTCAATAATTCCACTTTATCTTGAATAAATTCCAGTAATATGTTTTGAGGATATGGCTCTTCTGTAGTGATCACCATTTCCCTTTTTTGAAATCCACTATCAAATTTTTGAATATCAAATAATTTTTTTACTATTCCTATTATTTCCATGGAATTTTATAATTTTATCATTTATTTTTTTTACTATTTTTACTCTCATTTTTCTTTTTTATAGATTCTCCAATTTGATTAGATATATTGAATGAAGTTATCATATTATTCAACATATCATTAGCTGCACCTGGAGAATTAGGTAATAAAATTAAATTTGTATTTGAACTTTCGCCCATAGATTGAAGAGTATCATAATGTTGCGTTACTACAATTAAAGCAGATGCTTCTTGTGAATTAATTCCAACATTATTTAACACTTCAACAGATTCTAAAATTCCTCTGGCAATTTCTCTACGTTGATCCGCTGTTCCTTTTCCCTGTAATTTTTTACTTTCAGCTTCTGCTTTAGCTTTAGCTACAATTTGTATTCTTTCAGATTCGGCTTTATATTCCGCAGCAACTTTTTCTCTCTCAGCAGTATTAATACGATTCATGGCTTGTTTTACCTGATCATCAGGATCTAAATCTGTAACTAATGCTTTAATAATAGAATATCCATAATCTAACATAGATTCTTCTAATTCTCTTTTTACAGCAATAGCAATATAATCTTTTCGTTCAAAAACATCATCTAAACGCATTTTTGGTACCTCTGCTCTTACTACATCAAAAATATAGGATGTAATTTGTGTATTAGAATTATCTAATTTATAAAAAGCTTCATATACTTTATTTTCGATAACTTTAAATTGTACAGAAATTTTTACTTTCACAAAAACATTATCTTTAGTTTTTGTATCTACCAAAATATCTAATTGTTGAATTTTTAACGTAAGTTTTCCAACTATATTATCTATAATAGGAATTTTAAAATGAAGTCCAGCCTGACGGATATTATGAAATTTTCCAAGTCTTTCAATAACAGATGCAGTTTCCTGATGAACTATAAAAATAAAACTAGAAAAAAAAGATAAAATCAAAAGAATTAATAATCCATAAAATAGTAAACTAAAAAGGCTCATATTTATCTTAATATTAAAATTTATAACATTCCAAGTTCTAAACGAGCTTCTTCACTCATAAATCCTCTATCCCAAGGTGGCTCAAACGTCAAAATTACATTTACATTATTAATTTCTTTAATAGATTGAATTTTTTCTTTTACTTCTATAGGTAAAATATCGGCTACTGGACAATTAGACGTTGTTAGAGTCATCAAAATTTTCACTTCTTTTTTTCTAGAAATTTGAATATCATAAATAAGACCAAGTTCATAAATATCTACTGGTATTTCTGGGTCATATATCTTTTTTAATACAGAAATAATACGATTTTCTAAAGATAAATCTTCATTCATTATTTCATTCATTTTAATATTTTTCCAAATTTATCAAAAAAACGAATAGGATAACCAAATTTTTTAAGATTAGGTAAAATATCATTAATTTTTCCAATAATTAAAATTCTTCCAGTTTTTACAGAAAAAAATTTTTTACATGAAGAATGTATATTATATATAGTTACAGACTGTATATTTTTCAAATAATTTTTGTAAAAATTACTTGGAAGATTATTTTTTAATTCACTAATAAAAAGATCACTAATTCTATTAGGATCTTCTAAATTCATGATAAATTGACCACATATTTCTTCTTTTTTAATTTTTAATTCTTCCAAAGAAACTTTATTTTTTGTTATTTCTATAATTTCTTTTAAAATATCTTCTATAGCCTTATCAGTAACTCCATTTCTTACTTGAGTATAAATGGAAAAATAACCTATATTTTTATCCGGTTTTAAAATAGAATAAGCTCCATATGTATAAGCTTTTTTTTCTCTAAGATTTAAAAATAAACGACTTTGAGGTCCTCCTCCTAGAATTCCATTTGCTAAAATAGAAGAAAAATATACAGGATCATTTTTTTTTAACAAAATAGGACCTCCAAAACAAATTGTAGATTGGGTAAGAGTTGGAATATCAACTAAATCTATTTCTAGATTCGTAGATTTTATCAGTTCGGCTCTATTTTTTTTTTCATGAAACAAAGATCCTTTTTTCCATTTATGGAAATAACGTTTACATAATTTTTTTGCTTCTTTTGGATAAATATCTCCTATAAAAGAAAGATAGGAAATATTCGGAATATAATATTTATGATACAATTTTTGTAAATCGTTAAGAGTGATATTTTTTATAGTATCGTAAGTTTCATATTCTCCATAAGGATGATTTTTTCCAAAATATAAAACATTTCGTACACGTTGTAAAATTGCATTTGGATCTTTTTCTGATAGATTGATATCTATAATTTTTTGTTTAATTATTTTCTCTAATTCTTTAGAATTATCAAATTTACTATTCAACAAAATATCACTCATAATAGAAATTGATTTTTCCAAATTTTTTTTTAAAGTAGAAATAGATATACCTGAGAAAGAAGTATATAAAGTTGTTCCTATATAATCAATAACTTCATCTAATTTTTCTTTAGAATAATTTTTGGTTCCAGAACGAAGCATTTTTCCAAAAATTTTTTTGATACCAGCTTTATCTTTTTCTAAGAAGGGTTTATAATCTAATTCTAATCCAATTCTAACTAAAGGAAGTTTATGATTTTCTACAATTAAAACTTTTAATCCATTTTTCATTTTAAAAAAAACTGGTTTTTTAATATTAATGAATATCTTCTTTTTTAAAGATTTAGGTGGTAAATTTCGATCAAATTTTTGAGAAAACATATTAGTTTGAAAAAAAAGGTTAATTATTATGATAAAAATAATATTTTTTAAAAAATTAACTAATTGGAACATTATATAAACGTACTCTACAATTTTTATTTAAATATTTATTAGCAACAATCTTAATATCTTCTACAGATATTTTACGATATTTTTCTATATCTGTATTAATTAAATTTGTATTTTTATAATATAAAAAATAGTGGGATAAATTTGATGCTATTCCACTCATAGAATAATTATCAAAAAGAAATTTTTTTTCAAAAAAATTTTTTTGTTTATTTAATTCATACTGTGTAATCCCTTTTTTTTTCAAATTTTCTATTTCCTCATCTATAACTTTAGTTAATTGATCTAAAGTTATTTTTGGATTGATTAATCCATATATAATAAAAATACCATAATCTTCCATAGAATCTAAAAAAGATCCAGCATAAGAAGCTAATTGTTTTTTATTGATTACATTTTTCATTATACGTGAACTTTCTCCAGAAGAAAGAACATGATCTATAATTTTTAATACGTAAGTATCTTTATCAATCATTTTTGGCAATCTATATGATAAAAAAACTCCAGGAACTTTAGTATTTTTATCTACATATGTAAAAAAAATCTCTTTTTTAATGGGCTCTTCTTCTATTTTTTTCATATTAAAATCTATTTTTCCTTTAGGAATAGAAGAAAAATATCTATGAACAAGATTCCTTGCTTCATTCATTTCAAAATCCCCAGTAACAACCAACGTAGCATTATTTGGAACATAATAAGTTTCATAAAATTTTTTGTAATCTTTTTTTGTTGCCGTATTTAAATCTTTTTCAAAACCAATAATAGGATATTTATAGGGGTGTTTTTTAAATAATAAAGAAGGTATAATTTCGGAAATAGCTTTAGCATATGGTTGATTTTCGATTTGCATTTTTTTTTCTTCTTTTACTACTTCTCTTTGAATATTAATACTTTCCTCATCTATTTTTGCATGAAGCATCCTTTCAGATTCCAACCATAAAGCTAATGGTAAACGATCTGAGGGTAGAATTTCGTAATAACAAGTTTCATCATGATTGGTATAAGCATTATTTTTTCCACCATTAGAAGCTATATATTTAAAAAAATCTCCTTTTTTAATATTTTTAGATCCCTCAAACATAAGATGTTCAAAAAAATGAGCAAATCCAGATTTTCCAGGAAATTCATTTTTAGTCCCTACATGATATAAAACTGAAACAGAAACCAATGGATTTGTATTATCTTGGTGGAAGATTATATGTAGTCCATTTATCAGTGTTTCTTCAAAAAATCTAATTTTCGTAGCTTCGTGATTTGCTTTCAAAGGATTAGAATTGAACATTATTATTATGATTAGTAATATTAAAAAATAAAATTTATTCATGTTCTGTTCTTATGAATAAAAAATAAAAAATTTATTCTTTTTTTTAAAAAAGGAATTTACGAATTTTTTTCTTTTATTCTATTTTTGTTGATTAAAAATGTTATGAATTGATTCATCAATTATGAAAAATTTTTTATTTTCTATTTTTTTTTCATTTTCTACTTTTATATTTATAATTGAAGCAAAAAATATAGAAGGAGATTTCGAAAATGGGAAAAAAATTTTTAAACAAAATTGCACATCCTGTCATTCCTTAGATTTAGAAAAAAAAATGATAGGACCAGCTTTATATGGTGTAACAGAAAAAAGAAATAGAGAATGGCTACATAAATGGATAATTGACAACAAATCATTAAGGAATAGTGGAGATATAGATGCTATTTCTATTTATAAAGAATATGGGAACGTAGAAATGAACTCATTTAATCAATTATCTGAACAACAAATAGACGATATATTATACTTTATTAAAAAATCAAAAAAACAAGAAAATCAACAAAAAAAAGAAAATCAACAAGAATTTTATAATAATCTAGAACTAGAAAAAAATCAATTTCTAATAAAAATTATTTTTTTTGGTCTTTTTATTTTCTCTATAATTTTACTTTGGATTCTATATAAAATTTATATTTTAACTCATTTACTAAGTAATGATTTTCTTTTTACAAAAAAAAATAAAAAAAATTTTTGGATATTAACCTATTTATTTTTATATAGATTTTTAGGAGATAAAAAAAAAAATTGGTATTTTCTTTCTTCGTTTATAGGATTTTTTTTTATATTAGGAATATATGGAATATGGACTTTTTTAATGCAAATAGATGTTAATAAAGGATATAAACCTGACCAACCCATTTACTTTTCTCATAAAATTCATTCTGGAATAAATGGAATTGATTGTCAATATTGTCATAACTCCGCAAAATATAGCAAAGTATCTGGTATCCCTTCGGCTAATATTTGTATGAATTGTCATATTACTATCAACGAATATAAAGGAGATTATATAGAAAAAGGAAAAAGTAGAGAAGAATACAATAAAGAAATACAAAAAATATATCATTCAGTAGGTTGGGATCCAGAAGTAAGAAAATATTCTAAAAAGACTCATCCAATTCAATGGATACGTATACACAATATGCCTGATTTTGTATATTTCGATCATTCTCAACATATAATTACCGGGGAAAAAATGATAAAAAAATCAAAAAAAGTAGATTTATCATGTAATGCATGTCATGGAAAAGTTCAAAATATGGATCAAGTAGAAATGGCCAATAATTTTACGATGGAATGGTGTATTTCATGTCATAAAAAAACAGAAATAGATACTGAAAATCAATATTATAAAGAATATTTTCCCGATTTTATAAAACAAAAAAAAGAAAAAAAAATAACAGTAGATATGATTGGTGGGTTAGAATGTGCTAAATGTCATTATTGAAAAAACTTACTACTGATATTATAATTCATTTTCTATTAAAATAAATATTTATTCATGATGGAATCAAATAATAAAAAAAAAAGTATGGGTTCTTCTCATTTTGAAAAAAATACTTTAGTTCAAGTATTTGTCAAAAAAAATAAAACGTCCAGACGAGATTTTCTTAAATGGATAGGATTTAGTACAGCTTCAGTAACTTTAGCAGCATGTAAAGGACCAGTTATAAAATCTATACCATACATTGTAAAACCAGATAGTATAACTCCTGGAATTCCAACTTATTATGCTTCTACGATGATGGATTCTTTTGATATTGGAAGTGTATTGGTAAAAACAAGAGAAGGACGTCCCATAAAAATAGAACCTAATTTAACTTCAAAATATTTCAATACAACATCAGTTAGAATACAATCTTCTTTATTATCTCTTTATGATGAAGAAAGGTTAAAAAATCCTTTTATTAATGGAAATAAATGTTCTTGGAAGGTAATCGATAATTATGTAATAACCCATTTAAAAAAAATATCCAAAATAAAAAAGGATATTGTGATTTTTTCCTCTTCTTATCCAAGTTATTCTACAAAAAAATTAATTCAGGATTTTACAAATACATATCCTACTACTAAATGGATTACTTATGATGCTATTTCTTATTCTGTAGCTTTAGATGCTTCAGAAAAAATATTTGGAATTCGGGGGTTCCCACTTTTTGATTTATCAAAAACGGAATTAATAGTATCTTTTGATGCAGATTTTTTGGGAGATTGGAGTCCAGAAAATCTGGCAAAATCTTATGTAAATAATAAAATTCCAAAAAAATCTATGTTGAAACATATTCAGATAGAAAGTAATATGACTTTATCTGGAGCAAATGCAGATATTCGGATTTCAAGAAAACCTTCCGAAATTAATAAAATATTATTTAAAATTTATCAAAAAATATTTTTGGAAAAAAAAATCAATGAAAATGAAGATGAGGAAATTAATAAAATAGCATATTTAATTTTAGAAAAAGGATCAAAAAGTGTGATTTTTGCAGATGGAAATCTAGAATCTTATATTCTATCTTTTTTAATAAATCAAAAAATTAAAAGTAACGCTTTACAAAAGAATAAATTTATTTTATCAAAAGAAAGTAATGATAAAAAATTACAAAAATTCATAATAGATTTAGAAAAAGAAAAAATTGGAGCTATTTTAATTCATAATACTAATCCAATTTATAGTCTTCCATTTTCTAGTAAAATAAAAAAATTTTTTAAAAAAATTCCAATTACTATTTCTTTTTCTATGAAAAGAGATGAAACTAATGAAACTATGAATGTATTAGCTCCTATTCCTCATTGGCTTGAAAGTTGGGGTGATACTCATCCTTTAACTGGTTTTTATACTCTGATTCAGCCTACTATTCAATCTCTGTTTAATACAAGACAATTTCAAGAATCTTTGATAATTTGGGGTAAAATTCCAGAAAAAAATTATTACGAATATTTAAAAAAAATTTGGGAAAAAAAAATAATTCCACAATCTAATGTTTCTTCTTTTAATGAAGCTTTATTTCATGGAGTAGTTGAAAAAAAAGAAAATATAAAAACTAATAAACTTACATATGATTATCAAAAAAAAATCCACGAATATGGAGTAAAGTTAATCAATAATGAAAAAAAAGGGAAAAAAAATTTAGAACTTAGATTATACACAAAAATAAGCATAGGAGATGGGAATCAACATGATAATCCTTGGATACAAGAGTTTCCAGATCCTATTACAAGAACTACTTGGGAAAACTATCTAACTATATCCTCATATGATGCAAAAAAAATAGGACTAAAAAATTGGTATACTGGAAATGGATCTATGAATGGAAATTGTGTTAATTTAATCAAAAACCATAAAATTTTAATTAAAAATATTCCTGTATATATCCAACCGGGACAAGGTATAGGTTCAATAGGATTATCTTTTGGATACGGACAAAAAATAGGAAAACTATCTAAAATATGCCAAGGAAAAAATGCCTACAAAGTCTATGAAAATTTTAGTTTAATACAAAAAAATATACAGATAAAAAAAGTAAATAAAATACATAAATTTGCTTGTTTTCAAGTCCAAAACACAACAGTAGGAAGAAATTTAGTTAAAGAAACAGATTTAGAAACTTTTTTAAAAAAATCTAAAAAAATTTGGAATGAAGAAGAGAAAATCCTTACTCATAAAGGAATGTTACCTCCAGAAAAAATTTCTCTTTGGGAAGATAAAAATAATAAAAAAGAAAAAAATGGACATCATTTTAATTTATCGATAGATTTAAATGCTTGTATTGGTTGTGGAGCTTGTGTTATTGCATGTCATACTGAAAATAACGTTCCTGTTGTTGGAAAAGAAGAAATAAGAAAATCTAGAGATATGCATTGGTTAAGAATTGACAGATATTATTCAAAAAAAATAAATTCATCAAAAAATGATAAGGATTTTTTTAAAAATCCAAAAGTTTCTTTTCAACCTATAATGTGTCAGCATTGTGAATATGCACCTTGTGAAACAGTTTGTCCAGTTGGAGCTACCTCTCATGGAATGCAAGGTCAAAATATGATGATTTATAATCGTTGTGTAGGAACACGTTATTGTGCCAATAATTGTCCTTATAAAGTAAGACGATTTAATTGGTTTAATTATGTTAATAATCAAAAATTTAATTATAATATGAATAATAGTTTGGGAAAAATGGTTCTCAATCCAGATGTAGTTGTTCGAACTAGAGGAGTTATGGAAAAATGTTCTTTATGTATACAAAAAACCCAATATGTTATAGGAGTAGCAAAAAAAGAAAATAGAAAAATAAAAAATGAAGAATTTGAAACTGCTTGTAGTATTTCTTGTCCAACAAATGCCATTGTTTTTGGAGATATCAATGAAAAAAATAGTAAAATTTTAAAAAAAATCCGAGATAAAAGAAATTATAAACTTCTTGATTTTCTTGGTATACGACCAAATGTATCTTATCAATTAAAAGTTAAAAATTTGAAATAGATCAAAAAAAAATTATGCTAACTAATCATGAATCCACTTCTATACGAAAACCATTAATTATTGGAAATAAAACATTTCAAAATATTACTGAAGATATATTGAATCCTATAGAAAGAAAAGTTGGAACATTATGGTGGATTTCTTTTTTTATTTCAATTTTAGCTTTTTTTTGGGGATTAGGATGTATTTTTTACACTTTAAATACAGGAATAGGAGTATGGGGATTAAATAGAACCATTAATTGGGCTTGGGATATTACCAATTTTGTTTGGTGGGTAGGTATTGGTCATGCAGGAACTTTAATTTCCGCAGTTTTGTTATTATTTCGTCAAAAATGGCGTTTATCTATTAATAGATCAGCTGAAGCTATGACAATATTTGCGGTAATCCAAGCTGGATTATTTCCTATTATTCATATGGGAAGACCATGGAATGCACATTGGGTATTACCTATTCCTAATCAATTTGGAAGTTTATGGCCTAATTTTAACTCTCCACTTTTATGGGATGTATTTGCTATTAGTACTTATTTTTCCGTTTCTACTGTTTTTTGGTTTATGGGATTAATTCCTGATTTTGCAATGATACGAGATAGAGTAAAAAATCCTATAAAAAAAAAAATCTACGGTATTCTGAGTTTTGGATGGGGAGGAAGATCAAAAGATTGGAAAAGATTTGAAGAAATTTCTTTAGTTTTAGCAGGTCTTTGCACTCCATTAGTTTTTTCTGTACATACCATTGTTTCTTTTGATTTTTCTACCTCTGTAATTAAGGGATGGCATAGTACTATTTTTCCTCCTTATTTTGTGGCAGGAGCTATATTTTCTGGTTTTGCTATGGTTCAAACTTTATTAGGTGTAGCGAGAAAAGTCCTATCTCTAGAAAATTATATTACAAGAAATCATATTGAATATATGAATATGATTATTTTATTAACAGGTGGAATAGTTACATTAGCATATATATCTGAATTCATTTTAGCATGGTATTCTAATAATCCCTTTGAAAAATTTATTTATTTTTCTGTAAAAGCTGCAACTGGACCATTTTGGTGGGCTTTTTGGATTTTAATTATTTGTAACGTTTTAATTCCACAATTTTTATGGATAAAATCAATACGTAGAAGTTTTTTTTGGTCTTATATAATAGCTATCATCATAAATATTGGAATGTGGTTTGAAAGATTTGATATCATTGTTTTAAATCTTAGTCATGATTATCTACCTTCATCATGGACAGGTTTTATTCCTACATTTGTTGATGTAGGAATTTTTATAGGAACTATTGGGTTCTTTTTTGTTCTTTATTTACTATATATACGTGTATTTCCAGTTATATCACAGTCAGAATTAAAAACAATATTAAAATCTTCTAAAACAAGTATAAATATTACAAAAAAATAAAAATGAATCAATCCGAATTTAATATTCATGCATTATATGATAATGATGATTTAATGATCAATAGTATAAAAATTCTTATAAAAAAAAAGATAACTATATATGAAGTATATACTCCATTTCCAGTTCATAATTTAGATAAATTACTTGAATTAAAAAAAACTAATTTATCCTTTTTATCCTTTTTATATGGATTTTTTGGATTTTTTTTGGCAAGTATACTTACTTGGTATACCATGATTTATGATTGGCCTCAGAATATTGGAGGAAAACCTGCTTTTTCTTGGGTTAGAAACCTACCTGCTTTTATTCCTGTAATATTTGAATTTTCAATTTTTTTTTCTGCACATTTTATGTGTATTACTTATCTTATCCAATGTAAATTATTTCCAGGATCTTATCCAAAAAATCCAGATCCAAGAACTACTGATAATCTATTTTTAATAGAAATTAATACAAAAAATAATGTTAAAAAATTATTGAATTTATTAAAAAAAAATGGAGCTATGGAAGTAAACGTAAAAAGAATAGTTTAAAAATTGATTATAAAAAAATTATGAATCATAAATATTTTTATATTGTTTTACTTTTTTTATTTAATGTAGGATTAAATTCCTGTTGGTTTGATAAATCAAAGCCCAATAGAGTATATATGCCAGATATGTATTATTCGGATGCTTATGAACCTTATTCAGAACCATATCCTAATTATAAAAAAAATGTTAAAAAAATAAAAATTCCTCTTTTTTTAAAAGAAAAAACTTCCTCTCTTTTACCAGTAAAAGGAACTATTCCCAAAAATTCTTATGAATTTATTTTTTACAAAAGAAAAAATAAGAATAAATCCAAAAACAACATAAAAAATGGAGAAAAATTATATAAAATAAATTGTTCTATATGTCATGGAGATAGTGGAGATGGACAAGGAATTTTAGTCAAAAATGAAAAAATATTCGGTATTCCTAATTATAAAGATAGAGATCTGACTATTGAAAGTGTTTATAATGTTATTACTTATGGAAAAAATAATATGAATTCTTATGCTTCTCAATTAAATGAAAGGGATAGATGGCAATTATCAGAATATGTAATGTATCTAAAAAAAATAAATAGATAAAATACAATTAAAATACAATGTATCAATTTTCTAAAAAATTAAAAAAAATAATTTTTTTTCTAATGACATTAGGATGTTTTCTTATTTTTTTTGATAAAATTCCTGTTTTAAATAGAATAAATTTTAATCAAAAAAAATATTTTTTTTTAAAAAATGTTTCATATCAAAAAGATGAAAAAAAAGAAAATCAACCTTGGCTAGGGTTATATATAGCTATTTTTTATTTTACTACTATTTCTCTAGGATCTTTATTATTTTTAGGAATACAATATGTATCAAAATCTGGATGGTCGATCATAATTCATCCTATTATAGAAGAATTAGCTTCTTTTATTCCATATGGATGTTTTTTTATTTTAATATTTTTTTTATTAAATTTTATGGGTATTATTCATATTTTTCATTGGATGGATATTAATCAATTTTATTCTACTTCATTATTAAAGTATGATAAAGTTATTTCAAGTAAAAAAGCTTTTTTAAATATCCCCTTTTTCTTAATCAGAAGTTTAATTTATATAATAGGTTGGAATTTTTTTTATTTTAAATTAAAAAAAACATCTCATATTTTGAATCTAACAAGATCTTGGAAAGATTATAAAAAATTAAAATTTTTTTCTATTATGTTTATAATATTTTTTTCTATAACATCTATTTTTATGGGATGGGATTGGATTATGTCTTTAAATCCTCACTGGTTTAGTACTTTATTTAGTTGGTATATTTTAAGCTCTTATATGGTTACCGGTATTGGATCTATTACTATTCTTTCTATTTATTTAAAAAAAATAGGATGTTTACCATTATTTAATGAAAATCATTTGCATGATTTAAGTAAATATCTTTTTTCTAGTAGTTTATTGTGGACCTATTTTTGGTTTTCACAATTTTTACTTTATTGGTACGGAAATATTCCAGAAGAAGTTATTCACTTTTTGAAAAGAGAGGAACTATATGGAAATATCCATTTTTGGATGATTATTCTAAATTTTTTGGTTCCTTTTTTTGGTTTGATGAGTAGTAAAAACAAAATTAATACAAAAATAGTACTTATAGTTTCTTCTTTATTACTCGTTGGCCATTATATAGATATATACAATTTAATAGCTCCAGAAATAATTTTAAATAAACATTTATATCCACAATTTGGATTACATGAAATAGGGTCTTTATTACTAATAGGTAATATTTTTATTTATATATTATTTTTCAATATAAATAGAAAAAATCTCAATTTTATTGGAAATCCTTTTTTTCAAGAAAGTAAAAAATATAAATATCCTTATATGTAAAAAAATAAAGATATTTAATTAAAATAAAAAAAATAGTTTTATTATTTTTAATTTTTTTGAAAAAAAATTTTAAAAATTATATAAAAATCCTTTTATACCATTATTACAACTAGTAAAAATAAATTAATCATTTAAAATAGATTTTTTATATTTAAAATGGAATATTTTTAAGTATTTTAATCAGGATTTGTTAATTTATCTTTTAAAAAATTCATTATAGATTTATTAGATCCAAAAATTGTCAATATATCTCCTTTTTGTAAAATAGTATCCCCAGTAACCAATCCTATCACTTTTTTTTTAGATTTTTCATTGAAAGAAATAGAATTTTTAATTTCTCGTATGACAGTAATTAAGGAAACAGAATATTTTTGTGTTAGTTTAAGACTTTTAACTGATTTTCCACTAAAGGAATATGGAGAAAAAACTTCTGCAATAGAATGTTTATTATCTACTCTAAAATAATCTAAAGCATAATTAAAAGATATTTGTTTTGTCAATCGATAAGCGGCATCTTGTTCTGGGTGAATTACATCATTGATTCCCATAGCCTCTAATATAGTATCATGTATTGTTGATAAAGATCTACTGACTATTCTAAGATTTTTATATTTTTTTAATATCGCCGTTGTTACTATTGATGACCCTTCATTTTCTCCAATAGCAACAATTCCTAAATTAGCTTGTTGTATAGGCAATACTTTATAAGCTAATTCATTATTAGCATCCATACAAACTACATTAGCTATACGATCTTTTAATAAGTCAACTTTTTCCATTTTGTGATCTACTCCAAAAACTTCATGTCCGTTATCTGTTAAATTAAGTGCTAAAGATCTTCCAAAATTTCCTAACCCAATAATTATAATTTTCATATTTTTTTAATTGATTAGAATATTTCCTTGAGGATATTGATAATAATAAGAAGAATTTATTCTATTTCTTTTTAATAATCCTATCATAATATTAAAAACGCCTATTCTTCCTAATAACATCAAAGTAATTAAAACTAACTTACTACCATTGGATAAATTAGGAGTAATTCCTAAAGATAATCCTACTGTTGAAAAAGCCGAAAAAGCTTCAAAAGAAATGGATAAAATATCTTTTTTTGGATCTAAAAAAAGAATAATAAAAATACTTATATATATGATAATGAGAGATAATATTATAATGGCAAAAGCAAGTCTAACAGATTTTGAAGAAATTTCTTTTTTTTGAATTTCTAATCTATCTTTTCCTATAGATAAAGAGATAATATTCATTAATGCTAATGCAAAAGTACTTGTCTTAATTCCTCCACCTGTAGAAGCAGGAGATGCACCAATCCACATCAAAAAAATAGTAAATAAGATAGTTAAGGGTGTCCATTTTTCCATATTTAATACTTGAAATCCAGCTGTTCTAGATGTAGCAGAAGAAAAAAATGAAATAATCCACTTTCCAAAAATAGAAGAATGTTCAGAAAGTGAATAATGATATTCGCTTATATAATAAAAAATAGTTCCAAAAAAAAGTAAAGAAAAAGTTGTAAATAAAACAATTTTTGTATTTAAAGTAAAAATATGTACAGGACATCTAAAATATTCATCTTTAAAAATTTTGTAAAAATATTTTTTTAACGTTAACCATATATATGTAAAAAAATTAAATAAAATATTAAAACCTATTCCTCCCAATATTAATAAACATGCAATAATAAATTGGAATAAATAATTAAATCTTACAGATTCTGAATAAAAACCTCTATTAAGAGTAGAAAAACCTCCATTACAAAAAGCAGATATAGAATGAAAAATAGAAAAAAATAAAGGACTATCATATTCTATAATACTCCTTTCGTTCTTAATAGACAAATAGATTAATAAAGTTCCTACTATTTCTACTATTAAAGTAAGTAAAACTACTTTTACAGCTAAAAAAAGAACGTTATTTGTAGTCTTTGTATTCAAAAAATTGCTTATATAGACACCCTCTCTAAAAGAAAAACCATCCCTAAAAAAATAACTAAAAAAAGAAGTTACGGTTAAAATCCCCAATCCTCCAAGTTCTATCAAAGTTAGAATAATAATTTTTCCTAAATAAGTAAAATCTTTAGAAGTATCTAATACCCCTAATCCAGTAACACATACAGCACTAGTAGAAGTAAATAATGCATCTATAAATGATATTTTTTTAACGGTTGATGATGGTAACATTAGAAATAATGATCCTAAAAAAGATAAAAACACAAAACTAGTAATAAAAATAAAAATAGGATTATTAATTTTTACGTATATTTTTCGCATAAAATAGGTAATGCGAATTAATATATATATAGTTAAACTCGTTAATAAAACCCCTCTTACATCTGTAATTGTTTCGTGACTAAAAAAAAAAAATTTTCCCATAGAAAATAGTATAGAGGGAATAAAAACGAAAAAAGATAAGAATATCATAGATTGATATCCTTTATCTAATTTTTTTTCAAAAAGGATAAAAAAATGAAAAAAACTTAATATTAACATCATTACAATAAGTATTACTACATTAATAAAAGTATTTATAGAAGTTTTCCATCCTAAAGAAATAATTATATATAAAAATATAATTGGAGTTAAAAACGGTAATAATTTTCGGAAATTAATTTGGATCATAATTTATTATGAAATATTTTTTCCCTTGATTTTTTTCAATAAAATTTCCATCTAACCTTATTCTAATATTTTCTTACGAACATTCTATTACGATAAAATTATTATGATATCCTATTTTTGTTTTTGTATTTGATTCATACTATTTATATTGAACAATATTCCTGTAAAATAAGTAATTTTATTTTTAATAAATAATTACATGATCCCCTATTATGATTTACATATATATATATTATAAAATACTCAAAATTAATATTTTACATTTTTTTAAATAATATAATTTCGTTAATTTATCATTCAATTTAATATTTGAAAATTTAATTTCTATAAATTATGTAATATACCTCAACGTTCCAATCCTATTTTTTTAAAATAGCTTTTTTTACAATAATTTTAACGGAGTTTTTTTAATTTTGTATTTATATTTATAATTTACAAAATTATGATGTGGATAAAAATTTTTATAAAAAATCTCTTTTAAGACTTACAGTATCTGTAATAGCATGTATATTTGAATCTTAAAAAAAAAAATTATTGAATTTTTTTGTAATATACTACTATTTATTTTAATAAATAAGAAAAACTAATCTATTTTAAATAAACTGAAAGAACTAAATCAATTACTCTTGAAAGCATAACCTGAATAATTTTTTTTAGTAAAAATACCTGATTTTTTTAATTTATGAATAGGAATATTTTGAATTAAATATCCTTCATATTTTATAAAAAAATAAACGATAATAATAACCTTTTTTTGAATAAAAATTTTGATTTTTCTAGCTTAATAAACTTATATTGGACTATGTTTTGTTCCAATTTTAATAATCCTATTCAAAAAAATATATATTTTTACTTAATAATATATAAATAGAAAAAAAATAGATTTTATTTATTATAAATAAAATGGAATAAAATTTTCAATTTTATTGAACTTTTTATTACAAAATTTTACATAAGAAAGAAAAGACATATCTATGGCAGAGGGATAAATATGAGAAAAAAAATGAAAATAATCTGTCAATAAACTTTTTTCTTTTTCTTGAAAATTTACATTACCAAAAAAATATACTTTTTGATTTTTTGTGATAAATCTGAAATATTGATCATTGATATTTTTTATAGAGATAGGTGCTATCCGATTTTTAGATTTATTAAATAAGGAAGTATAAAAAAAATCGGATTTTGCATGTATCATAGGTAATAAAAATCCATCTTTAATATCTATTTTTTGACTCATAATTGTTAATGAATCTAATGATAATAAAGGAATCCCTAATGAAAAACACAAACCTTTAGCGGCAGATATTCCTATTCTTAGTGAAGTATAAGAACCAGGACCTTTACTAACACAAATTGATTTTAAATCATTTATATCAATTTTAGAAATTTTTATAGCATATTGTATAAATGTATGTAATTTTTCTGAATGAAGATATTTTTCCGAACATTCTTCTATAGATGTAATACATATTCCATTTTTGGAAATACTTACCGAACAATTTTTTGTAGAAGTTTCTAAATTAAGAATTAAGGACATTTTTTTAAAATTTTTTTTATGAAAAATATAAAAATCATTTAAAATGATAAATGCAAAAAAAATAATTGAATATATTATATATTGGCTTATAAAATATATAAAAAAATCTAAATCCAATGGATTTATTATTGGTATATCCGGGGGGATAGATTCATCTGTAACATCCATTTTAGTTGCTATGACTAAGTATCCAACTTTAATATTAGAAATGCCAATACTAGATAAAAATAAAAATTTATTATCTCAAAAACATGCAAATTTTTTAAAATCTAAATTTTTAAATGTCCATCATATAAAAAAAGATTTATCTTCTTTATATTTATCTTTTATTCATACAGTAAACGATCCTTTTAAAAAAAAAAATTTGCTTGCTTTAGCAAATATAAAATCTCGTATTCGTATGATAACTTTATACTATTATGCTAATATAAATAATTATTTAGTAGTTGGAACTGGAAATAAAATAGAAGATTTCGGAGTTGGATTTTTTACAAAATATGGAGATGGTGGAGTGGATCTCCATCCTATAGCAGATTTAACAAAAAGTGAAATACGTTTTTTAGCTAAAAAATTAAAAATTATTAATTGTATACAAAAAGCAAAACCTACGGATGGATTATGGGAAGATCAAAGATCTGATGAAGATCAACTAAAAGCCACTTATGAAGAATTGGAATGGGCAATGAAAATTACAGAAGAAAAAAAAAATTTTTTCAATTATGATATTTTTAAGGAAAGTGAAAAAAATATCCTTAAAAAATATCAAACTTTACATCAAAAAAACATGCATAAAGTAATTCCTATTCCTATTTGTAGGATACCTTTTAATTTTAAAAAAAATTGAATAAATATGAAAAATATAAAAATTAGAATAATTATTTTTTAAAAAAAAAGACATATTCCTTTTTGTACCTTTGTTTATCATGGATTAATTAAGTTAATTAATGATGGAAGAGAAACATCAAAAATTTTTTAAAAAAAAATAAAGAAAACTATTTCTTCTTTATTAGAAGATCATGAAACCCCATTACGTAATGATGCCTTTTTTATTAGTGACGAAGAAAAAATTTCTAAAATAGAAAAATATTTTTTCCATATTATGGAAATATTAGGATTGAATATGAATGATGATAGTTTACGTAGTACCCCTAAAAGAGTAGCAAAAATGTTTATAACAGAAATATTTAGTGGTCTTAATCCCAAGACTTTTCCTAAAGTATCTACATTTGAAAATAAATACAGGTATAACCAAATGTTAATAGAAAAAAATATTACAATATATTCTATATGCGAGCATCATTTTTTACCTATTGTTGGAAAAGCTCACGTTGGTTATATTTCTAATGGGAAAGTGATAGGTCTTTCTAAAATTAATAGAATAGTGAATTATTATTCAAAAAGACCACAAGTTCAAGAACGTTTAACTATACAAATCGTAAAATCTTTACAAAAAATCTTAAATACAAAAAATGTTGCTTGTATTATAGAAGCAAAACATTTATGCGTAAATTCTCGTGGAATTCAAGATATCAATACCAAAACTATTACTACTAAATTATTAGGAATATTTAAAAAAAACCCGGAAATTCGAAAAGAATTTTTCCATTACATTGGAATTCCATAGAAGGAATATAAAAATATATGAAAATAGAAGAAAAAAAAAATATACGAAATCATATACGAATATATAATTCTTTAACTAGAAAAAAAGAATTATTTCAACCTATTCATAAAGAATATGTGGGAATTTATGTTTGTGGTCCTACAGTTTATAATCATCTACATTTAGGAAATTGTCGGACTTTTATTGTATTTGATTTAATTTTTCGTTATTTAAAACATTTAGGCTATAAAGTTCGTTATGTAAGAAATATCACGGATGTAGGACATTTAGAAGATGTAGGACATTTAGAAAAGGAAAAATATAACGGAGAGGATAAAATTTTAAAAAAATCTCGTATAGAAGGCCTTGAACCTATGGAAATTGTCCAAAAATATACTATTTCTTTTCATTCTACCTTAAATCTTTTCAATACTTTACCTCCAAGTATTGAACCTACTGCAACTGGTCATATTATAGAACAAATTGATATAATTCAAAAATTGATTCAAAAAAAATTAGCGTATGAAAAAAATGGATCTATTTATTTTGATATGAAAAAGTATAGAAAATCTTATTCTTATGGAATATTAAGTCATAATAGAATAGATAAACTATTTAGTAAACAAAAAAAATTTTTAAAAGAAAAACATTGTTTTCAAGATTTTTCTCTTTGGAAGAAAGCAAAAAAAAATCATATTATGAATTGGAATTCTCCATGGGGTAAAGGATTTCCAGGTTGGCATATAGAATGTACTACTATGAGTACAAAATATTTAGGAGAAATTTTTGATATTCATGGTGGAGGGATTGATCTAAAATTTCCACATCATGAATGTGAATTAGCACAGGCGATAGGTGTTTATAATAATAAACTTGCAAATTATTGGATGCATACAAATATGTTAACATTAAATGATAAAAAAATGAGTAAATCAACTGGCCATTACTTAGAATTAAAAGATTTGATTTCCAAATGTCGTAAAAAAACTTTTCATCCAACCATTATTCGATTTTTTATTTTACAATCTCATTATCGTAGTATTTTAAATTTTTCTAACAAAGGACTTATAGATGCAGAAAAAGGATATTATAGGTTAATGAATGGGATCCAAAAATTAAATTTTTTTTCTTCTAAAAAAAAAAAAACGAATAGTTTTATATTTGATGTTTCTCAATGGATAAGAAACTGTTATGAAGCAATAAATGATGATTTTAATACTCCATTGTTAATTTCTTATTTATTTAAAGTATCTCATATCATTAATTCTGCTTTTATCAATGATAATGATATAGAAACTATTCATTTATTGAAAAAATATATGAATTATTTTATTTTTGATATTCTTGGTATTCAAATTATTGAAAAAAATTTTTTGGAAAAATCTTCTAAAAAATTAAAAATAATTACTGAAAAATTAATAAAAATTAGAACAGAAGAAAGAAAAAAGAAAAATTGGATTCTTTCAGATAAAATTCGAAATGAATTATATGATATAGGAATTTTATTACATGATGATAAAATTTTTTAATTTAATCTATATTTTCATTTTTTAAATTGATTTTAATTCATAATTTAATAGAAAACAAATTTAGTTTTTTTTAATAAAAAAACTAAATTTGTTTTCTATTCGTCTATTGAATGAATGGGGTTAAACAAATTAGTAATATATTATTTATTATTCCTTATTTTTTTGGTTTTATTCATGTGAATATTTTCGCAAAAGAAAAAAAAAATATTGATGTAGCTAAGACAATTATTGAACATATCAGTGATTCCCATGAATGGAATATTATTGGGGATAAAAATTTTTCTTTACCTATATTTTTATGGAATAATGGATTAGAATTTTTTTTTTCTTCTCAATTTTCTCATGGAAAAGTAGTAAAAGGAAAATATGGAAATTATAAAATGTTTAAAGAAAAAATATATAAAACCGATTCTATTGGAAATTTATATATGGATTCAAAAGGTTATCCAAAAAATGATAAACCATTAGATTTTTCTATTACAAAAAATGTAGTATCTATTTTTATTTCCTTTATTTTATTATGTTTCATTTTTATAAAAATGAGGAAAAATTACGAAAATTATCAAATAAAATGGAGTTTAGGAATTTTTTTGGAATTTTTAATACTATTTATTCGTGATGAGATTGTTATCCCAAATATTGGGGAAAAAAAATATAAAATTTATTTTCCTTTTTTATTAACTATATTTTTTTTTATATTGATTAACAATTTAATAGGAATGCTACCAGGATTTCCAAATGTTACCGGAAATATAAGTATTACGTTATTTTTATCTATAATTACTTTTATAATAACCTATATGAGGGCTAATAAAAGTTATTGGAAACATATTTTATGGATGCCCAATGTTCCAATAGGAATAAAATTATTATTAGCTCCAATAGAATTGGTAGGGATTTTAATTCGTCCATTAACTTTATGTATTCGTTTATTTGCTAATATTACTGCTGGACATATTGTCATTTTAAGTTTTATTTGTCTTATTTTTATTTTTAAAAGTTTTTTAATTACTAGTTTTTCCATTATTTTTGGTTTTTTTATCTCCCTGTTAGAAATTATGGTTGCTTTTTTGCAAGCTTTTATTTTTACAACTTTATCTGCTTTGCTCATAGGAACAACCGTAAAGAATTATAAATGTAAAATGAAATAACATTATATTATGGATATAGATTTAACATATTCCGGTTTAGCTGCTTTAGGAGCTGGAATTGCAGTGATAGGAGCTAGTTTAGGAATTGGTAAAATTGGAAGTTCAGCTATGGATTCTATTGCTAGACAACCTGAAGCTTCAGAAAAAATACAAAATGCAATGATTATTGCTTCAGCTCTTATTGAAGGTGCTGCCCTTTTTGGAATAGTAACTGCTTTATTAGCTGTGTTTAAATAGATTTTTATAATGGATTTGATAACTCCTTCTATTGGATTAATTGTTTGGCAAACAATAATATTTGTAATATTGATATTGTTTCTTTCTAAATATGCTTGGAAACCAATAATAAAATTTATTGATCAAAGAGAAGAAAAAATTCGAATTTCTATAGAAAAAGCTAATCAAATTCAAAAAGAATTGGATTTTATAGAAAATAAAAAAAATAAAATTTTAAAAGAAACTCGTATAAAAAGAGATATGATTTTGAAAGAAGCTATTCAAATGAAAGAAAATATTAAATATAAAGCAATAGAAGAAGGTTTTTTAGAGAAAAAAAAAATATTAACAGAAACAAAAAAAATTATACACATAGAAAAAAAAGCTGCTATTCATGATTTGAAAAATCAAATAGGAAATATTTCCATAAAAATTGCTGAAAAAATATTAAAAAAAGAATTGGATCAAAATCAAAAAATGGAAAAACAAGAGAAATTTATAAAAGAATGGCTAAATAAATTAAACTAATAAACATTTTAAAATGTTTTCGAAAATAAGAATAACTAAACATTATGCTATGGTACTTTTTGAAAGTTCTATGAAAACCCATAACATGGATTCTATTTATCAAAAAATAAAAAAAATATCTTTCTTATTATCTAAAAATGTAGAGTTAAATAAGTTTTTTCATTCTTTTTTATTAAATTCAGAAAAAAAAATACAAATTTTAGAGAAAATTTTCTATTCTTTCGATATTTTTATTTTTCATTTTATAAAAATTTTAATTATACGTAATAGAGAATATCTTATAAAAAAAATTTTTTTAGAATATCAAAAAATATATAAAGAAAAAAAAGGATTATTAAAATGTATTATTACTTCTTTTTTTCCTTTAAGTATAGATATTCAAAAAATGATAATACATAAAATTATTTCTTCAGAAAAATTAAAAAATAAAAAATATCACATTATTAATAAAATTGATAAATCTCTTATTGGGGGATTTTTATTTCAAATAGGATATAAAGAATGGGATTTAAGTGTGAAGAATCAATTATTAAGTATTAAAAATATATTCAAAGATTCAATATAAAGTATTTATTTTTATGTACGATTTAAAATATTCTGAAATATCATCCATTCTTAAAAAACAATTATCTGATTTTCAATATGAATCAAAATTATCTGAATATGGAATTGTAGTTCAAATAGGTGATGGAATCGCTCGAGCTTTTGGTCTAAATTCGGCATTTTGTGGAGAATTAGTAGAATTCCATACTGGAATAAAAGGAATTGTATTGAATTTAGAAGAAGACTATGTGAGCATAGTATTGCTTAATCATTCAAAAGATATAAAAGAGGGGGATATGATTAAACGTACAGGGAAAACTTGTTCTATAAAAGTTGGAAAAGGGATGCTAGGACGTGTAATAGATATACTAGGAAATCCTATAGATGGAAAAGGGGAAATAATAGGACCACTATTTGAAATGCCATTAGAAAGAAAAGCACCAGGTGTTATTTATAGAGAACCTGTAAAAGAACCTCTTCAAACCGGAATAAAATTTATAGATAGTATGATACCTATAGGAAGAGGACAAAGAGAATTGATTATTGGAGATAGACAAACTGGAAAAACAACTATTGCTATTGATACTATTATTAATCAAAAAGAATTTTTTGAAACGGATAAACCAGTTTATTGTATTTATGTAGCTATATGCCAAAAAGGATCTACAATAGCTAGAATAGCAAAAATTCTAGAAAAAAAAGGTGCTATGAATTATACTGTTATAATAGCAGCTAAAGCATCAGATCCTGCATCCATACAAGTTTTTGCCCCTTTTTCTGGAACTTCTATTGGAGAATATTTTCGTGATACAGGTCATTCTTCTTTAGTAGTTTATGATGATTTATCCAAACAAGCTGTTTCTTATAGAGAAATATCTTTATTATTGCGACGTTCTCCTGGTAGAGAAGCATATCCAGGAGATGTTTTTTATTTACATTCTCGTTTATTAGAACGTTCTGCTAAAATTATACAAGATCAAAAAATTGCTAAACAAATGAATGATATTCCAGAATCCATTAAAAAATATGTAAAGGGGGGAGGATCTTTAACTGCCCTTCCTATTATTGAAACTCAATCTGGAGATGTATCTTCATATATTCCAACCAATGTTATTTCTATAACAGATGGACAGATTTTTTTAGAAAAAAATCTATTTCATTCTGGAGTCCGTCCAGCTATTAATGAAAGTATTTCCGTTTCCCGAGTAGGAGGATCTGCTCAAATTAAATCTATGAGAAAAATATCTGGAACCCTCAAAATAGATCAAGCTCAATTTCGAGAATTAGAATCTTTTTCTCAGTTTGGATCTGAGTTAGATCCTACAACTATGAATATTATACAAAAAGGAAAAAGAAATATAGAAATATTAAAACAGGCACCTCATAATCCATATAATATTTCCGATCAAATTGCTATTATTTATGCTGGAACTAAAAATTTTTTAAAAAATATTCCTATTGAAAAAATTTCATCTTTTGAAAAAGAATATCTTTTTTATTTAAATGAGAAACACAAAAATTTATTAGATTCTTTAAAAAATGGTTTATTTGATGAAACATCAGCATCTATATTAGAAAATGTAGCACTGGAATTAAGTGAAAAATATCTATCTTCTTAATTATGTCTAATCCAAAAGAAATAAAAAATAGAATTTTATCTATAGCTTCTATTATAAAAACTACAGAAGCTATGAAAATGATTTCTATCGTAAAATTACGAAAATCTAAAGAATCTCTTATTCATTTCAAAAAATATTCAAAATATATAGAACAATTATTTCAAAATATTTTATATTCATTCCATGAAAATACAAAAATTTTAAAAAAAAATAATTATTTTTTTTCATCTAAAAAAAAATTATTTATCGTAATTACTTCTAATCGTGGATTATGTGGGTCATTTAATTCCTTAATTTTTGATAAAATTAATAAAATAATTCAAAAAAAAGATAATTCAGTAAAAAATGAAGATATTTTTTTTTCTATTGGAAAGAAAGGTTTTAATTTTTTTTTTTATCAAAAAAATATACTTTATATGAATATAAAAAAAAAATTTTTAAAATTAATTTTTCTTGATATATATTTTTTTGTAAAAAAAATTATTGAAGATTTTTTATCTCAAAAAATTTCTTCTATTTACTTGATATATAATTATCTAAAAAATACTTTATTTCAAGAAGTAATTGTTGAAAAAATTCTTCCAATTTCTCTTCCTACTTTTAGTAATCAAAAATTATCAGAATATGAATATTCTATTTTAGAACCATCTAATATGGTAATTTTAAATTATATGATTCCAAAACTTATTAGCGTAAAAATATTTAAAAGTTTGTTAGAATCATCTACTTCAGAACATACTTCACGTATGATATCTATGCATAAAGCTACAGAAAATGCTAATGATATTAAAAGAAATCTTATGTTGAATTATAACAAAGAAAGACAAACTAATATTACTAAAGAAATACTTGAAATCATTAGTGGATGGGAAGCTTTAATATAAAAAATAAAAAAGTAAAAATCTATATAAATGAATGAAATTTCATTATAATTATATTTGTTAATAATATTTAATAAAATAAAACAAAACGATTTTTATATGAATAAAAATATGTTAACAGGAATTCAAAGTACGGGAATTCCTCATTTAGGAAATATTTTAGGAGTGATCATTCCATCTATAAATATAGCTAATAATTCTAAATATTCTTCGTACATATTTATAGCAGATTTACATTCACTGATAGAAATGAAAAATCTAGAAACTATCCGTAATAATACCTATCAAATTACGGCAGCATGGTTAGCTTTTGGATTAAATACAGAAAAAAATCTACTTTATAGACAATCTGATGTTTCAGAAGTTACTGAACTAGCTTGGTATTTAAATTGTTTTTTTCCCTATCAAAGACTTACATTAGCTCATTCATTCAAAAAAAAAATGAAAAATAATGAAAAAATTAATGTAGGAGTATTTTCATATCCTATTTTAATGGCAGCTGATATATTACTCTATAATGCCGAAATAATTCCTGTAGGAAAAGATCAATTACAACATATAGAAATAGCACGTTACATAGCTAATCGTTTTAATAAAAAAATAGGAAAAAAAATATTTATATTACCTAAAGCATTTCTTAAAAAAGAAACTATGTTAATTCCTGGTATAGATGGAAAAAAAATGAGTAAATCAAAAAAAAATTGGATTGATATATTTTCTTCAGACGAAATATTAAAAAAACAAATTATGAGTATTCATACAGATAATAAGTCTTTAAATGAAAAAAAAAATCCAGATAAAAATTATATAATGTACTTGTATAAATTATTAGCTCCTATAGATAGAGTAGAAGAAATGAGAAAAAAATATATAATGGGGGGATATGGATATTTAGAGGCTAAAATAGCCTTATATGAATGTATAATAAAAAAATTTTCAGTTGAAAGAAAAAATTTTTTTTCTTTAATAAAAAAGAAATATTTATTAGATCGTATTCTTGATTTAGGGGCTAAAAAAGCTAAAAATATTGCTTTTAAAAGATTGAATAATATTCGGAAAATCTTAAAATTTAATCCTTCATGAAAATTATATTGGATTTTTATAACCTGTCATAATGACATAATTATAAAATATGGCAAAAAATTTGCTTCTAAAGCATAGAATTACTATATAAATATTTTTTATTTTATGAATATAAATCAAAAAAAATTTGAAAAAAAGGAAGAAATTAACGATAATCCATTAAAGGAAGAAATTAACGATAATCCATTAAAGGAAAAAATTAACGATAATCCATTAAAGGAAAAAATTAACGATAATCCATTAAAGGAAGAAATTAACGATAATCCATTAAAGGAAAAAATTAACGATAATCCATTAAAGGAAAAAATTAACGATAATCTATTAAAGGAAAAAATTAACGATAATCTATTAAAGGAAAAAATTAACGATAATCTATTAAAGGAAAAAATTAACGATAATCTATTAAAGGAAAAAATTAACGATAATCTATTAAAGGAAATAGAAATTATAAAAGAAAAATTAGAAAAAGAAAAAGATAAATTTTTACGTATTTTTGCAGAATTTGAAAATTATAAAAAACGTATTAAAAAAGAAAGTTTAGATCTATTTAGAACTGTTCATCAACAAATTATTCTAGATTTAATTCCAATTTTAGATGATTTTGAACGAGGTCTTAAAGAGCTTAAAAAGTCAAAAAATGAACTTATAATTCAAGGAATTTATTTAATACAGGTAAAATTTATCAAAATTTTAAAACAAAAAGGATTGAATAAAATTAAAATCAAAAAAGGAGATGATTTTAATACCGATTTTCATGAAGCAATTACACAAATACCAGTTTTAACAGAAAATTTAAAAGGAAAAGTAATAGAAATTATAGAATCTGGATATATTCTACAGGAAAAAGTTATACGACATGCTAAAGTCATTACCGGAAAATAATAAACTTTTATCTTCATAATGAAAAAAGATTATTACGAAGTATTAAATATTTCTAGAAATGCTACTTCAGAAGAAATTAAAAAAGCTTATCGAAAATTAGCAATTAAATATCATCCAGATAAAAATCCGGATAATAAAAAAAATGCAGAAGAAAAATTTAAAAAAGCTGCGGAAGCTTATGAAATATTAGGAAATCCAGAAAAAAAACAACGTTATGATAAATTTGGACATTCCGGTATAAAAGGTAGTAGCTCTGGTAGATCAGGAATGAATATGGAAGATATTTTTACAAATTTTGGAGATATTTTTGCTGATGCATTTGGTGAAGGATTTTCTAATTTTGGATTTGGAAAATCTACAAAATACCAAACTATTAAGGGAAGTGATCTTAGAATAAGAGTAAAACTTACATTAGAAGAAATAGCTAATGGAATAGAAAAAAAAGTTAAAGTAAAAAGACTTAAAGTAGCTCAAGGAGTAAAATTTAAAAATTGTACTTCTTGTAAGGGAACAGGTCAAATAACACATATAGCTAATACTATTTTAGGAAGAATGCAAACAACGTCTCAATGTAATATCTGTTCTGGAACTGGAAAAAATATTGAAAAAATTCCATATGGAGCAAATAAACATGGATTGATTAGAGAAGAAGAATTAGTTAATATCCAAATACCAGCAGGTCTTACAGAAGGGATTCAATTAAAAGTTTCTGAAAAAGGAAATGAAGCTCCATTTAATGGAATTCCAGGAGATTTAATTGTATTAATTGAAGAAATATCTCATCCTAAATTAAAAAGAGAAGGGAATAATCTTCATTATGATTTATACATATCATTTCCAGATGCTATATTAGGATCTTCAAAAGAAGTTCCTACTATTAATGGAAAGGCTCGTATTAAAATAGATCCTGGAACACAATCAGGAAAAACTCTTAGATTAAAAAATAAGGGGTTACCTAATATTGAAGGATATGGATATGGAAGTCTTTTTATTCATGTAAATGTTTGGACTCCTAAAAAAATTAATGAAGAACAAAGAAATTTTTTCGAAAAAATGAGAAAAAATGAAAATTTTTTTCCTCATCCTGGAAATTCAGAAAAATCTTTTTTTGATCGTGTTAGAGAAATGTTTTCATAAAATAAAATATTTTATATATAATTATTAATTTATTTTTTATCAAAGATTCCTTTTTCTTATGAAAAAAGTAGTAGTAGGTCTTTCAGGAGGTGTAGATTCTAGTGTTGCAGCTTTACTTCTTAAAAAAAAAGGTTATGAAGTAATCGGTTTATTTATGAATAATTGGGATAATTCTAATATCAATACCAATAAATGTTCTTGGGTGGAAGATAGTATTTATGCTATGTTAGTTTCTCAAAAATTGAGAATACCTTTCCAAGTAGTGGAAATGAAAAAAGAATACAAAAAATACATTATAAATTATATGTTTAACGGATATAGATATGGAACAACTCCTAATCCAGATATATTATGTAACCGAGAAATTAAATTTAATATTTTTTTAAAAAAAGCCATAGATTTAGGAGCCGATTTTATTGCTACAGGTCATTATGTTAATAAACAAATAATTATAAAAAATAATAAAATTATCTATCGTCTTTTTATTGGAAAAGATTCTAATAAAGATCAATCATATTTTTTATGTCAATTATCGCAATATCAATTAAAAAAATCTTTATTTCCATTAGGTCCATTTACAAAAAATCAAGTACGAAAAATAGCAGAAAAAAATAAATTGTGTAATGCATATAAAAAAGATTCTCAAGGATTATGTTTTGTTGGAAAAATTAATTTATCCAAATTTCTTCAACAAGAAATACTTCCTAAAAAAGGAGAAATCATTAATATTAATTCAAAATCCTCAATATATAATAAAAAAAAATTTTTTTTGTTCAAAATAGAAGAATTATTTTTTTTATCTAAAAAAAAAAAATATAAAAAATCGGATGGTAAATTGATTGGATATCATCAAGGAGCACCCTTTTTTACAAAAGGTCAACGTAAAGGTATTTCTTTAGGAGGATATAAAAAAGCACTTTTTGTTATTGAAAAAGATATTAAAAAAAATATTATTTATACAGGAATGGGAAGAAATCATCCTGGTCTATATAAAAAATCTTTATTTATTAAAGAAAAAAATATTCATTGGATAAGAGATGATCTTGCACTTTTAGATGGAAATAAAATGGAGGTGTTTTGTAGAATTCGTTATAGACAACCATTGCAAAAAGCATTTTTATACAAAATAAAAAACGGAATGTTTATAGAATTTGAAAGAATGCAATGTGCTATAAATGAAGGACAATTTGCAGCTTGGTATATAGATAATGAATTAATAGGATCTGGAGTCATTTCATGAAATAAAATTTATTATATAATATTTATTAGTAAAGTAAATAAAAATTAATTCATTATAAAATTAAATTTTTTATAAAAAAAATGAAACTATTATAGTTTTATATAGATTTTTTTTTCTAAAAGTATATTTTAAAAAAATTATTGCTTGTTTTTAAGTAAGGAATGAATTTTTTTTTGTGTAAAAAATAATAATTCAGAAAAAAAAGTTATTAAAATAAATTATTATAAATCATAAAATTGAATATAGAAAAATTATTTTTATTCAAAAAATAAGGTAATAGAAAATTTAAGATTTATAAGATATAATATACCTATATAAGTATAATGAATAGATAAAATAGTTTTGATTGAAAATAAATAAATATTTGATATCTATCTAAAATAGATGCATAAAATAATATTATTTAACTTTTATTTTTAAAAAAGTTAGAATAATAAATAAAAAACGTATTATTTTATTTTGAAATTTTTACTATAAATACAATACTTTGTACCCACGACTGGATTCGAACCAGCATATCCATTATTAGAGGATACCACCCCCTCAAAGTGGCGTGTTTACCAATTTCACCACGTGGGTTTTATAATTTTTTTATTTATAATAAATAAAATAATAATTATAATATACTGGTCATATTTTTTTTACTATTTCATACATATACTATTCACTATAATATTCAATTTTATTCTATAAAATAATTATTTTTTTTTCATTTTATTTTATAATTATAAATATAATTTATTTTAATTAATAAAATAAAATTTCAGTACTAAAGTTAATCTATCTTTGAATCATTAATTTTATATATAAAAATTTTAAAAAATATGAATATAGCCATAATAGGATATGGAAAAATGGGTAAATCTATAGAAAAAATAGCAAAAATTAGAAATCATCAAATTTCTTTTTTTTCTAATAAAAGTCCTTGTAATATTTCATTAAAAAATGTAGATGTAGCCGTAGAATTTAGTTGTCCTGATTCAGCATTTAATAATATCAAGATTTGTATAGAAAATAATATTCCTGTAGTGTGTGGAACTACAGGATGGTTAGAAAAATTTCATCTTGTTAAAGATATATGTAAAAAAAAAAATGGAACTTTTTTATATTCTTCCAATTTTAGTATAGGAATGAATATTTTTTATGAAATTAATGATAAATTATCAAAATTTTTATTTCCATATTCTATAAATTATGAAATAAAAATTGAAGAAATTCATCATAAAGAAAAAATGGATCGACCTAGTGGTACTGCTCTTGTTTTAGCAAAAAATATTATTAATAATAAAATGAAAAAAACCTGGATTTTAGATAAAAAAAAAACAAAAAATCAAATATTAATTATTTCAAAAAGATTGGATAATGAAATAGGAATACATAGAGTTTTGTATCAATCTAAAATAGAAAATATAGAAATTAAACATCAAGCTCATAATAGAGAAGGATTTGCTACAGGGGCTCTTATTGCAGCAGAATGGATAAAAGATAAAAAGGGTATTTTTTCTATGAAAGAAGTTTTAGGTATATAAAAATTTTATATAAAATATATTTTTATGTTTCAATATTTTCTTTTCAGTAGTATTTTTTTATGTTTTGAACATTTTATTCATGTTTTAGGAACATGGAGACTTTATAAAAAATTAGGAATCGATTATTATAGATTGATTATACCTATCTACAATATTATTCTCCTTTTAAAAATTTATAAAAGATCTATTTGGTGGTTATTTTTATTATTTATTCCACTAACAAGTATTTTTTTATTTGGAATTTTATGGATAGACTTACTTAAAAATTTTGGAAAAAATTCAAAAAAAAATATTATTTTATTTTTTTTAACTCTAGGAGGATATATATTTTATATAAATTACTCTAAAAATATTGAACTATCAAAAATAAAAAAATCAAAAAGTGATATAGAATCTAATATTTTATTTGCTATGATTTTTTCTTTTCTTATACATACTTATATACTTCAACCTTTTGTGATCCCTACTTCTTCTATGGAAGGAACTTTACTTGTAGGTGATTTTATATTAGTAAGTAAAATTCATTATGGATTACGTATGCCAATAACTCCAATATCTATTCCATTTACTCATAACACTATTTTTGGAAAATGGAAATCTTATATTTCTATTTTTAAATGGCCTTATTTACGTTTTTCTCCAATACAACCAATTCGAAGAAACGATATTGTTGTTTTTAATTATCCTAAAGATTCTAATCATAAAATTATAGATCGAAAAGAAAATTATATTAAACGTTGTGTTGGATTACCAGGTGATATAATTTATATAAAAAATGGAGATTTATTTATAAACTATCAAAAAGAAAAATCTTACAAAAAAAATATTTTAGAAAAACAACATATTTACCTTATTAAAACGAAAAATATACCATTAAATATAGAATTTATTAAAGAAAATATGAATATTGAAGAAGTTGAAATGATATTAGAAAAAAATGACGAATATTTTTATCAAATAATGTTGACAGAAAAAAAAGCAATTCAAATTAAAAATTTATTTGATAACATAATTTTTATAAAAAAATATATTTTACCAATTTATTTTCAAGAAAATTCTATATTTCCAAATAATTTTGGTTGGAATAGAGATTTTTTTGGTCCATTATTGATTCCAAAAAAAGGAGATTTAATTAAATTAAATTCAAATAATATTAACATTTATTATGATATTATTGTTTCAGAAGGAAATAATATTGAAAAAAAATATTTTTATTTTTTTATTAATAATAAAAAAAATAATTTTTATAAAATAAAAAAAAATTATTATTTCATGATGGGGGATAATAGACATAATTCTTCGGATTCTCGTTATTGGGGTTTTGTACCAGAAGATCATATAGTTGGAAAACCTATATTTATATGGATGAGTATTGACTGGGATAGAGAAAATCCTTTAAATTTTTTTAATTGGAAATTTCGTTGGAATCGTACTATGACTACGATATATGGACAAAATTCTTATTTATCCTTTTTTTTTATATTTTCATTTATATATTTTTTCTATCTTTTATTCTATTTTTTTTTCTATAAAAAATAGTTGATAATTTATTAAAATATGTTTTTTCATTTTCTTTTTTTTAGAAAAAAATTTCCTATAGAATAACCAGAAATAATCCCCCCAATATGAGCAAAATGTGCAACACCAGGAGAAAAGTTAAAAATAGCAGAAATAAAACTTCCAAAAATAAAAATCAAAAGAGCTTTTCGTACAGCAATTGGAAATGGGAAAGGTAAAATAAATATTTTATGTTCTGGAAAATATCTAGCAAAAGCACCTACTATTCCACTAACGGCTCCAGAAGCACCCATCATAGGAGAATATATGGAACTATAAAGATTAATTCGTTGTTCTTGATTTAAATAATCAAAAATTTTTTTTGCTTGTGAAAAATCCAATGTATGAACGAAATAATAAAGGATACTAGTATTAAATCCTAATTGTAATAAAGAAGCTAAAATACCAGATAAAAAATATACTATTAAAAATTTTTTTATTCCTAATAAAGTTTCCATTTGTCCTCCAAACATGAATAAGGCCAACATGTTAAAAATTATGTGCAAAAAAAGACGTTTAGAATGTACAAACATATGAGTAAAAATCTGATATAATTCAAATCGATCATCTAGAGGATGATATAAAGAAAGTAGGTATTCTATTTTATATTGTGAAAAAATAAAGGTAGCTGTATATACAAGTATATTAATACTAATCAAGTGTTTTACAGCATCTGAATTGAAATTTGATGTATAAAAATTCACTTACAAAATTGTTTTTTTAAAAAAATTTTTATTAAAAATAAAAAATATCGGATCTCCTGAATACGTATAATTTATATTTTTACAAGAAAAAAAATCTCTAATTAAACATTCCATTTTATTAGAATGTAATTCCGTTCCGGATTTTACAGCTGCAGATTTAGATATAGATTGAATAAGTATTTTTTTATTATTTTTTGCTCCATTAATAAAATTATATGTTAAAATATTTTTAAAAATTTCAACTAATATGTTTTGATGAATATTCTCAGGAATAGAATATAAATATACAGATTGATTCCAAAAGTATAAATGAAATCCCATTTCAATTAATTCATATTGAATATTTTTCAATAAAATAAATTCATTATTTAAAAGTTTAATTTCAATTGGAAAAAGAAATTTTTGGCTTATTAATTTTTTTTTTCTTTTCTTAAAAAAAAATTCAAATAATATGTTTTGATGAGCTCTATGTTGATCTACTAATATTATATTTTCATTATTCCATAAAAAAATTATATATTTTCCGTTTATTTGAAAAGTTTTTATTTTTTTTTCATGAAATATGTAATTGGATAATTTTTTCGTAAGATTAATATCAATAAAATAATTAGATTTTTTCATTTTATGAAACCAATTATCTAATTGAGTTACTTTTTCTTTATAAGAAAATTCCTCAAAAAAAGAATCATAATGATTCATAAAAATGAATGATTCTTTTTTTGAGGAATTAAAGTTTAATAATAAATCTGAATTATTTAATTCCTCTTTTTTTACTTTATATTGACAACATAAAATATTTTTAATTTCTTCTTGAATCATATTACAAATCAAATTTTCTTCTTCCAATTTTACTTCTTTTTTTGTAGGATGAATATTCCAATTGACTAAAATTGGATCTATGTAAATAAAAATGAAATAAGAAACTGTTTTTAAATTTTTTAAAATACCTTCATAAGAATGAATAATTTTTTTATGTAAAAGGATATTATTTATACAACGTTGGTTCACAAATAAAAAATGATCTCCTTTTTTTATTGAAGAATTTGGTTTACTAATAAATCCCTCTATAATAATTTTATTTTTTTTGATTAAAATAGGGAGTAATTTTTGATTTTTAATAAAAATTTCTTCTATTCTTTCTTTTAAAGAAGCTTTTTTAAAAAAGTAAATAATTTTATCATTATGATAAAAACGATAAATAATATCTCTATGTGCTAAAATAATTTTATAAAATTCATTAATAATATGTTTAAATTCTATTTTAGAAGATTTTAAAAATATTCTTCTTGCAGGAAATTTATAGAAAATATTTTTTACTGAAATTCTTGTTCCTTTAAGCATGTTAATAGGAATTTGTTCTTTAATTTTTCCTTCTTCTACAAGAATGTGAATACCAATTGGACTTTTTTTATTTTTAGTTTGTATTTCCAATTGAGAAACGAAAGCAATGGAAGCTAAAGCTTCTCCACGAAATCCTTTTGTATTAATCTTAAAAATATCTTCATTGGTTTTTATTTTAGAAGTAGTATATCTTTGATAACTATTCCTAGCATCATTATAACTCATTCCTTCTCCATTATCTATTAATTGAATTAATGTTTTTCCTGAATCTTTTATAAATATATCAATACTTTTTGATTTTGCATCTATAGAATTTTCTAAAAGTTCTTTTAATACAGAAGAAGGACGTTGTATAACTTCGCCAGCTGCAATTTGATTGATTACTTTTTTAGGTAAAAATTGAATAATATCCTTCATAAAGGAACTATTTTATTCAATAGAATTTTTAAAAAAGGCCATATATAATGCAGTTTTTGCACATTCTATTCCTTTATTTCCAATTTTTCCACCTGATCGATCAAAAGATTGCTTTTTATTTTTATCAGTAAGAACACAAAATATAACAGGAACATCATATTTAATATTTATATCTTTGATACCTTGTGAAATAGATTGACAAAGATAATCAAAATGATGAGTTTTTCCTTTTATAAGGGATCCTATCACAATAATTGAATCAAAATTATAACAAAGAGCTATTTTTTTAGCAGAATAAATAAGTTCATAACTTCCAGGTACTTCCCATGTTTTTATTTTTTCTTTTAAAATACCTGATTGAATTAAAGTTTCATAAGCTCCTTTATACAATTTTTTTGTTACATCTTGATTCCATTGTGCAACAATAATGGCAAATTTTAATTTTTTATTTTTTATTTTATTTTTATCTATTTGATATGAAGGAGATATTTTCATAATCAATAATTATTATAATTTATTTTCAATAAACATGATATATTTATCTACATTATCCTTATATAAAAAAAAGGATATTTTTTTTCTATTTTTTTTAGAAAAAATTTAGAATCCCTATATTTTTTAATGGAAAAGGTTAATAATGCTGCTTTATAATAATAAAGAGGTGTAGTAATTTCGTTTTCTCTTATATTAGCAGCTTTGATATAATTTTTTAAAGCTTCATTATTATTTTTAATTTGTGTAAAAGCATCTCCTATTATTCCATATTTTATAGAAGATAAAAATTCATCTTTTGCATAAAAATTATTCATCATTTTTATAGATTCCTTATAATTTCCTAATTTATAATAGCATATTCCTGCATAAAATTTAGATATATTACCTGCTTTAGTTGAAGGGTATTTAGTAACAATTCCATAAAATCCAAGATAAGGTATTTTAAGTTTTTTTGTATTTAATGCTTTATTTATAGATCCTTCTGAAAGATATTTTTGAGCATAAATTAATTCTGTTAAAGCTTTTTTTTCTAATGGAAATAAAAAAAATTTTTTATATAAAAAAAATGTTACTCCTATTATTAAAATAATACTACAAAAAAGGATTATTACTTTTTTTTTCATAGATTAATCTATCTTAAAAAAAAGAAAATAAATTATATCGTTCATTGATTGTCTTATTATTATATAAATTTAATTCTATTTATCGTAATAAATAAAATCATTTTAATTTTTTTTTCTTATTACTTCTATACTTTTTATTCTTTTGTTATCTATTCTTCTTATAAGAAAAGAATAATTTAAAAAATTAATTTTTTGTTTTTTTTTTGGAAATTCTTTATTGATTTCCATAATAAAACCACCTAGAGTATCTGCATCACCTTTTTTTTTTTCAAAAAAAATTTCTTCTTTTATTTTCATAATACGGTAAAAATCAATTAAAGAAGTTTTTCCATCAAATAAGTAATTATTGTGATTTAATTTAGAATAAGATAAGTTTTCTTCATCAAATTCATCAATAATATCTCCTACTATTTCTTCAATAACATCTTCAAGAGTAACTATCCCACAAGTTCCTCCATATTCATCAACAACAATTGCTAAATGTATTTTTATTTTTTTAAAATCATTTAAAAGATCATCTATCTTTTTATTTTCTGGAACAAAAAATGGAGTATGAATTAATTGAGTCCATTTAAATTTTTTTTCATGAATAAATGGAAGAAGATCTTTAGCAAAAAGTACTCCTTCAATATCATCAATACTATCTTTATAAATTGGAATTCTAGAATATCCTTGATAACAAACTAATTCTAAAGTATTAGAAAATAATGTATTTTTATTTAAAGCAAACATATCTATTCTTGGAGTCATAATTTGATGTGTTTCCGTATTTCCAAAATCAACAATTCTTTTCAAAAATTGACATTCTTTAATATTTTTTTGATTTGAAGATGTAATTTTTAAAGCTTTTGAAAGTTGATCTACGGATATTTTATTTTTTTTTTTCATTATTTTTTCTATAAATCTATAAACTATAATCATAATTTTACTGATAGGATCCAATATTTTACTAAGGTTAATTATTGTTTGGGACATTAAAATAGCAAAATGAAAATTATTTTTTTTAGCATATATTTTTGGAATTATTTCTCCAAATAAAAGTAAAATAAAAGTTAAAAGAATTACTTCTAATAGAAAGTTTATAGGAATTTTATAAAAAAAACTATTTTTAAAAAAATATTTTGTTATTAAGGATGAACTTAATATAACTATTCCAATATTAGAAAAATTATTAGATATCAGTATAGTAGCTAAAAGTTTTTTTTTATTTTTTAGTATTTTTAATACTTTATATCCTCTATAAGGATTTTTTTTTATTTCCTTATCAATAGTTTTTTTTTCAAGACAAAAAAAAGCAGTTTCTGATCCAGATATAAGAGCAGAAAATAATAGTAAGATTATTATTAATAAAAAATAAAGAACTATTTGAATATATAAAGTACTTTTTAAAAAAAATTTCGTCAAAGATTCTCTTTCCAAGATATTGAATTTTTTAAGTTTTAGAAAAGAAAATAATGATGATGAATAAAAAATTGAATTTTTCTTTAATCAAAGATAAAAAAAACTAAATTATTTTTTTATTTTTAAAAAATAAAATAATAGGATTAGGAAAAGGGTAATTACAAATTTTTTTATATGAAATACCAAAAAAATTATTTAAATTTTTTTTTATTTGAATAGATTGTATCATTTTACAATTCAAAAATTGAATAAATAAAATTTGATTAGTTATTTTATGTTTTATTTGATAAATGATATTTTTAGAAAATATTTTATATTTTTTCCAAATTTTATTCCGTATTTCTAAAAGGGTAAGCACTTTTTCTGATTCTATTAAAGGAAACTCATAAAGGCCTTTCCATATATCTTTATTGAATCTTTTTTTAATAAAAAATTTTTTACTATTATTACATATAAAAATATAATAAAAAAATCTATTTTTTATAGATTTTTTTATTATATTTTTAACAGGTAATTCATATATAGTTCCATTTTTAAATGAAAAACAATCAATTTTTATAGGGCATAAAAAACATTTAACCTTTTTTGGAGTACATAAAGTAGAACCTAAATCCATGATAGCTTGATTGAAAATACCAGGATTTTTCTTATCCATCATTTTTAAAATTAAAGTTCGGAATATTTTTTTCGTCAATATTGATGTAATATTATTATATATTCCTAAATATCTAGAAAATAATCTATAAAAATTACCATCTATAGCTGGAACAACTTCATTAAAACATATAGAAGCTATTGCCGCTCCCGTATATGGTCCTATCCCTTTATATTTAATAAGCTCTTTGTATTTTTTAGGAAAAAATCCAATAGATTTTTCTCTTAATTTTTTTGCAAAAAAATGTAAATTTATAGCTCTTTTATAATACCCTAATCCTTCCCAAACTTTTAATACTTCTTTTTCTTCAGCTTGAGCAAGTTTTTCTATATTTGGAAATTTTTGTATAAAATCCAAATAATATTTTATAGTTTGAGAAACTTTTGTTTGTTGTAACATAAACTCTGAAACCAATATATAATATGGATTTTTATTTTCTCTCCAAGGAAGTTTTCTATGATTATTTTTATACCAATTTATTATTTTTTTAGAAAAATCCATATATAATTTAATTTTAGAGCAATTTTATAAAAAATTGGTATATTTAAGAAATCGAATTTTGGATATTATTAGAAGGATTTAACATGACAAAAGCAGATATAATAACAGAAATCATATCAGAAACTGGATTTGAACGGATTGATACAAAAAAGATTATAGAAACTTTTATGAAAAAAATAAAAGAAAGCCTTACATCTGGAGAAAATGTTTATTTAAGAGGATTTGGATCATTTATTATTAAATATAGAGCTGAAAAATTAGGACGTCATATATCCAAGGATATATCTATTGTAATTCCTGAGCATAATATACCAGCATTTAAACCTGCAAAAGCATTTACTGAATTAGTAAAGAAAAACGTTTCTATTATTATTAAAAAAAATAATATGTCTAAAGATAAATCAATAACGATTTAAAATTATTATGCCAAACGGAAAAAAAAGAAAAAGACGAAAAATAGCTACCCATAAAAGAAAAAAAAGAAATAGAAAAAATAGACATAAGAAAAAAAATAAAAATTTGATCATCTTTATCAAAAGTTAATCTATTATAATTTCTAAATTTTTTTTTCTTGTTTTTGTGTATGAATAAAGAATTAGTTATAAATGCAGAAGAACAAGAAGTTAAGATAGCCCTTTTAGAAAAAGGAAAGTTATTGGAACTTCATCAAGAAAATTACAATAATAAAATTTCTGTAGGGGATATATACTTAGGAATAGTTAAAAAAATTTCATATGGATTAAATGCTGCTATTATTGATATAGGTTATTCAAAAAGTGCTTTTTTACATTATGATGATCTTGGATTTCAAATCGAAAAAATGTTAGATTTAATTACCATAAATCAAAAAAAATTTTTTAAACAATACTTTTTTTTAAATAAAAAAGAGGATAAAAGTTCTATAGAAAAAATATTATATCCTGGACAAAATATTTTAGTTCAAATATCAAAAGAACCTATTTCGAATAAAGGACCAAAATTAACGGCAAAAATTTGTATTCCTGGAAGAAATTTAGTATTAATTCCTTTTTCGGAAAAAGTGACTATTTCTCATAAAATAAAAAATATAAAAGAAAAAAATAGATTGATTTTATACATGCAAAAAATAAAACCAAAAAAAATTGGTATAATCATTCGTACAGTCGCATGTTTTAAAATTGAACAAATTTTAAAAAATGAACTTTTTATTTTGATAAAAAAATGGAAAAAAATATTAAATAATTTAATAAAATTACCTCCAATTAAAGTTTTAAGTGAAAATAATAAAACTTATTGTTTATTAAGAGATACATTTAATGATGATTTTAAATCAATTTATTGTAATAATAGTTTTCTTTGTAAAGAAATTAGTTCTTATTTATCTTTTATTGCTCCAGAAAAAACAAGTATTATTAAATATTATAAAGGTAATATCCCCATATTTGAAAAATATGGAATTGAAAAACAAATACAAATTTTTTTAGGTAAAAATGTTCCTCTAGGAAATGGGGCATATCTTGTGATTGAACATACTGAAGCATTACATGTTATAGATGTTAATAGTGGAATGATTAATCATATTAAAAAAAATTGTACGGAATCAGAAAGAATTAATCATATATTGAAAGTAAATCTTTTAGCTGCAACAGAAATTGCTAGACAAATTAGATTGAGAAATATGGGAGGAATCATTGTTGTAGATTTTATAGATATGTATGACCCTAATCAAAAAAAAAAATTGTATGAACATTTAAAAGAAAAAATGAAAAACGATAAAGCTAAACACCAAATATTACCTCCAAATGAATTTGGATTAGTTCAATTCACTCGTCATAGAGTAAGACCAGAATTAAAATATAATGAAAAATATCAAAAATTAAAATCTCCTGTAATTTATATCCATAATCTAGAATTTATCTTAGAAAAAATTATGAATAATAAAATAGAAAAGGGAATACAATTACATATACATTCTTTTGTCGCAGCTTATCTTAAAAAAGGATTTCCCTCAATTCAACAAAAATGGTTATTTAAATATAAAAAATGGATTAAAATTATTCCTAAAAATTCATTTAAATATACGGAATATAAAATTTTAAATAAAAATAATGAAATTATATCCTCTTCATTTATTTAATAATAAAAAATTGCTATTAAATTTATAATGTGGGCGTGGTGAAATTGGTAGACACGTCAGACTTAGGATCTGATGCCATTAGGTATAAGGGTTCGAATCCCTTCGCCCGCACATTATAATATATAATAAAATTATTATATATTTCTTTTTTTATATCCTATATAAATTTGTCTAGGTCTTCCTATAGGTTCTTGATTTAATCTCATTTCTTTCCAATGTGCCATCCATCCAGGTAATCTACCTAAAGCAAACATAACCGTGAACATATCTTTTGGAATTCCTATAGCTTGATAAATAATTCCTGAATAAAAATCTATATTTGGATATAATTTTTTTTCTATAAAATATGGATCTTGAATAGCAATTTTTTCAAGTTCCTTTGCTAATTCTAAAATTGGATCATGAATTCCTAATTCACAAATAATTTTTTCGGCTATTTTTTTAATTATTTTAGCTCTAGGATCAAAATTTTTATAAATTCTATGGCCGAATCCCATCAATCGAAACGGATCTTTTTTATCTTTTGCTTTATCTACCCATTTATTTATATTTCCACCACTTTTAAGAATATTTTCTAACATTTCTATAACTTCCTGATTAGCTCCTCCATGTAATCTACCCCAAAGAGCGCTAATTCCAGAGGATATAGATGAAAATAATCCAACATATGCAGAACCTAATAAACGTACAGTAGTAGTAGAACAATTTTGTTCATGATCTGCATGTAATATTAAAAGTTTATCTAAAGCATCTGTAATAATTGGATTAATTTGATAATATTTTTTTGGAATAGAAAAAAACATTTTTAAAAGATTAGAAGTATAATATAAATCCTTATCGGCATAAGATGGAGGAAGACCTACTTTTTTTCTATAAGTTAAAGCTGCTAATACAGGTAGTTTTGCTAAAAGATGTAAAAACATATCTTCCTCTTTTATATTAATATAATCTGTAAATGCAGTAAGAATACACGTTAAAGATGATAATATTCCCATAGGATGATAAGAAACTGGAAACTTATCCAGTATTTGATAAATTTTATGATTAATGGAATTGAATTCTTTTATTTTTTCAGAAAAAAAATTTAATTGTTCAGTATTAGGTAGTTCGCCATTTAATAGAAGATAACTAGTTTCTATAAATGAACATTTTTTAATAATTTGTTCAACTGGATAACCTCTATATAATAGAATTCCTTTTTCACCATCTATAAAACTAATAGAACTTTTAACAATTCCTGTATTTTTAAATCCTGGATCAAATGTAATAAATCCGGTATTTTCTCTAAGTTTAGATATATTAATAGCTTTTTCTTCAAAAAAAGTTCCATAAACTATGGGAAGTTTATAATTACATCCATTAATATTAAGATTAACAATTTTGCACATAATAAATAAATTTTGAATAAAATATAAATAATTTTTATAATTTAAATATTGAAATAATAGATTTTATATTTTATGATCAAAGAATCATTTCATCAAATGAAAGAATAGTATGAAATCCTTTTTTTGAAAAATATTTTTTCATTCCCTTTCTGAAACTTATTAAAACAAAATCCCCACCCCAAGTTCCTAAACTTTTTACAATACCTAAATAATCTGGAAAATAATGTTCTTTTACAGTAGGTATATCAAGTATTCCAGATATAATCCTTTCATGTTTAAGTAATAATATTTCAAATTCTTTCAAAGTTTTACAAACTATAATTTTTTTAGTTATGGAAGAAATAGAATCAATACTTTTACTAGATATGTTTTTTTTTGAACGAAAAAATCGAATTCCTTCACAAGTATTTTTTTTTTTATTAAGATGTAGAAAAAAAAGTTTTTTTTTAAATGGAGGATTAAAATTTATAGTAACAACATGAGGTTTTTTATTTTTTAATTTAAAAATTATTGGTTTTGAATTGGATACACACGCTATATCATATCCACTTCCTGGAAAATTTTTTTCTAATAACTTATAAGGATCTATACTAGCCCATTTTGCTATATTATTAATTAAAGTAGAACTACTACCTAAACCCCAATTTATAGGAAATTCTAATTTCGTTTTTACATAAAAAATACCAAATGAATTTTTAAGAAAATTTTTTTTAATTTTTCTAGATTCTAACAATAGATTTCTTAATCTAAAAGCTGTTTTTTTTTCTGTATTATAACAAATATCTAAAGAAGGAAGTTTAAAAAATACTTCAAACCAAGGCTTATCTATATTATCAAAACTTTTCCAATGCAATCCATAAGATCCAGAACAATTTTTATCATAATATATAGTAAATGATTGTCCTTTTACGGTAGGTAAAGCTAAACCATAAGCTCCATATAAAATAAAATATTCTCCTGTTAATAACAATTTTCCATGACTATAAAAAAAATGTTCATATTTTCGCATAATACTAATAAAAATCATTTTTTATAAATTTTATTGAAAATATTTTTCGTTATTCCTTGTAAAATATTTCCTGGTCCTACTTCTATAAAGGAAACTGCTCCATTATTAATCATATTTTCTATTAATTGTTTCCATTTAACGGGAGATGTTAATTGTTCGATAATATTTTTTTTTATATCGTTAGATTTTGTAACTGATTTAGCCGTTACATTCTGATATATTGGACATTTAGAGTCTTTAAATGAAATTTTTTCTATAAATTTTGATAATTTTTTTTTAGCTGGCTCCATAATTGGAGAATGAAAGGCTCCATGAACAGGAAGTCTTAATATTCTTTTAGCTCCCATTTTTTTTAAAGATTGACAAACTCTTTTTAAAGATTTTTCTTCTCCAGAAATTACTAATTGGCCCGGACTATTATAATTAGAAGGAACAACTATTCCATGATCTTCTTTACAAACTTTCTCTATAATTTCATCTTTTAATCCGAATATTACTGCCATTCCTCCATGTATATATTCACATATTTCTTGCATAAGAGAAGCTCTTTTATCTACTAAAATTAATCCATCTTCAAAAGAAAATACATCAATAGCAGTTAAAGCAGATAATTCTCCAAGAGAATGTCCAGCTACCATATCTGGATTAAAATTATCTAAAATTTTTGCTTTTATTACTGAATATATATAAATAGCAAGTTGTGTATATTTAGTTTTTTTTAGAATTTCCATAGAACCATTAAACATAATATTTTTCATATGAAATCCTAAAATATCATCGGATAATTGAAACAATTTTTTTGCTAAATTAGAAAAATTGTATAAATCTTTTCCCATTCCCATATATTGTGAACCTTGACCAGGAAATATATAAGCTTTCATAAATAAAAAAAAATTTTTTTAATGTTTATTTATATGAAAATTACTGATACACATACTCATTTATATATGAAACAATTTGATAAAGATAGAGATTTTGTCATAAAAACTGCAATTCATAATAAAATACATAAATTTTATATTCCTTCTATAGATTGTAAAACAATTCCTAAAATACTAAAATTAGAAAAAAAATATCCAAATATTTGTTTTCCAATGATAGGATTACACCCTAGTAAAGTAACCCCAAAAAATTTAGAAAATGAATTAAATAGCATTAAAAAATGGTTAGATCAACATACTTTCATTTCTATAGGAGAAATTGGAATAGATTTACACTTAGAAAAAAAATTTCTTTTTGAACAAGAATATGCCTTTCAAACTCAAATACAATATGCAAAAATAAAAAAATTACCTATAGTAATTCACTGTAGAAAAGCTTTTGATCCAGTTTTTGATATTTTAAAAAAAAATTATCCTGTAAAAGGAATTTTTCATTGTTTTTCTGGAAATTTAGAACAAGCAAAAAAAATTATTAATTTTGGGTTAAAAATAGGAATTGGAGGTATGATTACTTTTAAAAATAATAATATTAGTTCATTTTTACACAAAATTAATTTAAAAAATATAGTATTAGAAACAGATTCTCCATTTTTATCTCCTTATCCTTTAAAAGGGAAAAGAAATGAACCTATTTACTTAAAAATAATTTTAAAAAAACTTTCCAATATTTATTCTATTTCGGAAAAAAAAATAGCAAATATAACCGAAATAAACGTAAATGAAATATTTTCCTAATTATGATAATGATTTATATCATTTTATCTGGTCTTACTAATTTATCAAATTCATCAATGGTCAAATATCCTAATCGTACCGCTTCCTCTTTTAGAGTACTATTATTTTCATAAGCTTTTTTTGAAATTTTTGCTGATTTTTCGTATCCAATACAATTATTAAGTACTGTTACTAACATTAAAGATCTATTTAATAATTCTTTAATTTTTGTATAATTTGGAGTAATTCCTTTGACACAAAGATTAGAAAAAGAATTACAAGCATCAGAAATAAGTTGCGAAGATTGAAGAAAATTATAAGCCATTAATGGTTTAGAAACATTTAATTCATAATTTCCGGATGCCCCTGCTATTGAAATAGATAAATCATTCCCTATGACTTGTGTACAAACCATCATGAGAGATTCACATTGTGTTGGATTTATTTTCCCAGGCATAATAGAAGATCCAGGTTCATTTTCAGGAAGATAAATTTCTCCTATTCCGGAACGAGGCCCCGAAGCTAAAAATCTAATATCATTTGCTATTTTAATCAAAGAAACGGAAATTTGTTTTAGAGCAGAATGAGATTCTACAATAGCATCATGAGATGCTATTGCTTCAAATTTATTATTTGCTACTTTAAATGGAAGTCCAGTATATTTACATATATAGTCAGTTACTTTTATATCATATCCTTTAGGTGAATTTAATCCTGTCCCAACAGCTGTTCCTCCAATAGCTAATTCAGAAAGATGATCTAAAGTTTTTTTAATAAAATTTAATCCATGATCAATTTGAGAAACATAACCGGAAAATTCCTGTCCTAAAGTTATAGGTACGGCATCCATAAGATGAGTTCTCCCTATTTTAATCACCTTTTTGAATAATTTTGTTTTTTTTTCCAATGTATTACGTAGAATTTCTATAGAAGGAATTGTTTTTTCTATCAATTTTTTATAAGATGCAATATTCATTGCAGTTGAATAGGTATCATTAGATGATTGGGACATATTTACATCATCATTTGGATGTATAAAAGATTTACTTTTTCCAAGTTTTCCTCCCATTAAAACATGTGATCTATTGGATATTACTTCATTTATATTCATATTAGTATGTGTACCAGATCCTGTTTGCCATATAACTAATGGAAATTGATCATCTAATTTTCCTTCTATAATTTCTTCACAAACCAAAGTAATTAAATCTCTTTTTTTTTTAGACAAAATTCCAAATTCAAAATTGGCATATGCAGCTGCTTTCTTTAAAAGAGCAAAAGAATGAATAATTTCTATTGGCATAGATCCTTCTATTCCTATTTTAAAATTATTTCTTGATCTTTCGGTTTGAGCCCCCCAATATTTATCCATAGGAACTTTTACTATTCCTAATGTATCTCTTTCGTTTCTAAAAATCATTTTTATTTTTTTTACGAAATTAATAAACTTTTTATAAAAAAAAGTAATAATTTTTTTTAATTTTATTAATTATATTATGATAATCAAATTTATAGGATTTTTATTTTTTATACTCATAACAATATCTGGATTTTGGTGTATTTTTTTTTATTTTTTGTGATTATATATTGGACTATAAGTATAGGAGTTAATACTATAAAAAATTGGATAAATGAAAAAAAAAATACATAATGTATAAAATATTTAAAACTAAATATTTTTGGGTCAGTTTATCTTTTTTTATATGGATGTTTTTTTTTGATACTAATTCTTTAATTTTACATTGGAAACTAAAAAAAACTATCAATAAAATGATATTAGATAGAGATTATTTAAAAAATAAAATTTTTTTGGAAGGTAATCATCTTAAAAAGTTAAATAATGATCCTAAATATTTAGAAAAAATAGCTAGGGAAAAATTCTATATGAAAAAAGAAGATGAAGATTTATTTATTCTATCTAAAAATGAAAATTAACGACCTATATAAACTAACAAAATACTTAAATCTGAAGGTGAAATCCCACTAATCCTTGAAGCTTGTGAAAAAGTTTCCGGGCGGTGATAAGTTAATTTTTCTCTAGATTCTATAGATAAAGATTTAATTTTTTCATAATCAAAATTATGTGGAATTCGAATATTTTCAAGTTTCAACAATTTTTTAGCATTTTTTTTTTCCCGTTCAATATATCCTTTATATTTAATTTGAATAGAAACTTGCTCTAATATTTCTTGTTGATTAAGATTATTAATTTCTATCTCTTTTTTTAAAAAAGGGATAGAAATTATATCTTGTATATCGATTTCCGAACGAGATAAAATTATATCTATTTTTTTTTCTTGATATACAATAGGAGATTTTTTAATATTTAGAATTGGATTAAGTATTTTTGGAGTAAGATTAATCTTTTTAAATAAAGAAATACATTTTTCAACTTGATATTTTTTTTTTTCTACTAATTTCATTCTTTTTTCTGAAATTAATCCAATTTTATAACCCATATGGGTTAATCTTTCATCCGCATTATCTTGACGTAATAACATTCTATATTCTGCTCTTGAAGTAAACATTCTATAGGGTTCTTCTGTCCCTTTTGTAATCAAATCATCTATTAATACTCCAATATAAGCTTGGTTTCTTTTTAGAATAAAGGGCTTTTTTTCATGAATTTTTAGATGAGCATTAATTCCAGCAATTAATCCTTGTGCAGCAGCTTCTTCATAACCTGTAGTCCCATTAATTTGTCCAGCAAAAAAAAGATTTTTAATTAACTTACTTTCCAAAGTAAGTTTTAGTTGGATTGGAGAAAAATAATCGTATTCAATAGCATATCCAGGTCTTAATATTTTTACTTTTTCAAATCCTGAAATTTTTTTTAAAGCTTGGTATTGTTTTCTTTCTGGTAAAGAAGTAGAAAATCCATTTATATATACTTCTACCGTATTCCATCCCTCTGGTTCTACAAAAATATGATGTTCTTTTTTATCGGAAAATCTATAAATTTTTTCTTCTATAGAAGGACAATATCTAGGGCTCACACCTTGAATTGATCCTGTAAAAATAGGAGAATATATCAAATTTTTTTGAATAAAATCATGAATTTCTTCATTTGTATAAGAAATATGACATACACATTGTTTTTTTAATTTTATTGTTTTTGAAAAAGAAAATTTTTTAGGATTACAATCTCCCTTTTGAACTTTCATTTTTTTGTAATTCAAAGATCGTCCATCTACTCTAGGTGAAGTTCCTGTTTTCATTCTTCCATATTTAAATCCGAAAAATTTAGTTAATTGTTCTGTTATCCCTCTAACCTCTTTTTCCGATATTCTCCCTCCATTAATTTTTTTTTCACCAATATGAATTTTTCCATTTAAAAATGTTCCATTTGTAAGTATGACCGATTTTCCCATGATTTTTATTCCAAAAGAGGTTATCACTCCTTTAACTATTTTTTTTCTTACAATTAAAGAAGTTACCGTATCTTGATATAGGTCTAATTGATTATTTTTTTCTAAAAAAAATCTCCAATTATTAGAAAATAATTTTCTATCACATTGTGCTCTAGGACTCCACATAGCAGGCCCTTTAGATTTATTCAACATTCTAAATTGAATCATACTATAATCGGATATGATCCCTGAATAACCTCCTAGAGCATCTATTTCTCTTATTATTTGTCCTTTAGCTATTCCTCCTATAGCTGGATTACATGACATTTGACCAATTGTTTGTAAATTACTTGTAATTAGTAAAGTTTTTGATCCCATTTTAGAAGAGGCCGATGCTGCTTCTGCTCCTGCATGGCCACCTCCAACAATAATAATATCATATGTATCTAAAAACATAATTTTTCTATTGAAATAAAATTAAATAAAACTCTTCTTTTTTTCTCATTAATTTTTTACTTTTTATTTTTTTATCATCATACCCCAAAAAATGTAATAAAGCATGGATCATAACACGTTTTAATTCAACTTTAAAAAATTGATTCCATTGTTTAGAATTATCTAAAACTCTATCTATGCTAATATAGATATCTCCTGATATATACTTTTTTTTTTTATCAAATCCTGAAAATGCTATGACATCAGTGTAATAATCTTTTCGAAGAAATTTTTTATTTATATTTAAAATATAATTATCACTACAAAAAATATAATTAATATCTCCAACATATTTTCCTTCATTTTTTAATATAATACAAATAGATTGAATAAATATAGATTCATTTTGAATAGAAAAATTAGAAATTTCGTAAAAAAAATTTATCATAGCGTATAAAAAATAAAATATTATTTTGATAATATCATATAATGAAAAAAATAACAAAAATTATTCCAAATATTTTTACTCTATTAAACTTATTTTTTGGGTGTATTTCTATTATTTTTTTACAATCAAAACTTTTTGAATATTCTGCTATTTGTACAACATTTTCATTAATTTTTGATTTTTTAGATGGATTTATATCTAGATCCATGAAAATAGAAAATAAGTTTGGTAAAGAATTAGATTCCTTAGCAGATATGGTATCTTTTGGGTTAGTTCCATCGATAATAGTTTTTCTTTTGTTTCAAAATATGAATGGTAATCAAAAAAGAATACCATTCATAGAATGGTCTTCTTTTTTGATTACCATATTTTCGGCATGGAGGTTAGCTAAATTTAATATAACTTATTATATGGATAAAAAAAATTATGGGTTGACCACTCCAGTGAATACCATATTTTTTACTTCTTTATCTATTATAATGAAAAAATATATACCTAGTAATCATATAAATATTATAATAAAAAAAATGATATTTTCTCCTATTATAATGTTTTTCATAATTTTTTTTTCCTGTTATTTTTTAATAACTAAAATACCAATGATTTCCTTTAATTTTTATGGTATTTCTTGGAAAAAAAATAAAAAACGTTATTTATTTTTACTAATGTGTCTACTTCTTTTATTAACTTTAAATATAGTAGCTATTCCATGTATTATCATTTTATATATGATAACTTCAATTTATTTTCATAGATTTAATAGAAAAAAATTACATTAAAAAACATGAAATTACAACTAAATCGTCCTATTTGTTTCTTTGATATAGAAGCTACAGGAATAAATATTGGAAAAGATCGAATTATAGAAATCTCTATATTGAAAATATTTCCAAATGGGAAACAAGAAGATAAAACTTGGCTTATTTTTCCTGAAATGCCTATACCACCAAAATCTACCGCTATTCATGGAATAAAAGATGAAGATGTAGAAGGAAAATTACCATTTAAAAATGTAGCGATACCGATTCTAAAAATGATTGAAAATACGGATTTAGCAGGTTATAATTCTAATAGATTTGACATTCCCATTTTAGTGGAAGAAATGTTACGTGCAGGAATTTCTTTTGATATCAAAAAACATAATACAATAGACGTACAAGTAATTTTTCACAAAATGGAACCTAGAAATCTTTCAGCTGCTTATAAATATTATTGTAAAAAAAATCTTGTAAAGGCCCATAGTTCCAAAGCAGATACATTTGCTACGTATGAAATATTACTTGCTCAATTAGAAAAATATAAAGATCTCAAAAAAGATGTGAAAAGTCTAAACAAATTTTCTTATCAAAAAAATATAGCCGATCTTGCTGGTTTTATAAAAATAGATGAAAATGGGGATGAAATATTCAATTTTGGAAAATATAAAGGAGAAAAAATATTCAAAATTTTTAAAAAAGATACCAATTATTATGATTGGATACAAAATTCAGATTTTCCTTTATATACAAAAAAAGTATTAACAAGTATTAAATTAAAAAAATTTAATAATAACTAACTAATTGATTTTTATTGATTAGTAAGATCTTCTATTTTTTTTGAAATAAAAATAATGAGATTTTTTCCTTTTAATAAATTATTTGATAAAAGTGTAAAATTTAAAGCTTCTTGAATAAGTTCTTTTTTTCTTGCATTACATGATTGCATTAATATTTTCTTCATTAAAATATGATTTGTATTGACAATTAATTGATAAAATTTTTCTTTATCATGTTTTATAATATTTTTTCCTAAAGTACTAATTTCTCTCATTCTTCTTATAAATTCTGGTATAATGATCAAAAAAGGAGGATCAATTTTAGATAAGTTTTCCAATTTTACGGAAAACTCATATTCTTTTATTAAATTTTTATTTACAAAATTTTTTAAATCTTCTTTTTCTTTTTCAGAAAGTTCAGAATAATATTTTTCTTTTTTATTATCGATTAATTTATCAATATGATCTGAATCTACACGAACAAAAGAAATATCATTATGAGTAATTTCCAATTTTTGTATTAAATGTGCTGTAAGTGGACTATTTAAAATTAAAACTTCATAAGATCTTTTTTCTGCTTCTTTAATATAACTATATTGTTTTTCTTTATCTGAAGTATAAAGAAAAACAATTTTTTCATCTTTATTTTTTTGAGAATTTTTTACTTTTTCTTTTAATTCCTCTAAAGTAAAAAATTCTCCATTTATTGTAAGATAAATGAAAAAATTATTAGCTTTATCAAAAAAATTTTGGGTACTAATCATCCCATATTCTATGATAATTTTTATGTATTCCCACTTTTTTTGAAAATTTTTTCTATCTTTTTTAAACATAGAATTAAGTTTATCAGCAATTTTTCTTATTATATATTTTGATATATTTTTTACTGATGTATTCAATTGAAAATGAGAACGTGAAACATTCAGAGGAAGATCTGGGGAATCTATAATTCCCTTTAATAAACTTAGAAAATCTGGAACTATTCCTTTTAAATTATCTGTTATATAAACTTGATTTTTATATAAATGAATTCTACCTTTTTGAACATTTATTTTATTTTCTATTTTTGGAAAATATAAAATGCCTGTTAAATGAAAGGGATGGTCTATATTTAGATGAGCCCAAAATAATGCTTCTTCTAAATCTTTTGGATATAATTCATGATAAAAATTTAAATAGTCTTTGTCACTTAAATGAATAGGATTTTTTTTCCAAATAGGATCAATATTGTTGATTCTAATTTCTTTTTCTTCTTCTTCTGAAAATAGGAATATAGGAATCGGCATAAATTTACAATATTTATGAAGTAATTTTAAAATACGATTGTATTCTAAAAATTCTTTACTATCTTCATTAAGAAATAAAATTATTTCTGTTCCTCTTTCTCTTTTTTCAGTTTCTACCATACGAAATTTTGGAGTCCCTTCGCATGACCATAATACTGTATATGAATTTTTTATATAAGATTGAGTAATAATAATTACCTTTTTTGCTACCATAAAAGAAGAATAAAATCCTAATCCAAAATGACCAATGATAGAAGATGCATTATCTTGATATTTTTGAATAAATTCTTCCGCTCCAGAAAAAGCTATTTTATTGATATATTTTTCTACTTCTTCTTTTGTCATTCCAATTCCATTATCAATGATATGAATTGTATTATTTTTTTTATCTATTCTTATTTTAATTTTCAATAAATTATCATTAATTATCTCATCTATTTCATTTACTTTTTCTAGAATTTTTAATTTTAAAATTGCATCTGTTGCATTGGAAACTAGTTCTCGTAAAAAAATTTCTTGATCAGAATAAAGAAATCTTTTTATAATTGGAAAAATATTATCTGAAGTAACACTAATTTTATTATTTTCCATAATTAAAAAATTTTAATAAAAAATAGAAAAAAAATAAGATCAATTATCTTGTATTATATCTTCTTTATTTTTTTGATAAGTAGTACTAAGAAAAAAAGAATCGATAAATTTTTTACCATCAAATTCTTTCAAATCTTGTATTTTTTCTCCTATTCCAATATATTTAATAGGTATTTTAAATTGATCCACAATTCCTATGACTACTCCTCCTTTAGCAGTACCTTCTAATTTTGTTAATATTATAGAAGAAATTTTCACAAAAAAAGAAAATTTTTTCACTTGTTCAAACGCATTTTGACCCGTTGTAGAATCCAAAACAAGTATAATTTCATGAGGAGCTTCAGGTATAACTTTTTTCATAACCCTACTTATTTTAGCAAGTTCTTCCATAAGTCCAATTTTATTTTGTAATCTACCAGCTGTATCAATCAATACAACGTCCATATTTTTAGATTTTGCAGATTGCAAAGTATCGTACGCAACAGAAGCTGGATCTGCATACATATGTTGTTTGATCAATGGAATATTTACTTTTTTTGACCATATTTCAAGTTGTCGTATAGCCGCTGCACGAAATGTATCCGAAGCTCCTATAATTAAATTAAATCCTTTTTTTTTTAAAAAAAATGCTAATTTACCAATAGTAGTAGTTTTTCCTACTCCATTGACACCAATTATCATAATTACATATGGTTTTTTTTTATATTTTTTTATTGTTCGTTCTAACCCTTCATTTTTAATATCCATAAAAGGGACTTTCATTTCTTCTTTCAAAAATTCATATAATTTTTGATCATCTTCATATTTTTCCTTTTTAATTCTATTTTTAAGATTATGAATGATTTTAATGGTAGTTTTGGTCCCTATATCCGAAGATAATAATATATCTTCTATATGATCTAGAAATTCTTCTATATCAATTTTCAATGTTGATTTTCGTGAAAAAATATTTTTTATTCTAGAGAAAAAGGATTCTCTAGTTTTTTTTAATTCCTGATCGAATGCTTCTTTTATTTTATTTTTTTTTAGAAAAAACATTTTTATTGATTGAATTTAAATACTAAACAATTAATTTTTCATTTTATACTGGAAAAATTTATCTACTTCATTATCGGTTATGATTTTATTTTCAAAAGTGTAAAAACCTGATTTTTTAGATTTAATTACTCGAATAGCCATAATCATCTTTTTATCATTTTTTTTATTTTTATTTTCTACAATTTTTTTAGACATATTTATTTTATTTCCTTATAAATTGTGTATTTTCTCAATTTTGGATTATATTTTTTTAATTTCATTCTATTTGGAGTATTTTTTTTATTTTTTGTAGTAATATATCTATAGGAGCCAGAAACCCCCGTTTTTTTTTGTTCAGAACATTCCAATATTATTTGTATTCTATTTCCTTTCTTTCCCATAATATTTATATTTAAAACGTTTTAATGTATTTTCAATTCCAATTTTATTAATCAATTTAATAACAGAAGTACAAATTTTTAAAGTAATCCATTTTTTTTCTTTTGTTAAAAAAAAACGTTTTTTGCATAAATTTATATTGAAACGACGTTTATTTTTATTGTTAGCATGAGAAACTCGATTCCCTATCATTGCTCTTTTTCCTGTAAGTTCACAAACTTTTGACATAATTATTTTTTTTACTAAATTGTTTTTTCAATTTTTTATTTATAGTTAGTGATTTTTTAGCGAAGATAGATAAAAAAAATCTGTCTATTCAAAAGTACTTTATAAATAATTATAAAAATTCCATGTCAGGACATAGCAAGTGGACAAATATCCAACATAGAAAATCTCATCAAGATTTTATAAAATCTAAAAAATTCTCTAAAATCATTAAAGAAATTTATATGGCTGTTAGAGAATTAGGATCAAATAATAATTCTTTTCGTTTGAAAAAAGCTATTATTAACGCAAAATCATTGAATATCCCCAAAATAACTATAGAAAAAACTATACAAAAAGCTTCAAAAAATAATAAAAATAATTACAAAAATTTAAATTTAGAGGGACAAATACAAGGAATTAGTTTGATTATAGAATGTATGACGGATAATAGTATTAAAACTACTTCCAATGTAAAAATTTTTTTTAACAAAAATGGAGGAAGATTATTTCATAATGGAACATTGACTCATTTATTTAATCGGATAGGTATTTTTTCTATAAAAAAAAAAGATATTCCTTGCTCAATGGATAATTTTGAATTAATTTCCATAGATTTTGGAGCAAAAGAGATCAGAAAGGATGAAAAAAAAATGTATATATATACAGATTTTAAATATTTTGGTTTAATGAAAAATAATTATGAAAAATTAAAAATTGTTCATAAATCTATCATCCAACGAATTGCTAAACATCCTAAATTTATTTCAAAAGAAAATGGGAAAAAAATATCAAATTTTATTGAAAAACTTAAAAAAAATGAAAATATAAAAAATATTTACTCCAATATGGTAATAAAATAAAAGTAAGACGTCCTATCACATTATTAAATAATGAGGAAAGTCCGGACACCATAGAGCAGTACAATGGATAACATCCATCCACCGTAAGGTGAGGAATAGTGCAACAGAAAGGAAGTACATAATATATATAAAAAAAATATAAGCTGTAGTGAAATCATGTAAACTCTGTACGGTGAAATGCCATATATACCGGAAAACTGACTCGGTTGATACCGGGGGGTAGGCAGATAGAGATAATAGGTAACTACTATCCTAGATAAATGATAGGTATAAAAACAGAATCCGGCTTATAGTTTTACTTTTATTTTGGATTTTAGGAGAGATGGCCGAGAGGATTAAGGCGCACGCCTGGAAAGCGTGTTCACAAAAAAAAAGTGTCAAGGGTTCGAATCCCTTTCTCTCCGCTAATAATTATCTATATCTCTTAATTTTTTTTCAATTAAATTTTTCCTAACACCCATTACTTTATCTATATTTTTCGTAGCTTCTTGTAATTTATCTTGTGCTTGATGAAGTAATGATCCAAATTTTATAAATTCTTTTTTTACAGTTTCTAAAACTTTCCATACTTCGGAACTTTTTTTTTGAATAGCTAAAGTACGAAACCCAATCTGTAAACTATTTAACATAGCAGCTAATGTAGAAGGTCCGGTAATTACAATTTTATATTTTCTTTGTAATTCTTCTAATAAGCTGGAATTTTTTACTATTTCAGCATATATTCCTTCAAATGGCAAAAAAAGAATAGCAAAATTAGTAGTATGTGGAGGATCTATATATTTATCATTAATATCCTTAGACATTTTTTTAATAACAGATACCATATTTTTTTTAGCTATTTCTATAATTTTTTTTTCTCCTAAATTATAAGCTATTTGTACTTTTTCATAAGTTTCTTTTGGAAATTTTACATCAATCGGTAACCAAATAATATTTCCATCTCCAAGTCCTGGAAGTTTAATAGCAAATTCCACTACAAAATTTGTACTAGATTTAGTCACTACGTTACAGGCATATTGTTCTGGGGATAGAATCTGTTGCAAAAGCATAGATAATTGCATTTCACTAAAACTTCCACATATTTTTACATGATTTAAAGTCCTTTTTAAAACATTTACATCCTGTGCTAAATTCTTCATATCTCCCACACTTTCCTGTAAAAAAGACAAATGATTTCCAATTATTTCAAAAGATTTATCCAAATGTAAACTCAAAGAGTTTTGAAGTTTTTCATTCACATTTTCTTTAATTTCTTCTAATTTTTTCTCTGTTATTCTAACCAATTTTTCTTGTTCTAAATGAATAAAATTTAATTTATTAGATTGATTTTCAATATAAAACTGAATTCTTCCATCAATAGAATTTTGAAAATCTATTATAGATTGTACCATTTCATTCTTAATCTCTTTAAAAGAATTTTCAAATTCAATTCTATCATATTGAAATATTTTTTGTATTTCATTTCGATGATCTTTTAATTTTTCTATTAAAAAACATTCTAATTTTCTAAAAAAATAGATAAATATAAAAAAAATAAAAGAACATAAAATTCCCAAAAAATAATAGAATACCATAAAAAAAAAATATATTAAGAATTTTATGAAGTTATCAAAAAAAATAGCGGGAATAGGACTCGAACCTATGACCTTCGGGTTATGAGCCCGACGAGCTACCAACTGCTCCATCCCGCGTCGTATTATTCATAATATAATGTTTTTCATTAACAAAATCAAGTATCAATAAAAAATTTTGATCATCCATTCATTGATATTAAAAATTCTTCATTATTTTTAGTTCTAGCCATACGAGATCTTAAAAATTCCATGGCTTCTACTGGATTCATATCGGAAAGATGTTTTCGTAAAATCCACATTCTTTGCAATGTATTTGTGTCTAATAATAGATTATCCTTTCTTGTACTAGATGAAACAAGATCAATAGCTGGATAAATTCGTTTATTAGAAATTTTTCTATCTAATTGAAGTTCTTTATTTCCGGTCCCTTTAAATTCTTCAAAAATAACTTCATCCATTTTTGATCCTGTATCAATCATAGCGGTAGCAATAATAGATAAAGAGCCTCCATCTTCTATATTTCTAGCCGCACCAAAGAACCTTTTTGGTCTATGCAAAGCATTGGCATCTACTCCTCCTGATAAAACTTTTCCAGAAGCTGGAGAAACTGTATTATATGCACGTGCTAAACGGGTGATAGAATCTAATAATATAACAACATCATGAGAACATTCTACCATTCTTTTAGCTTTTTGTAATACAATATTAGCTACTTTTACATGTCTTTCTGCTGGTTCATCAAAAGTAGAAGCGATTACTTCTCCTTTAACATTTCGTTGCATATCTGTAACTTCCTCTGGTCTTTCATCAATAAGTAAAATAATTAGATAAACCTCAGGATGATTAGCAGCAATAGCATTAGCTATTTCTTTTAATAAAGTAGTTTTTCCTGTTTTTGGAGGGGCTACAATCATTCCTCTTTGTCCTTTTCCTATTGGTGTGAAAAGATCTACTATTCTTGTAGAAAGAGTCGCATTTTTTTCAGCTAATTTAAATTTTTCATTGGGGAAAAGTGGAGTTAAATGTTCAAAAGAATCTCTTTCTCTTACAAAAGAAGGATTTCTTCCATTAATTTCAATAACTTTAATTAAAGGAAAATATTTTTCTCCTTCTTTAGGAGGACGAACCTCTCCTCTTATCGTGTCTCCAGTTTTCATTCCAAAAAGTCTAATTTGAGATTGAGAAACGTAAATATCATCAGGAGATGATAAATAATTAAAATCAGAAGACCTTAAAAAACCATAGTTTTCTTGCATAATATCTAGAACTCCTTCACTAATTATAATTCCCTCAAATTCATATTCAGGAGCACGATATTTATTGGATGCTTTTTGTGAAAATCTACTATCTGTAGTACTAATAGGAGTTTTAAATTCCGATCTATCAATTTTTTTCCAACTTGGAAAATATTTTTTTTTATATTTTCCAGTTTCTTCTGGAATGTTGGAAGATGTTTTTAAATTTTCCTTAGGAATAAATTTCTTTTTTTCATTAATATTTTCTGAAAATTGGATCTTAGATTCTGTTTTTTTTATAATTTTAAATCCTTTTTTTAATAAAGAATTTTCTATCTTTGAAGAAGACATTTGAGGATATTTTTTTTTATTGAAAATGGAAATTATTTTTTCTAGGAGTTCGTTTTTTCGTAATTGTGTACATTTTTTTAATCCTAAAGAACGAGCAATCTCCTGTAATTCAAAAAGTTTTTTACTTTTTAATTCAGTAATATCATACATAATGAAAGTAATTGGGTTAGATTTTATATATGCCAATCTTGGCTTTTAAGATAGTATCTTTACTATAAATGCAATTATACAAATTAATTTGAATTTCAATCTAAAAAATTATAAAATATTTTTTTAATCTTATGTTATACCGAATACAAACTTTTTATTTATTTTTATCTATATTAATTTCTTCTATTTCTTTATATTTATACGTTTATTATTATCAACAAAAAGAAATAAAAAATTCCTTTTTTATAGATAAAATATTTCTAATTTTTTTAATTATAACTTTCATTTTATCTATTATAAGTCTTCTTTTTTTTAAAAAAAAAAAAATTCAAATTTTTTGTAATTGTTTAAATATACTTATAAATAGTGCTACTTTAATATACATTATTTTTTTTTCGTATTATTATAAATATTTTTTAATAACAAAAAATCTTATTATTCTTATATTATCAACGATGTTATTTCTATATCTTTCTAATAAAAAAATAAAAAAAGATATAAAATTAATTCGTTCTATGAATAGAATACGATAATAAACATTTGGAAAGAAAAATATAAACATAATAAATTATAAAATATTTTTTTTTTACTTAACGAAAAAAAAATAATGAAAAAAAATTCGTTGATTAATAAATTTGAAGTAATTGAAAAAGAATTTCAAAAAATATCAAATTCTATTTTAGATCCTAAAATTATATATAATAGAAATCAAAAAAAATATAAAATATACTTAAAAAAATATCGAATATTGAAAAATATAATGGATATTTATGAAATATACAAAAAAAAATTATCCTCTCTTCAAGAAGCCAACGAAATTTTAAAAAATGATTCTGATCCTGAAATGAAGGAAATAGCTTATTTAGAAAAAAATAAAATTTTAGAAGATTTATATTCTATTGAAAAAAAATCATATAATATTCTATTTTCTAATATAAATACAGAAGAAAATGACGATGATCATAGAAATGCAATTGTAGAATTACGTTCTGGAACAGGAGGAGATGAAGCATGTCTTTTCGTAGAAGATATATTAAGAATGTATATAATGTATTTTAAACAAGTAGGTTATAAATATGAAATTATAAATATTCAAAAAGGAGGAATTAAAGGATATAAAGAAATAATTTTAAATGTAAGTGGAAATAATATCAAAGGAGGAGTTTATGGAAACTTAAAATTTGAATCTGGAGTACATAGAGTGCAAAGAATTCCAAAGACTGAATCTCAAGGAAGAATACATACATCGGCTATTACAGTTGCTGTACTTCCTGAAATAAAAGATATAGAGATGGACATACATTTATCTGATATAAAAAAAGATACATTTCGATCTAGTGGTTCTGGAGGTCAACATGTAAATAAAACAGAGTCCGCTGTACGGTTAACTCACTTGCCAAGTAAAATTACGGTAGAATGTCAAGAAGAACGCTCTCAACATAAAAATTTTGAAAAAGCTATGAACGTTTTACGATCACGTCTTTATCAAAATGAAATAGAAAAACAATCTAAAGAAAGATCTATAAAAAGAAAATCTTTAGTCTCTACAGGAGATCGATCTGTAAAAATACGTACCTATAATTATCCTAAAAAAAGAGTTACAGATCATAGAATTCATAAATCTATCCATGATCTTACAGGATTTATGAATGGAAATATTCAAGAAATAATTGATTTTTTAAAATTTTTTGAAAAAAAACAAATCAATAATTTGAATGATCATTATCAAATTTAGAATCTAAGTGAAGTTTTTTTAAAAAATTTGTATTATAATTTCCTTTTAAAAAATCATTATTTTGCATAAGCTGTCTATGAAAGGGAATGGTAGTCCGAATTCCTTCTATTAAAAATTCTTCTAAGGAACGCCGCATTTTTTCAATAGTTTCTTTTCTACTTTTTGCAGTGGTGATAATTTTTGCAATCATAGAATCATAATGATGTGGTACTCTATATCCAGCATAAATATGCGTATCTATACGGACACCTTTACCTCCTGGGAAATGTATTTGAATAATTTTTCCGGGAACAGGACGAAAATCTTGATAAGGTTCTTCAGCATTAATTCTACATTCTATTGAATACATTTTTGGATAATAATTTTTCCCCGAAATTTTTTTTCCATAAGCTAAAAAAATTTGTTCTTGTACAAGATCTAAACCGGTTATTTCTTCGGTAATAGTATGTTCTACTTGAATTCTTGGATTCATTTCCATAAAGTAAAAATTTTTATTTTTATCTACTAAAAATTCTATAGTTCCTATACCTTCATAATGAATAAATTCTGCAGCTTTTACAGCTTCTTCTCCCATTTTTTTTCTCAAAGAAATAGTTAAAAATGGAGAAGGGGCCTCTTCTACCAATTTTTGGTTTCTTCGTTGAATTGAACAATCTCTTTCGGATAAATGACAGGATTTTCCATATCGATCACTAATTATTTGTATTTCTATATGTCTTGGATCTATAATTAATTTTTCTATATACATATCTGTTTTTCCAAAACATGCTAAAGCTTCTTTTTTTGCTTCTTCCCAAGATATTTTTAATTCTTTTTTATCCAAAACCGATCGTATTCCTTTACCTCCACCTCCATAAACTGCTTTAATAATAATAGGATATCCTATTTTTTCTGCTATTTTTTCCACTTCTTTATAAGAAGATTCCACACAACAATCTGATCCAGGTAAACACGAAATTCCAGCATTTTTCATAGTTTTTTTAGCTGATATTTTATTACCCATCTGAATTATTTGATTTGGACGAGGACCAATAAATTTAATTTTATGTTTTCTACACATAGATGAAAAATAGGCACTTTCGGATAAAAATCCATATCCAGGATGAATAGCATCTGCATTAGTAATTTCAGCAGCAGATATTAAATTTGGAACATTTAGATAAGATTGATAAGAATAAGGAGGGCCAATACATACAGCTTCATCCGCAAAATAAACATGAAGACTATATTTATCTGCGGTAGAATAAACAGCTACTGTTTTTATTCCCATTTCTTTAGCGGTTCGTATAATCCGTAAGGCAATTTCTCCACGATTAGCTATTAATATTTTTTTAAACATATATTTATTAAAGTTACAATAACTAATAATTAGGATCTAAAATAAATAAAGGTTGATCATAATCAACTGGAGAAGAATCTTCTACAAGAATTTTAACAATTTTTCCATCTACTTCAGATTCTATATCATTAAATAACTTCATGGCTTCTATTACACAAACTTTTTCCCCTATTTTTATTTTATCTCCAATATTAACAAAAGGATCTTTATCTGGATGTGGTCTACGATAAAAAGTTCCAATCATAGGAGATTTAATGGTTAAATAACGATCTTTTTCAATATTTTTTTCTTCTAATTTAGAAAATTTATCGTAAAAATCAGAAATATGGGAAGATCTTTTTCTATGATTTTTTGTAAAAATTGGATTCAATGTATTTTTTTTCTTTTTTCTAAATATTTTATTTTTAATATGAATTTTTGTTTCTCCTATTTTAATCATTATTTCATAAATATCAGATTTAGAAATAAATTGAATAAGCGATTTAATATTTTTGTAATCCATTAAGTTTTTCTATAAAATAAATAAATAATTAAATGAATATGGATTATTTTTTTTTCAATACCTTTTTTCCTCTGTAAAAAAGTTTTTCTTCATGCCAATAAGCATTATGATATAAATGCTTTTGATTAGTTAAAGAACATTTAACTAATAAAGGTTCCTTTATTTTTAGATGAGTTCTTCTTTTATTTTTTCTGGATTTAGATTGTCTTCTTTTAGGATGTGCCATGATGATATAACGTATTTATTTTTTTAATTAATTACTAATTTATAGATAAAATCAAATGTATATATAAAATAATTTTTTATATTTATCATATCCTTTTGATTTTCAATTAATATTAATAAATCAATATGCATAAATTAACTAAACGTAATGAGGATTATTCCAAATGGTATAATGATATTATCATTAAATCTGAATTAGCAGAATTTTCTGGAGTTCGTGGTTTTATGATTATTAAACCATATGGATTCTCTATATGGGAAATAATGCAAAAAAAATTGGACAAAATGTTTAAAGAATCGGGACATAAAAATGTTTATTTTCCCTTATTAATTCCTAAATCTTTCTTTTCAAAAGAAAAAAAACATATTGATGATTTTTCGAAAGGATGTGCTATAGTTACGCATTACAAGTTTAAAAAAAATAAGAACCAAGAAAAATTAACAATTGATTCAAAATCTAAATTAAAAGAAGAATTAGTAATTAGACCAACTTCTGAAAGTATTGTATGGAAAACTTATAGACGTTGGATTCAATCTTATAGAGATCTTCCTATTCTTTTTAATCAATGGGGGAATGCTATTAGATGGGAAATGCATACTCGTTTATTTTTAAGAACTTCTGAATTTTTATGGCAAGAAGGTCATACAGCTCATTCTACAAAAAATGAAGCTATAGAAGAAACTAAAAAAATATTAAATATTTATACTAAATTTTCAGAAAATATTATGGCTATTCCTGTATTGAAAGGAATAAAACCTTATATGGATAAATTTTCTGGATCTGAAACTACTTATTGTATTGAAGCGCTTATGCAAGATGGAAAATCACTACAAATTGGAACTTCGCATTTTTTAGGTCAAAATTTTTCAAAAGTTTTCGATGTAAAATTTACTAATAAAAATGGGGGTAAAGAATACGTATGGTCTACCTCTTGGGGTGTATCTACTAGATTAATTGGTGGATTCGCAATGTTACATTCAGATGATCATGGTTTAATATTACCTCCAAAAATAGCGCCTATACAAACTGTTATTATTCCTATATATAAAAACCAAAAAGAATTAGTTAAAATAAATGAAATAGTTGAAAAAATTAAAAAAATTCTTAAAAATAAAGGAATTAGTATAAAATATGATAATAGAGAACTTTTTACTCCAGGATGGAAATTTCATGAATACGAAATGAAGGGAATTCCCATACGGATTAGTATTGGAGAAAATGAAATAAAAATGGAAAAAGTTGAAGTATTTAGAAGAGATACTTACGAAAAATCACATATATCTTGGAATAAGATAATCACATTGATTCCAGAACTTCTTGAAAAAATACAAAAAAATATTTATCAAAAAGCTTTAAATAGAACAAAAAAATTAACCATTATTTCAGATCATTATGAAGACTTTAAAAAAAAAATAAAGGATAAAGGAGGTTTTATTCTTGCTCATTGGGATGGTACTATAAGTACAGCAAAAAAAATTCAAAAAGAAACTGAGGCTACTATACGTTGTATTCCTATTCCAAATGAAAAAAAAATTGGAAAATGTATTTATTCTGGTTCTCCTTCTACTCAACGAGTAGTTTTTGCTAAATCTTATTAAAATACATTTAATTTTCCTTTAAAACTATTTAAAGATGAATAATTTTTATTTTTTAGAATAGTAATTAATTCCTTGATTAATCTATCAAATACAGGAATTCCTTCTTTTAAAAATTGAGTCCCAATCTGAACTGCAGATGCTCCACACAATATATATTCAAATACATCTTTTCCAGTACAAATTCCTCCACATCCTATTATAGGAATATCTTTACGAAGATAAGTATAAAATTTCCGAACATTAGCAAGTGCAAATGGTTTTATCGAGAATCCACCTATTCCACCAAAACCTTTTTTTGGATGAATCACTACAGATTCTTTATTGATATCAATGCAAATACCATTTGGTAAACTATTAATACAAGTAATAAAAGAAATAGGGTATTTATTTAATATAAAAGCCATTTTTCTAAAATGAAAATCTTCAAAATAAGGAGGTAACTTAACTCCTAAAGGTTTTTTATAGAATTGAAATAGATTTTCTAAAAAGTCTGAGATCTTAGAAAAATCGTAACCTAATATTTTATCTTTTTCCAATAAATTTGGACAGGATAAATTTAATTCTATAGCATTTATATTTGAAGAAATATTTGCTTTACGAAGAATAAGATAGTTTTCTTCGATAGAAAGTCCTGATATAGATAATAAAAAAGGTTTTTTAGAATTTTTTTTTTCTAAAAAATCTAAATAAAAATCTATTCCAAGATTTGGCAATCCCATAGAATTAATACTTCCTCCCTTCCATTCAAAATACCTTGGTTTTAAATTACCCTTTCTTGGTTTTATAGTACAACTTTTTGTAACTACAGCTCCTGAAGAACTAATCATAAGATTATAAAGTTCTTTTTCGGTACAACATAAAATCCCTGAAGCATTCATGATACATGATGAAAATTTTATTCCATTTATATTAGTGGAAATATCTATTTTTTTCATAATCATAGCATATATATTATGTAATATTACAAAAGAATCCCAAAAGTATAAAATTTTTAACTTTACTAAAAAAGGTTTTTTATGAAGGACAAGGAACAATTTTTTTTTAAAATTTATAATTTAGGGATTCTTAAATTTGGTCATTTTACCTTAAAAAGTGGAATAAATTCTCCCATATATATAGATTTACGTCCAATTGCTTCTAGACCAGATTTATTAATAAAACTATCGGATCTTCTTTTAAATGAAGTTCCACCTCATACATTTGAATTAATTTGTGGAGTCCCTTATGCAGCTTTACCTATAGCTACTGCTTTATCATTAAGATCTAATATTCCTTTAATTATTAAAAGAAAAGAAAATAAAGGTTATGGAACAAAAAAAATGATAGAAGGAATTTACAAAAAAGGACAAAAATGCCTTATCATAGAAGATGTAATAACGAGTGGAGATAGTTTATTAAAAACCGTAATAGATCTTGAAAAAGAAGGATTGATTATAAAAAATATTTTATCTATTCTTGATCGTGAACAAGGAGGAATAGAAAATATAAAAAATAAAGGATTTAATATACGATCTTTATTTCGTATAGGAGAAGTTTTAAAAATATTAGAAAAAAAAAATCTTTTAAAAGAAAAAGAAATACATATAATTAAGTTTTTTTTCCAAAAAAAATATATAAAAAATATTCAGAAAAAACGTATTTCTTATGAAGAAAAAAAAGAAAAAATTTATCATCCAATCGGAAAAAAACTTATTGATATAGCATTAAAAAAAAAAACTAATTTGATTTTTTCAGCAGATTTAATACATTCTGAAAAAATTTTAGAGTTAGTAAATTTAATTGGAGATCAAATTTGTGGATTAAAGCTTCATGTAGATATTATTAGTGATTTTTCATTTTCATTTATAAGCTTTCTTAAAAAAATTTCTTTAAAAAAGAAATTTTTATTATTTGAAGATAGAAAATTCTGCGATGTAGGACCTACAAATTATCTTCAACTACATCATGGTATACATAAAATTTCTTCTTGGGCAGATGTGATTACAGTACATGTACTTGCAGGAAGTAAAAGTATAGAAAATTTAAATATTCCTTCTAATATTGGATTAATTACTATATCTGAAATGTCTTCTTATGGAAGATTATCTGATGATAACTATATAAGAAAAGCATTAAATATTTCTTTAAAAAATTCAAAAGTAATTGGGACAGTAGCACAAAGAAAAGTTGACAATAGATTATTATTATTTACTCCTGGTATACATTTTTCTGATTCAATAAAAAACTATAAAGGAAATAATTACATTCATCCTAATCAGGCTTTTATAAAAAAAAAATGTGATTTCATTATTGTTGGAAAAGCGATTTATCAATCCGATAATCCAAAAATAGTTGCAGAAAATTATAGAAAAGCAGGATGGATAGCCTATGAAAATAGCTTTTAAAAAAGTAATAAACATAAAAAAAAAATATATTTAAATTTTTTTTTTCAAATTAATAATACTGATTGTATTTTTGTTTAATTTGTGATTTTAATATTATATTAATTATGAATATATTTTAGAATATGAAATGGATACATTCATTAATAAGTTGTTTTATGATACTTTTTAGTATTATAGATATACTAGGAAATGCACCGATAATTATGGGATTTAAATCTAAAGGAAATATTATAGATACTAAAAAAGTAATAATATCTTCTTTTGTTATATTTTTATCTTTTTTATTTTTAGGTCTTCCTATGTTAAAAATTATCGGTGTAGATATCTATTCTTTTTCGGTAGCAGGATCTATAGTTTTATTTTTAATAGGACTAGAGATGATATTAGGTATAGATATTCATAAAGTTACAAAAAATTCTCAAACTTCTATCGTTCCAATAGCCTTTCCACTTATAGCTGGCCCAGGATCTTTAACCACTTTAATTTCACTAAGGTCAACTTATGATGTTAATATTATTCTTTTATCTTTAATTATTAATATGATAGTGGTCTATTTGGTGATAGATAAATGTGATTTTATTGCTAAAACAATAGGAAATAATGGATTAGATATACTAAAAAAAATATTTGGAATTATTTTACTTGCTTTTTCAGTCAAAATATTTGGAGCAAATGCAGGTCAATTATTTCAATAATTAATAAGGATTGTGACTCCATAATTATTTATTACCATTTAATTACTTCATAAAATATTTTTTTAACAGATTGATTAATTTCTTCGAAATTTGGTAAAACAACTCCTTTATAAAAAAAACTATATGATAGCTTTTATATTTATCTTTTTTTTCTTCTAAAATAGATTTATTACATAAAAAAGAAGACCGTAATAAACGTTTTATTTTATTTCTATGAACCGATTTTTTAAAATTTTTTTTTTTTACTAAAGTTCCAATTAGTTTTATCCCTTCAGGGTATCTTTTATTTGAATATAATAGTACGTATGTATAAATAGGAAAAAAAAATAAGGATTTTCCATATTTAATTGTATTAATAATGTTTGTTGATCTTTTTATTTTTAATTGAACTTTCATACTTTACTTATGAATTTATAAATTCTTCTAATTTAGTAACCATCCTTACAGGTCCACAAATAAATGGTGTTCTTTGATGCAAATTTAAAGGTTCTATATCTAAAATTCTATTTTCCCCATCAGAAGCTTTTCCACCAGCTTGTTCCGTTAAAAAAGCCATAGGATTACATTCATAAAGTAATCTCAATTTTCCTTTTGGAGAATATGCTGTTTTAGGATAAATATAAATACCTCCTTGGATCATATTTCTATGAAAATCTCCTACTAAAGAACCAATATAACGTGCTGTATAAGGACGATTTTCTTTTTTTTCTTGACAATATCTTATAAATTTTTTGATTCCGTTAGGAAATCTAGAATAATTTCCTTCATTAATAGAGTAAATTCTTTCTATTTTAGGATAACGAAGATTCGGATGAGATAAATAAAAGGTCCCAACCGATGGGTCTAAAGTAAACCCATGGACTCCATTTCCTGTAGTATATACTAATATTGTAGATGATCCATAAATAATATACCCTGCTAAAATTTGTTTATTTCCTTTCTGTAAAAAATCGTCAATTGTTAAATTCATAGAAGATTTTCTCCTATATACTGAAAATATAGTACCAATTGATACATTTACATCTATATTTGATGAACCATCCAGTGGATCTATTAAAACAATATATTTTTCTTGAAAAGAATTTTCTTTTTCTCCCTTTACAACTATAAAATCTTTACTCTCTTCTGAAGCAATTCCACAAACTATATTTCTGCTTTTCAAGGATTCTATGAAAACTTGATGAGCAAAATTATCCAATTTTTGTTGATTTTCTCCTTGTATATTAATAATTCCAGAATTTCCTATAATTTTTTCTGTTAACCCAGCTTTATTAACTTCCTTATTAATTGCCTTAGCAGCTAGCTTTATAGAACTAAATAAACGCAATAATCCTTCTGTAGGATACGAAAAATGATCTCTATTTTCTATAATAAATTCTCCCAATGTATACATGTATCAGGAAATACTTTATATAAATATCAGATTTTTTTATAAAACCCATTTTTATAGAAAAAAATTTCTTGAATTATTTTTTAAACATAAAAAAAAAGTTTTAAATTTTTTAAAATTTATCTGAAAAAAAGTAAAAAAATAAAAACAAAATACATTATGATAAATCATATGAATGAATTACAATATATTGATAAATTTCGTTAATTAATGAAAATTATTCAAGTATCATTAATATTATTATGGCGTATATGGTTTTTTATAATAAATATATTTCTAATACCATTATTAGCAGGAGCTTCAATTCCATTTCTATTTAAAGAGAAATATTATTATATCGCATATTGGTTTTACCAAATTTGGGCTAGAAGTAATCTTTTTCTTATGGGTTTTTGGTATGTATTAGAAAAAAATAAAGAAATTTTAGATAAAAAAAAACAATATATGATTATTAGCAATCACAGTTCTATCATGGATATTATGTTAATTTATTCTTTGATGAGAAATCATCCTTTAGTTTTTGTAGGAAAAAAGGAATTAGCTAAACTTCCTTTTTTCGGATTTGTTTATAAAAGAAGTAATATATTAATAAATAGAAAAAATTTGTCTAGTTGTATGCAAGTATTTAAACAAATACAAAAAAAAATTGATTCTGGAAAAAGTATTTGTATCTTTCCAGAAGGTGGAATTCCTAATCCCTCTATTTTTTTAGATCATTTTAAAAATGGAGCTTTTTATATAGCCATAATAAAAAAAATATCGATTATTCCATTTACTATAGCTGATATAAAAAAAAAGTTTCCTAAATCTCCTATAAAAGGAGGACCTGGAAAAATACGTATCAAACAACACCATTCTATTTTAACAAAAAACTTATCCTTAAAAGACAAAAACTTTCTAAAAGAAAAATGTTTTAATTTAATCCAATTTCAATTAAAAAAATTTGAACGTGAAAAAAATAAACAGATATTTTAGTGAATAAAAAAATTCATATTTACACTGACGGATCTTCTAAAGGGAATCCTGGTCCAGGAGGATATGCAATTTTTATAGAAATTGCCGGAACGTCATATTGGAAAATTATTTCCGAAGGATTTCGTTATACAACCAATAATAGGATGGAGCTATTAGCTATAATAGTTGGTCTAGAAAAAATTACGAAAAAAAAACAAAATATTATTATTTTTACTGATTCTAAATATATAATAAATTCTATTCAAAAAAATTGGATTTTTAAATGGAAAAAAAATAACTTTAAAAAAAAAAAAAATGTGGATTTATGGATACGATTTTTAAATTTATTTCATAAACATTTTATTATTTTTCAATGGGTTAAAGGTCATTATCTTCATTATATTAATGATTATTGCGATCGATTATCTGTAGAAGCATCCAAAAGTAAAAAATTGAAAATAGATCATGTATATGAAAAAGAAAATTTAAAAAAAACTATTTAGAAAACTTATATGTATTTCTTTGTCTAATTATTTCATAGATAATTACAGATGTTGCATTACTTACATTCATAGAATCGATAGATCCAAACATAGGAATCGTTATTATTTGATCGGATATATTAAACCATATATTGGATACTCCTTTGCTTTCGGAACCTAAAACAATAGCTAAATGTGAAGAAAATTTAGTTTGATATAATTTTTTAGATTTTTTATTATGGAATCCTGTTACTACAATTTCTATGTTTTTTTCTTGTAACCAAGAAATAATTGATTTTATTTTTTCTATAAAAATTCTTTTTGTAAAAACACATCCTACACTACATCTAATGACATTAGGATTAAAAATATATGTTTTCGTATTACATAATATAATAAAATGTACTCCTGCTGCATCAGCAGTCCTGAATATAGATCCCAAGTTTCCGGGTTTTTCTATTCCATCCAATATAAGAATAAAAGGATTTTTAGGAACTTTTATACTTTCTAAACTAAAAAATTTTTTTTCCTTAAATAAGGCAATTATTCCACCTGAATTTTTTCTACATGCTAATTTTTGAAAAGTTTTTATATTAATAATAAATACAATATTATGAAAGGATTTTATCATATTATTTTGATAAAATATATTTTTACATATAAATATTCCTATTGGTCTATAATTTCCTATTATAGCCATTTCAAATTCTTTGACTCCTTCAACAAGGAACATTTTATTCTCCTTTTTTTTTTTATAAATCTTGATTAAATTTTTAATTTCTATATTACGTAATCCATGTTTTTTTTCCATAAAATATTTTATAATGAATTGTGAAATTTATAAAAAAAAGGATATAATTTATATGAATAAAGCCATAAAATATTCTAAATTATCTTATTGTAAAAATAAAAAAGTAGGAGCTATTATAGTAAAAAATCATCGGATTATATCCTATGGATATAATGGAACTCCAAGTGGATTTGATAATATATGTGAAGATCAAAATGGAAATACTAAATGGTATGTTTTACATGCAGAAGCAAATGCTATATTAAAAATGGCTTTTTCTTCAAAATCTTGTAAAGATTCGTATTTATATATTACACATTCTCCATGCAAAGAATGTAGTAAATTGATTCATCAATCTAAAATTAAAAGAGTGGTATATTTACATAAATATTCCGAAAAAAATGATGGATTAAATTTTTTAAAAAAATCAAAAATTATAATACATAAACTTATTTATTAAAGATCATTTATACGCTATATTTTGATATTATGTTAATTTTTTATATCATATAGATATACATAAAAAAATAGAAAAAAAAATAGTTTAATACTATTTTTTTTTAATAAATAATAGAAGATATCTAAAGAATCCAGATGGCGGAATAGGTAGACGCGCTAGACTCAAAATCCAGTGATTTGAAATCATGCGGGTTCGAATCCCGCTCTGGGTATTTTTTTTATCTATTCATAAAATTTAGAATAAAAAATATCTTTGAGAAAGAGGTAAAATATCCGATGGATGGGATCTTATTTTTTCTCCATCTATATAAACGCTATAGGTTTTTGGATCTATTTTTATATCTGGAGTCACTCCATTTAATATCATATCTTTTTTAGATAAAATCCGACATCCTTTTACTATTTTAAGTTGCTTTTTTATTTCATTTTTTTCTATAAATCCATCGTTTATCGCATGGATAGAAATAAAAATACTACTCAATTTTGGTTCAAAAAAACCAAACATTTTACGATACATAAATGGTTGAGGAGTAGGAATAGTAGCATTAGGATCTCCCATGCTGGCGTAGACAATCATTCCACTTTTGATTACTAATTCCGGTTTGACTCCAAAAAAAGACGGTTTCCATAAAACTAAATCTGCCATTTTTCCAAGATGAATTGACCCAACATATTCTGAAATTCCATGAGTAATAGCAGGATTTATGGTATATTTAGATATATATCTTTTTACTCTAAAATTATCATTTTTATGAGAATCTTTATTTAAAGATCCTCTCTGTTTTTTCATTTTATCAGCCGTTTGCCAAGTACGTTTTATTATCTCTCCAATTCTTCCCATAGCTTGAGAATCAGAATTGATCATACTAATAGCTCCTATGTCATGTAATACCCCCTCTGCACTAATCGTTTCAGATCTAATACGTGATTTTGCAAAAGCAATATCTTCTGGAAGATTAGAATCTAAATGATGACATATCATTAACATATCTAAATGCTCATCAACAGTGTTATAAGTATAAGGCATAGTTGGACTTGTAGATGATGGTAAAACATTCAAATAAGATATAACTTTCAATAAATCCGGAGAATGTCCTCCACCTGCACCTTCTGTATGATAAGTATGAATGGTTCTATTTTTAAATATTTTTAAGGTATCCTCTACATAACCTGATTCGTTTAAGGAATCTGTATGAATATTAACTTGTACATCTAATTTTTCCGATACTTCTAAACACTGATCTATAACATATGGAGTACTTCCCCAATCTTCATGAATTTTTAATCCACCTGCACCAGCCTTTATTTGTTCAATTAAAGCTTCAGGATTAGAACTGCTACCACTCGCAAGAAAAACAAAGTTTATCGGAATGTGATCGGTACTTTTTAACATTCGTTGAATATTCCATACTCCAGAAGTACAATTAGTTGCTATAGTTCCTGTAGTAGGACCGGATCCTCCACCAACAATAGTTGTTGTTCCATTTTCTAATGCTACTTCAAATAATTGTGGACATATAAAATGAACATGACTATCTACACTTCCAGCTGTCACAATCATCTTTTCTGAAGAGATTATTTCAGTCCCCACTCCAATATACATATTTGGAGTTACTCCATCCATAAAATATGGATTTCCTGCTTTTCCAATCCCAACAATCACTCCATTTTTTATTCCAATATCTGCTTTTACAATCCCCCAATAATCAATAATCACGGCATTAGTTAATACTAAATCTAAAACTCCTTCATTGTTCGTTACTAATGGATGTTGTCCCATTCCATCTCGGATAACTTTTCCTGCTCCAAAAATACATTCATCTCCATAAATGGTATAATCTTTTTCAATTTCAATCCATAAAGACGTATCTCCTAAACGAATTTTATCTCCTTTTGTAGGTCCATACATATTGGCATAAGATTCTCTATCTATTTTTTTCATATTTTCGTATTTTCTTTTCCAGAAAAACCATAAATTTTTTTGAGACCTCCTATTTTTACCAAAAAAATTTCTTTTGTTTCTCCTGGTTCAAAACGGATAGACCTACCAGAAGGTATATCGAGTCTATATCCTTTAGTTCCATTTCTATCAAAATGAAGATAAATATTGGTTTCATAAAAATGAAAATGAGATCCTATTTGTATAGGACGATCTCCCATATTAGAAACTATTCTTTTTATACGAGATCTACCAGGTAATAAAGAAATATCCTCTTGAAGAAGTTTATATTGTCCTGGAATGAAATTTGATTTTTTTTTCAGTATTTTTTTAATAGGATTGTGTATAGTTACTAATTTTGTTCCATCAGGAAAAGTAGCTTCTATTTGAATATTATGAAGTAATTCATATACTCCATCCATCACTTGACCATCGTGAAGAATATTTCCAGCTTCATAGATAAGTTCTTTCACTGTTTTTCCATCACGTGCACCTTCCATAACATAATGAGTGATAAAAGCTACAGATTCAGGATAATTCAATTTTAATCCTCTTTTTAAACGTTTTTTTGCTAATTCTCCAGCCATATGTAGAATAATTTTTTCCTTTTCATAAAAAGTTAAGTGCATACTTTTTTTATATTTTGATTCATATTTATAAAAAACGAACATTCTAATTTTACAAATTTAAAGTAATATATTTATTTCTCATTTTTTTTTATCAAAAAATAGAATAATAATATAAAAATTACACGATTTTTATTAACAATATAACAAATATGATTCCAAAAAATGTTTATATTTTTAGGTATTTTAGAATTTTATATTTACTAATTTTATGAAATATTTTTATTGAAAAAAAAGTTTAATAAATAAATAGGAATTCTAAATGAATAAAATGGATTTTAAAAAAAATTACTCCTACTTTTTTATCATTATTTTTTTTCATCACCTTTAATATTTAAAAGGTAAAATTATTAACTAATTCATTAAAAAAATGCAAGTTTTAAAATTTGGGGGAAGTTCCGTCGCTCATTCTGATTCCATAAAACGTATTTGTTCTTTATTAGAAAAAAAACCAAAAGGAAAATATGCTATCGTGGTATCTGCATTAGGAAATATCACCGATCAATTAATACAATGTAGTAAATTAGCTTCTGAAAGAAATAATGTTTATAAAAATATTATAGAAAAAATAGAAATTCGGCATTTTAATATTATCAGAGAGTTATTTCCTATCTACTATCAAAGTCATTTAATTAGTTGGATAAAAAAAAATATCAATAATTTAGAAAGTTTATGTCACGGTATTTTTAAAGTAAAAGAACTTTCCAAACGTACTTTAGATGAAATTATGAGTTTTGGTGAACTTTTTTCTTCTTTTATTATTGCAAAAAAACTAAAAAAATACGGATTAAATGCAATTTTCAAAGATAGTAGGGAGTTAATTATTACAGACTCCAAATTTGGATGTGCAAAAGTAGATTTTATTACAAGTAATCACCATATTCTTCAATTTTTTCGTAAAGAAAAATCAGAATATGTGGTTTTACCAGGTTTCATAGGATCAAATTTAAAAAACCAAACAACTACTCTTGGAAGAGGAGGATCTGATTATACTGCAGCTATTTTAGCTTCTGCAATATCTGCGAGTTTACTTGAAATATGGACTGATGTAAGTGGAATGATGACAGCGAATCCAAAAATGGTTCATCAAGCATTTCCTATAAAAGAAATTTCTTATGAAGAGGCAATGGAATTATCGCATTTTGGAGCAAAAGTCATTTATCCTCCAACGATACAACCAGCTATGAAAAAAAATATTCCTATACAAATTAAAAATACCTTTTATCCAATAGATCCAGGAACTTTAATTCATATTAGTAAAAAAAAAAAAATACGTCAACTAGTTACTGGTATTTCTGGCATTCATAATTTAGTTTTATTTACTCTTAAAGTTAGTGGAATGATAGGTATATCAAGTTATTCCAAACGTTTATTTGAAGTTTTATCACGTGAAAAAATAAATGTAATTTTCATAATCAAAAATTCTTCAGAACATTTCATTACTACAGGTATCCATGAAATGGATATCCTTAAAGCAAAAAGGGTAATAAATAGGGAATTTTCTAAAGAAATATATCAAAAATATATCGATCCATTAAAAATAGAATATGATTTTTGTATCATTGCTCTAGTAGGAGATACTATAAAAAATATTCATGTAACCAGTGGAAAAATATTTTCTTCTTTAGGAAAAAATAGAATTCATGTAAGAGCGATATCACAAGGTTCTACGGAAAAAAATATATCAGCCATAATTCAAAAAAAAGATTTTAAAAAAGCTTTGAATACCTTGCATGAAACCTTTATAGTTAGAAAAGTAGAAAATAAATTACTTGAAAAAATTGATAAACATAAAAATTATTTTCTTGAAAAATTAAAACTTCAAATAATAATAATTGGATTATCAAATATTAAAAAAATATATTTTTATAATTACCATGGAATCAATTTATCTAAATGTAAATCCAATTTTATTAATAAAAGTGTTATTAAAATGAATATCTATTCATTTATAGAAAACTAATGAAAATTTCATATAAAAAATAATAACTATATCCCTATCTAATAATTACGATTATTTTCAAAATTAGTTACTAAAAAACTGATCAAATAGCTACGTCCCCTTTTATATGAGGATAAGGATTGTAATTTTTTAATTCAAAGTCTTCGAAATTAAATTGAAAAATATTTTTTACAGAAGAATTTAAAATAATTTTTGGCAATGGTTTTGGGGTCCGACGTATTTGAAGTTGAATTTGTTTTATATGATTATTATATACATGAGCATCTCCTATAGTGTGAATTAATTCTTTTTCTCTAAAATTGAGCGTTTTAGCTATCATAGTAAGAAATAAAGCATAAGAAGCTATATTAAAAGGTAATCCAAGAAAAATATCTGCACTTCTTTGATATAATTGCAACGATAATTTTTTTTCATAAACATAAAATTGAAAAAGTAAATGACAGGGAGGTAATGCCATATTTTGAATCATTCCTACATTCCAAGAAGAAACTATTAAACGTCTTGAATTAGGATTAAATTTTATTTCTTCTATAAGATTTACTATCTGATCAATATAACGACCATCATAAGTAGGCCATTTCCGCCATTGTAATCCATATATTGGACCTAGATCTCCATTTTTATCAGCCCATTCATTCCAAATAGATACTTTATTTTTTTTTAAATACTTTATATTTGTATCTCCTTTCAAAAACCATAATAATTCATAGATAATAGACCGTATATTTAATTTTTTGGTAGTTAAAAGAGGAAATCCTTTTTTCAAATCAAATTTCATCTGATATCCAAATATACTTTTCGTCCCTATACCAGTACGATCCATTTTATTTATTCCATTTTTTAATACGTTTCTTAATAAATTTAAATATTGTTTCATCTTTAAAAAGTATTTTTGCATAAAAAAATATAATTATGAATCAAAAGGTACTCTTCTTTTCTACAAGAAGTGGATTAAAATTATCAGAAAAAATAGCCTATTATTATGGTAATTTACTTGGAAAAATTCGTTTTTTGGAATTTAGTGATAGAGAATATACCCCATGTTTTGAACAATCTGTTCGTGGATCAAGAGTTTTTTTGATTGGATCTACTTACCCTCCAGTAGATAATTTGATGGAATTACTTTTAATGTGTGATGCAGCACGTAGGGCATCTGCTCATAATATAACACTTGTTGTCCCCTATTTTGGATGGGCAAGACAAGATCATAAAGATCAACCAAGAACTCCTATTGCAGCAAAACTTTTAGCTAATTTAATGGTTGCCTCAGGAGCTACTAGAGTTATGACTATGGATCTTCATGCAGATCAAATTCAGGGATTTTTTGATATTCCTGTTGATCATTTATATGCATCTAGAATATTTATTGATTATATTAAAAAATTAAATATGGACCAAATTACCATTGCTTCTCCAGATATGGGAGGTGCAAAAAGAGCTAGGAGTTATGCTGGTTATTTAGGAACAGATGTAGTTATTTGTTATAAAGAAAGAAAAAAAGCAAATGAAATAGAATTTATGAATCTTATTGGAAATGTGAAAGAAAAAAATATCATACTCATAGATGATATGGTAGATACAGCTGGAACTTTAACAGAAGCAGCAAATTTAATCAAAAAAAAAGGAGCTAAAAGTGTACGTGCTATAGCAACTCATCCAGTTTTATCAGGAAATTCATATGAAAAAATAAGGAATTCATCTATTGAAGAATTGGTAATTACTGATTCTATCCCTTTAAAAATAATAAAAAATAAACTATATAAAATAAAAATATTATCCTGTGCTCCACTTTTTGCAGAAGTCATGAAATCTGTACATAATGACGAATCTATAAGTAAAAAATTTATAATTTAATTTAATATGCAATATATAAATATATACGGAAAAAAACGAAATATAGGAAAAAAATCTATTGAATCCATTCGATCTTCCGGAGAAGTTCCTTGTATTTTATATGGAAAGAATATTAACATTCCATTTTCTACTTCATTAGAAAGTTTCAAAAATTTAATATATACATCAAAAATACATTGGGTAAACATTCAAATAGAAGGAGAAAATAATATAAATGCAGTTCAAAAAGAAATTCAATTCGATCCTATTAGTGAAAAAATATTGCATGCTGATTTTTGTAAAATTGATCAAAAAAAATCTATTATATTAGAAATTCCTGTAAAAACTTTTGGAAGACCTATTGGTGTTTCTAAAGGAGGAGAATATTATTCTCCGATTAGAAAATTAAAAATAAAAGCTATTCCTTCTTTTTTTCCAGAATATATAAAATTGGATATTAGTAATTTAGATATAGGAGAAAAAATTACAGTGAAAGATATATATACAAAAGAATATACCATTTTACATCCTACAAATACTCTTATAGCTAGAGTAAAACACTCTCGTATTACTACTACTACTTCTACTGAAGAAAAAAAAACGGATCCTATCAGTAATAAAAAAGAATCTCAAGAAGAAAACAAAAATAATATAAAAAAATAAAGTTTTTATTCTAATGATAATAAAAGATTTTTATTTTATGAAAATAGCTCTTGAAGAGGCTTTGATCGCTTTTCACGAAAAGGAAGTTCCTATAGGAGTTGCAATTACCTATAAAAATATAGTCATAGCTAGAGCTCATAATTTAACCGAAACTTTAGGTGATATCACTGCACATGCAGAAATGTTAGGGATTCACTTAGCTTCTAATTTTTTAGGTAAAAAATATATACGAGAATGCACTTTATATGTAACTATTGAACCCTGTATTATGTGTGCAGGTGCCTTATTTTTATCTCAAATTGGGAGAGTAGTTTGTGGAGCACAAAATTATAAAATAGGATTTTTATATACAGGGATAAAATTGCATCCAAAAACAAAATTTTTATCTGGAATTATGAAAAATCAATGTAGTCATATTCTAAAAAAATTTTTTTTCTTGAAAAGAATTCATAAAATTTAGGTAAATTATATAAGGAGTTTTTTCTTTTTTCTTATTTTTAATTTAAGTAATATTGGGAATGTAGTCATTAGAACAATCAACAAAATAATCCATTCCAGATGATTTTTTAATTCTGGGAACCTTTTGTCTAGGTAATGTCCAGCTAACATTATCGAAAAAGTCCAAGCAAGAGCTCCAATAATATTATAAATCATAAATTTTTTAAAGTTAATACGTATTGCACCAGCTACAATGGGGGCAAAAGTACGAAGTATTGGAAGAAAACGACTCATGATAAGTGCCGTTGTTTTATATTTATTATAAAATAATTTTGCTATAATAAGATGTTTTTTCTTAAAAAAAAAGGAATCTTTCTTTTTATACAAAAAATTTCCAGATTTATATCCCAGCCAATATCCTTGGATATTACCAAGTATAGCTACACATGCAACAATTAAAATAATTACGAAAAATGGAACATGATAAAAATTTTTGCATAAATTTTCTCCGAATATTCCAGCAGTGAATAATAAGGAATCTCCTGGTAAAAAAAAACCGATAAAAAACCCTGTTTCTGCAAAAACAATGGCTAAAAGAATAAATAAAGCTGTATTTCCAAAATAGAAAAAAATCCATCTAGGATTGAACAAATGTTGAAAGAAATCCCAAATATCTGACATTTTATTATGTTGAATATGATATTCTTATTAACTTTAAAGAAAAATAAAATATTTCCATTTTTTTTAAAAATAAAAGTTTAAATATTTATTTTTAATTAAAAACATTATATTTTTTTATGGAATTTTTATTCAAATTTATTAATATTTTAGGATGGGGTCCAAATATATTTTTCATAATCGTTTTTTTTATCTTTATAACTTATTGGTTATACCAAATATTTTACTTTATTGATTAAAAAACTTTATGTATTGATCTTGATTATAATAATCTTTATTCCGATTTTTTAATAAATTGGTTAATTTTGTTTAATCAAGTATAAAAAAACGATTTTATTTTTATGTTTTGTGATAATAAAAAAATTATATTCTTTAATGAAGAAGCTTATAAAAAATTAGAAAATTATCTACTTAATCATATTAATACCATAAAAAATACATTTATTCTAGTAGATTATTGTACCTATATTCATTGTCTTCCAATACTTTTCCATCATATAAATTTTTTAGAAAAATCTAACATTATTAAAATTAAACCAGGAGAAAAAGAAAAAAATATTTATACATGTATTCAAATATGGAAATATTTGGAAAATTTGAAGGCAAATAGAAATAGTTTAATTATTAATTTAGGAGGGGGAGTTATTACAGATATTGGTGGATTTGTTGCCTCTGTGTTTAAAAGAGGAGTTCGATTTATTAATATTCCTACAACGTTATTAGGTATGGTAGATGCATCTATAGGATATAAAACTGGAATTAATTTAGAATCTATTAAAAATGAAATAGGTTCTTTCTATTGTCCAGAATTTTTAATCATTGATCCTTTTTTTTTAAAAACTCTTCCTGAAAAAGAATTTATTTCAGGTATGGCAGAGATGTTTAAACATGGGTTAATAGCAGATGAAAGTTTTTGGATTGATATGAAAAAATACCAAATGAATAAGGATAAAAATCAATGGAAAAATTTAATCTATCAATCTATATTGATAAAAAATAAAATTGTAGAAAAAGATCCTAAAGAAAAAGGATTAAGGAAAATTCTTAATTTTGGACATACTATAGGTCATGCTTTAGAGAGTTATTTTCTAAATTCTAAAAAAGAAACACTTTTACATGGTATAGCAATCGCTATGGGAATGATATATGAATCTTGGATTTCTTACAAAATAAATGGATTATCTATAACTGATTATCAAGAAATAAAATCGAATCTTTCTAGATTGTATCCAATTAAAAAAATATATAATTCAGAATTTGATCAAATTTTTTTTATTATGGAACATGATAAAAAAAATGATAAAAATAAAATTCAATTTTCTTTATTAAAAAAAATCGGAATTTGTTCTTATAACTGTCAAGTTCCTTATTCTTTAATCAAAGAAAGTTTTTTACAAAAAAAATAAACATTTATTTTTTTTATTAATTGATTAATATTTTTTATATATTAAGTATCGATATTCCTTTACTTACTTACTTTATAATATAATACTTATAATAACTAAATAATACAACTAACTATATAAAAAAATGGGAGAAAAATTAATTCCTATTAATATTGAAGACGAAATGAAATCTTCTTACATAGACTATTCTATGTCTGTTATTGTATCCAGAGCACTTCCTGATGCAAGAGATGGATTAAAACCTGTACATAGGAGAGTTCTATATGGAATGTTCCAATTAGGAATTTTTTCTAAAAATACTTATAAAAAATCGGCTCGTATTGTTGGAGAAGTACTAGGAAAATACCATCCACATGGAGATATTTCTGTTTATGATACTATGGTTCGGATGTCTCAAAAATGGATACTTCGTTATCCTTTAATAGATGGACAAGGAAATTTCGGATCATTAGATGCGGATCCACCTGCAGCAATGCGTTATACGGAAGTTAGAATGAAAAAAATATCTGAAGAAATGTTATCGGATATAAAAAAAAATACGGTGGATATGAAACTTAATTTTGATGATTCTCTAGAAGAACCTACGGTATTACCTACCCGAATTCCCAATCTTTTAATTAATGGATCTTCTGGAATTGCCGTAGGAATGGCTACCAATATTCCACCTCATAATTTAAAAGAAACTATTAAAGCAATTTGCGCTTATATTGATGATAATAATATATCTATAGAACAAATAATAGAATATATTAAAGCACCAGATTTTCCTACAGGAGGAATTATTTATGGATACGATGGAGTAAAGAAAGCCTTTCATACTGGAAAAGGCCGTATTGTATTACGCGCAAAAGTTCATTTTGAAGAAATTAAGGGTAGACAATGTATCATTGTAGATGAAATTCCTTATCAAGTAAATAAATCAGAAATGATTAATAGAACTGTAGAGTTAATAAAAGTAGGAAAGATGGATGGTATCTATCAAATTCGTGATGAATCTGATAGAAATGGATTACGCATAGTATATATGCTTAAACAAAATACAAATTCTAATGTATTATTGAATAATTTATTCAAATATACTTCTTTACAAACTTACTTTAATGTTAATAATATTGCATTAGTTCATGGAAAACCAGTTAAACTAAATATTAAAGATCTGATCCAACATTTTGTAGATCATCGTCAGGATGTTATTATTCGTCGTACTCAATACGAATTAAAAAAATATAAAGATAGAGTTCATACTTTGATGGGATTTTTAAAAATATTAGATCATTTAGATCAAATGATTGAATTAATCAAAAAATCTAAAGATCATAATGAAGCTTGTGATAGACTTATTAAAAAATTTAGACTATCTAAAAATCAATCTAAATCTATTTTAGATCTTCGCTTGCAAAGTCTTACTTCTTTAGAAATTAATAAAATTAAAAGAGAATATGAAAAATTAGTCAAAAATATAGAAAATTTGGAAAATGTTTTATTAAAACATTCTATCAGAATGAAAATTATTAAAAAAGAACTTTTAGATATTAAAGAAAAATATCAAGATGGACGTCGTACAAAAATCGATTATTTAGGAAATGAAGTACACATAGAAGATCTTATTGATGACGAACAGGTAGTACTGACTATCTCTCATGCTGGATATATAAAAAGAACTTCTTTATCAGAATACAAATGTCAAGGAAGAGGAGGGGTAGGTAATAGAGGGGCTAGTGCTAGAGAATCGGATTTTTTAAATCATCTTCTCATAGCTACTAATCATCAATATCTACTTTTTTTTACAGAAAAAGGAAAATGTTTTTGGTTAAGAGTCTATGAAATACCAGAAGGATCAAAAATTTCTAAAGGAAGAGCTATACAAAATATGATTCATATACAAAAAGATGATAAAGTAAATGCCTATATATTAACTGGAAATCTTACAGATAAAAAATATGTTCAAAATCATTATGTTATGATGGTAACTAAAAAAGGAATTATTAAAAAAACTTCTTTAGAGAACTATTCACGTCCTAGAAAAGATGGAATTAAGGCAATTATCATTCGAGAGGGAGATTCCTTATTAGAAGCAATCCTAACTAAGGGTAAAAGTCATGTGTTTATTGCTGTAAAAAGTGGAAGAATTATTCGTTTTTCAGAGAATAATGTTCGTAAAACTGGAAGAACTTCTTCTGGAGTAATAGGGATTAATTTAAAAAAATATGATATTGTAATTGGAATGATATGCGTAGAAGAAGAAGAAAAAGGAAATGTTTTGGTAGTTTCGGATAAAGGATTTGGAAAAAGATCAAATTTAAAAGATTATCGAATTACTAATCGTGGAGGAAAAGGTATAAAAACCATAAATATTACTAAAAAAACAGGTAGTTTAATTTCTATAAAACATGTAAAGGAACAAGATGATTTAATGATTATTAAAAAGTCTGGAATCATCATCCGTATTCCAATATCGGATATCCGAGTTATGGGTAGGTCTACACAAGGAGTAAGATTAATCTATCTCAAAGAGAAGGATGAAATTGCTGATGTAGAAAAAATTGATAAAAAACCGGTAGTTGAATTTCTATAAAAAACCTATATGTAAAGGATATAAATGATTTTTTTTTTAATTTTCATTAAAATCTCGTAAAATATTTACACATTCTGCTATCTGAAAATCTTTCAATAAATTATTTTCCCACTCTTTTTTTTTCAATTTATATTTTGAAATAATTTTGTAAGATGGAGGATATGCTTTCAATCCATATATATTTAAGTAATCTTTTAATTTTTGAAAGTTTTCGTTTCTTTTTTTTATTTTTAAATTATCATAATAAAATTCTTTCCAATTTAAAGAAAAATTTCTTTTTTTTATAAATTTTTTTTCGAATAATTGTATATTTTTATATATAGTATTTATATCCTGATGTTTTTTCAAACGATTTAGGCTTTTTAACTTTATTTTTTCCAAATCTACTTTACCTTTCCAAGGTATATAAGGAATAGAATCAATACGATCCCATATCATGGAGTTAGGTTTGTCTTTTTCCATTTTTTTTATGGAAAAAGAAACATTATTATTTGGGATTACTATATCTGAATTTACGCCTTTTAATTGAGTAGAACTTCCATTTACACGATAAAATTTATTCATGGTAAATTTTAAAGTACCCAATTCATTATTAGAAAATAAAAATGACTTTAATGGATAAAATGTTTGAACCGTACCTTTACCGTATGTTTGATCACTACCAACTATGATCCCTCTTTTATAATCTACTATACAAGCCGCTAGTATTTCTGATGCAGAAGCAGATAATTCGTTTACAAGAATAACGAGAGGTCCTTTCCAAAGGATATTATCCTCCTTATTTTTGATAATTTTCTTTTTTCCAGAAGATAGTTTTACTTGTACTATTGGAACTTTTCCTAAGAAAAACCCTGAAATTTTAACAACAGTCTCTAAAGATCCTCCTCCATTATTTCTTATATCAATAAGAAGACCTTTAATTTTTTCTTTTTTTAATTTTTGAATAATGTTTTTCATATCTTTAGCTGCATTTCTTCCATTTTTATTTTCAGGATTAAAATAAAATTCTGGCAAATGAATTAAACCATATTTATTTTTATTATTATTATCCAATAATATGACACTTTTTGCGAAAATTTCTTCTTTTTCAATTATATCCCTAATAATGATAACTTCTTCTATAGAACCATTTTTTTTTTGAATTGTTAATTTTACTTTACTTCCTTTTTTCCCTCTTATAAGACGAACGGAATTTTCTAATAACATTCCTATAATATTTTGAGATTCTGAATTTGGATTTTTTGCTACTCGAATAATTTTATCTCCTATATCTATCTTTTTACTTTTCCATGCAGGTCCACCAACTATAAGTTTTACAACCGTTGCATAACCTTTATAATCTTTCAATTCAATGCCAATTCCTTCTGTTTTACCAGATATATTCAAATCAAAATTTTCCTTTTCTTTAGTAGAAAAATAAATAGTATGAGGATCATAATGAGATATAATAGTATTTACGTACATAGAAAACCAGTCTATTTTTTTTTTCATTTTTAATTTTCTGAAATATTCCCGTAGATCCTCTTCCACTTTTTTTCTCGATTTTTTTTCTTTATTAATAAATAGATTATTCCAAATATTTTTTTTGTAATTTTTAAAAAAATTTTTTTTTGTATTTATTGAAGTTACTATTTCCATAAGAGTTAAATATTTTAAATATTTTCTCCATTCTTCTATCCATTCTTCTTTATTTTTAGGATAAAAATATTTATATTCTCCAGGAACAAATATTTCTTTTTTATTAAAATCAAAAGGTTTTTTTAAAATTTTAAAACAAAAATTTTCCACTTCTTTTATTCTTTGATAAAAACGATTTATCGTAATATTAAAAAATATGGGGTCCCCATTTATCCAATAATCATCTATTTTTTCTCTATAGTAAGAGATATATTCTAGATCTTTTTTAAGAAAAAAACGTTTTTGAAAATCTAAATTTTCAAAATATTTTTTATATACTTTTTTGGAAAAATCATTATTAATTTTAATAGGAATAGGATGTAAAAAATAAAGTATTTTGTATATTTTTTTTAGTATAATACTATGATTTTCTACTTCTCCTTTTGGAGAACAAAAACTTAATAAAAAAGTAAAAATAAAACCAATTATTATATTTTTAAATTTAAAATCTACAATCATTTTGATACTGATTAATAAATAATAAAATTACAAATATTTATATCCTTGTATGAAAAAATGAAAAATAAAACCAATTATTATATTTTTAAATTTAAAATCTACAATCATTCTGATACTGATTAATAAATAATAAAATTACAAATATTTATATCCTTGTATGAAAAAATGAAAAATAAACCAATTATTTTAGTAACAAACGATGATGGAATTATAGCTCCAGGTATTAGAGCTCTTGTTAATGTTATGAATTCTTTAGGAGAAGTTTATGTTGTTGCTCCAAATAAGCCTCAATCTGGAATAGGACATGCTATAACGATGGATACTATTTTATATTGTGATTCTGTCCAAATAGACAATGGATGTCAAAAAGAATGGGAATGTTCAGGAACTCCTGTTGATTGTGTAAAATTAGCTATTAGTAATATACTTCCAAGAAAACCTGATATTTGTGTTTCTGGAATTAATCATGGATCTAATTCTTCCATAAATATTATGTATTCTGGAACAATTTCTGCAGTAATAGAAGCTGGAATTGAGGGAATACCTTCTGTTGGTTTTTCTCTTTTGGATTTTGATTGGAATGCAGATTTTGAACCAGCTAAAAAATATGTATGTAAAATTGTAAAAAAAATTCTTTATAATCCTATACCAAAAGGGGGTATTAGTCTTAATGTCAATATTCCAAAAAAAAAAATAAAAGGAATGAAAATATGCAGGCAGGCAGAATCTAAATGGAAAGAAAGTTTTGATAAACGTTATAATCCAAAAGGAAGAACTTATTATTGGCTAATTGGAGATTTTATTAATTTTGATAAAAAATCGGATACGGATGAATGGGCATTAAAAAATGGATACGTTTCTATTGTTCCTATAAAATTTGATTTAACAGATTATCCAATTTTAAATATTTTGAGATCCTGGAATTTTATATTATTATTTATTTTTTTGGATACTCTATTATGAAAAAAAAAATTATATATAGTGTCACCTATTTTAGAAGAAACTTTAAATCCAAAAAAAATTCAAGAATTTGTTGGGCAATGTGATATTTTAGAAAATTTAACAATTTTTATTCAAGCTGCTAAAAAAAGAAAAGAAGCCTTAGATCATATTCTTTTTCATGGTCCTCCAGGATTAGGAAAAACGACTCTTTCTCATATTGTTGCTAATGAATTGGGCGTTAATATCTCTGTGACTTCAGGATCCGTTTTAGATAAACCAGGAGATTTAGCGGGTATCCTCATTCATTTAAATTTGAACGATGTTCTATTTATAGACGAAATTCATCGTCTATCTCCTATAGTGGAAGAATATTTGTATTCTGCTATGGAAAATTATAAAATTGATATTATAATAGATTCAGGATCTAATGCAAGATCAGTACAAATTGATTTATCTCCTTTTACTTTAATAGGATCAACAACAAGATCTGGATTATTAACAGCACCTATGCGTTCTAGATTTGGAATTAATTTACGTTTAACTTATTATCAAAAAGAATTATTAAAAATAATTATAGAACGTAGTGCAAAAATATTAAACATTCCAATCACCAAAGAATCTTCTTATGAAATAGCAACTAGAAGTCGTGGAACTCCACGTATAGCTAACTCTTTACTTCGTAGAATTCGTGATTTTGCTCAAATAAAAGGTAATGGAATTATAGATAGTAACATATGTAATTTAGGATTAAAATCCCTTAATGTAGATAAACATGGATTAGATGAAATGGATAATAGAATTCTTACATCTATTATTGATTCCTTTAAAGGAGGTCCTGTTGGAATAAATACTATAGCAACATCTGTGAATGAAAATTCAGATACAATAGAAGAGGTTTATGAACCTTTTCTTATTCAAGAAGGATATTTAATAAGAACACCTAGAGGTAGAATAGCCACAAAATTAGCTTATCAACATCTTAAACGAAATATTTGCAATAATAAAAAATTTTAGAATTTTTTATTATCTATTTATAAAAAACTAACTTTGTAGAAAAAGTATAAAATTGTAAAAAATCATGCCTTCAAATGTTATTGTTGGTCTCCAATGGGGTGACGAGGGAAAAGGTAAAATAACAGATTTACTTTCTAAAAATTCAGATTATGTAATTCGTTATCAAGGAGGAAATAATTCAGGTCATTCTATTCATATTAATAATCGTAATTTTATTCTTCATTTAATTCCATCTGGAGTAGTTAATCCTTCTGTTAAATGTATTATAGCACCTGGAATGGTTATTGACCCTAAATCTTTGATTCAAGAAATTAAAGAAATAGAATCTATAGGAATCAATACCTCTAGAGTTTTTTTGGCAAAACGTGCACATCTAACTATGCCTTATCATCGTTTACTAGATGAATATAAAGAAGAAGCTTTAGGTTCTAGATCTATTGGAACTACACATTGTGGAATTGGTCCTACTTATGAAGATAAAATATCCCGTATAGGAATCCGGTTATTAGATTTTTTGAATCTAAAAGTATTTTATAAAAAATTAAAGGATAACGTAGATTATAAAAATAAGATTATTACAAAAGTATATAAAAAAGATCCTATTTATTTTAAATCAATATATGAAGAATATATCGAATATGCTAAGATTCTTTCTCCTCGTATTATTGATTCTGTACATGAAATTCATTATGCTTTTCATAAAAAAAAGAAAATTTTATTTGAAGGGGCTCAAGCTATGTTATTAGATATAAATTATGGTACCTATCCATATGTAACTCCTTCTTCACCTTCTACAGGTGGTGTATGTACAGGAACTGGGATCCCTCCTAATTTTTTGAAAAATTTTATAGGAATAGCAAAAGCTTACTGTACCCGTGTAGGATATGGCCCTTTTCCTACAGAGATTAGGAATAAAATGAGCGATATAATACGTAAAAAAGGGAATGAATATGGTTCAACTACAAAACGGTCCAGAAGATGTGGATGGTTAGACCTTTTATCTCTAAAATATTCCTGTATGATTAATGGAATTAATTATTTAATCATTACAAAATTGGATGTTTTAAGTGAATTAGAATTAATTAAAGTATGTGTAAAATATCAAAGTAATGGAAAAAAAATACAATATTTTCCATCCAATATAGAATTGGAAGAAAAAAAAGTAGAAGCTATTTATATAGATTTTCCTGGTTGGAAAAAAGATATTTCTCATATACATGAATATGATGATTTGCCTAAAAATTGCAAGAAATATATTAACTTTATAGAAAGTTATTTAAATTTAGATATTGTATTAATTTCTGTAGGATCTGAAAGAAATCAAAATATTATCAAAAATAAATCTTCCTTTTTGAAAATTTTTTCTTAAAAAAAATATTTCCATTTATATAAAAATGATTCTTTTGTGAAAGAATATAAAAATCCTTTAGTAGAACGATACAGTAGTAAAGAAATGTTGTATAATTTTTCTCCCGAAAAAAAATTTACTACCTGGAGAAAACTTTGGCTATATTTAGCAGAATGTCAAAAAAAATTAGGTTTAAATATTAAGGAAGAACAAATTAATGATTTAAAAAAACATTTAAATGATATTGATTGGAATAGAGTTTTTTTCTATGAAAAAAAATTTCATCATGATGTAATAGCTCATTTATATGCATTTGGAGAAAAAGCGACTATAGCTAAACCAATTATTCATTTAGGTGCTACAAGTGCTTTTTTAGGAGACAATACGGATCTTATTCTCCTACGTGATGGATTAGAAATTATCCTTAATAAATTAATTAATGTTCTTTTTCGTTTTAGAAATTTTACCTTAGAATATCATAATACTCCCACTTTGGCATTTACACATTATCAACCTGCTCAGTTAACTACTGTTGGGAAACGTTCTTCTTTGTGGATACAAAGTATCCTAATGGATATAGAAGAATTGGAATTTAGATTACAAAATCTATGTTTCAGAGGAGTAAAAGGAACTGTAGGAACAGCTGCTAGTTTTAAAGAATTATTTAATGGAAATTTAAAAAAAGTAAAATATCTAGAAAAAAAATTATCCAAAAAATTTGGATTTCAAAAAATTTTTTCTGTTACGGGTCAAACTTATGATAGAAAAGTTGATGCACAAATATTAAATTTATTATCCAATATTTCTCAATCTTCTCATAAATTTAGTAATGATTTACGTTTATTACAAAATTTAAAAGAAATGGAAGAACCATTTAATAAAGAACAAATTGGATCCAGTGCTATGGCATATAAACGAAATCCAATACTTAGTGAACGTATGGCCTCTTTAGCTAAATATGTGATTTCGCTATCAAATAGTTCAGCTATGGTAGCTGCCACTCAATGGTTAGAACGTACTTTAGATGATTCCGCAAATAGAAGATTGGTACTTGCACAATCTTTCTTAGCTACAGATGCTATTTTAATGATTTGGAATAATATATTAGAAAATATTGTGGTTTATCCTAAAATGATAGAAAAAAATATCTATCAAGAACTTCCATTTTTAATTACTGAATCTATTATTATCCAAAGCGTAAAAAATGGAGCAGATAGACAAAAAATCCATGAAAGAATCCGAATTCATTCTATGAAAACTCATTCTAAAATGAAATTAGAAGGTAAAAAAAATGATTTTATAAAACGTATTTTAAACGATGAAAAAATACCGATTAATGAAAAAGAATTAAATAAAATGCTGGATCCTAAAAATTTTATAGGTTTTTCTTCAGATCAATCTTTAGAATTTATTGATAAAAAAGTAAATCCTATTTTGGATCGATTTCATCATTTGATAAATTCAAATAGTAATCTTAAAATTTAGAAAAATTCTATTTTTATATCATAAATATTCTAATTCTATCTATTCTAATGAATTTAAGGATTTATATACAAAAAAAAAATTTTTTCGATCTTTATTCTAGAAATTTATATCAAGAATTAAATGATATGGATATATCGTTATCTAAAGTGATTATTTATCATATATACGATATATTTCAAATAAAACAAGAAGTTTTTATAGATAGCTTATATAAAATTTTTGTGGATCCTGTAACAGATATTTATCATAAAAAATTACATTTAAAAAATCCATATTTTTCTATAGAATATTTACCAGGAAAATATGATCAACGTGCAGAAGCGGCTATGCAATGTATAAAAGTGATAGATCCTATATCTACAGTTTTTATAAAAACCGGAAAATTAATTGAATTAATAGGATTGAATAATCAAAAGAATGATATTATTAAAATTAAAAAATATTGCATAAATCCAAATATTTGTAAGGAAAAAAATCTTAAAGAAATGCTTCCTCCAGATTTTTCTAATATAAAATGTGTAGAGAAAAAAAAAATGAAAATTCTAGAAGGATTTATTAATTTTACTCCTGAAGAAATAAAAAAAATTCATAAAAAATGGAATTTTTCTATAGGAATAAAGGATTTACTCTTTATTCAAAAATACTTTTTTGAAGAAAAGCGTGATCCTAAAGAAGAAGAATTACGGATTTTAGATGCTTATTGGTCTGATCATTGTCGTCATAGCACTTTTTTGACTACATTGGTAGATATCACTTTTGATGGAATATTGAAAGATACCTATTATAATATTTTTAATAAATATTTAAAAGATCGTGATTCAATAGGAAGATCAAAAGATCCTATAAATTTGATGGATTTATCTAATCTTCCTTCTCAAATTCTTTCTAAAAAAGGAAAATTGAAAAACTATGTATTTTCTAATGAACGTAATTCTTGTATAATGAGAATTGACGTAGATATTATAGGAAAAAAAAAGGAAAAATGGTATCTTTTATTTAAAAACGAAACCCACAATCATCCTACAGAAATTGATCCATTTGGAGGCGCTGCTACTTGTATAGGTGGTGCAATTCGAGATCCATTATCTGGTAGAGCATTTGTTTATCAATCTATTCGATTAAGTGGAGCGGATGATCCAACTAAAAAAAAAACATTGAATGGTAAAATAGAGCAAAGAAAAATCTGCCGTGAAGCGGCTAATGGTTATAGTTCTTATGGAAATCAAGTTGGAGTTGCTACTACTCATATACATGAAATATATCATAAGGGTTATAAAGCTAAAAGGATGGAAGTTGGAATGGTTATTGGAGCCGTTCCAGTAGATTACGTAAAACAAAAAAATCCAAAAAATGGAGATATTATTTTGTTAATTGGTGGATTAACAGGAAGAGATGGAATAGGAGGAGCAACCGAGTCTTCTAAGGAATATGAATATAATTTTAAAAATACATCTTACAATATTCAAGTCCAAAAAGGAAATCCAATAATAGAACGACAAATACAAAGATTTTTTCGAAAAAAATCAGCCATATCTTTGATTAAAAAATGCAATGATTTGGGTGCAGGAGGAGCTTCAGTAGCTATAGGGGAATTGAGTAATAGTTCGATCCTTTATTTAGATAAAATACCAATAAAAAATACATCTTTAGATCCTATAGAAATAGCACTTTCAGAATCTCAAGAACGTATGGTAGTGGTTTTAAATCCCTATGATGTAAAAAAATTTATTAATTTATCTCATAAAGAAAATATTCTATCCATTCCTATAGCTAGGATTACGGATAATGAACGTATAATTTTTTATCATAAAAAAAAAGAAATATTCAACTTAAAAAGTTCTTTTTTAAATACAGGAGGATCTAATAAAAAAAAAGTTGTTCAGGTAAGTTCTCCAACTTCTATTTCTCCTTTTAAAAAATCCCAAAAAATTACTTTCAATAAAACAAATTTCTTAAAAAATATTTCTAAATTAAATATTGCATCTCAAAAAAGTTTAGTAGAAATGTTTGATAGTACTATAGGTGGAGGAACTATATTGATGCCTTTTGGAGGAAAGTATCAAATGACTCCATCGGAAGGAAGTGTACAAAAAATTCCTGTTTTAAATGGAGAAACAACCACAGTAAGTTTAGCATCTTGGGGCTATCATCCAAATATATCTACTTGGAGTCCTCTTCATGGAGGGGCATATGCTATAGTAGAGTGTGTTTCTAAAATTGTTTCTATGGGAGGCAATTATAAAAGTACTTATTTTAGTTTTCAAGAATATTATCAAAAATTAGGAAAAAAATCCAAAAATTGGGGGAAACCATTTGCTTCTTTATTAGGCGCTTATCATGCACAAATGGCATTTGAATTAGCTTCTATTGGAGGAAAAGATAGCATGTCTGGATCATATAAAAATATTCACGTTCCACCAACATTAATAGCTTTTGGAGTTAGCATAGGTTCCTGTGGGAATATTATATCACCTGAATTTAAAAAAATAGGAAATAGAATATACTTATATCATCATAAACCACTAAAAAATGAAATGCCAGATTTCGATTCTCTGAAAAAGGTATATGATCAAGTTTATGAAGGGATTTGTTCCGGTAAAATAGTTTCTGTGAAAACTATAAAAGATGGTGGGATTTCCATTGCTATTGCAAAAATGTCTTTTGGAAATCGTTTAGGTGTTGTGATTCAATATAATAATCATTTACTTGAAACAAATATAGGTTCATTAATTATAGAATCTTCATCTTCACTTTCAGAAGATTTCATTTTAATTGGAGAAGTTGTTTCATCTAAAAATTTAAATTTTAATGGTATTTCTATTGATATAGATGAATCCATCGAAAATTGGATAAAAACTTTAACTCCTATATATTCTATACATAATAGAGATCTAAAATATACTAAAAAAAATATACTACGAAAAAGTATAAAATTCCATAAAAAAATTCCATTAAAATGGAAATCAATTAAAAAAATAAGACCACATGTATTTATTCCAATATTTCCTGGAACAAATTGTGAATTTGAATCAATTCATGCTTTTGAAAAAGAAGGAGCAATAGTAAAAACTTTTGTATTGAGAAATTTAAGCGATAAAGATCTTATTCAATCCATATCTAAAATGGTAAAATATATCAAATCTGTACAAATATTTATGCTTTGTGGAGGATTTAGTGCGGGAGATGAACCAGATGGTTCTGCAAAATTTATAACGTCTATATTACATAATCCCTATATCAAAGATTCTATTGAATATTTTATTGATCATGATGGATTAATTTTAGGTATCTGTAATGGATTTCAGGCATTGATTAAATCTAGTTTATTACCTTACGGTAAAATCAATTTGCGTAATCATAAATCTCCAACACTTACCTATAATAAAATAGGGAAACATATATCTCAATGTGTTCATATAAAAGTTATTTCTGATCAATCTCCATGGTTAAAAGGAATGAAAAATAAAGTATATACTATTCCTGTATCTCATAGTGAAGGTAGGTTTTATGCTAATGAAAAAATGATTAATATTTTATTAAAAAAAAATCAAATTGCCACTTTATATGTAGATTTAAAAGGAAATCCTACTATGGATTTTCCTTTTAATCCCAATGGATCGATTGGATCAGTAGAAGGATTATTAAGTAATAATGGAAAAATTTATGGAAGAATGACTCATCCGGAGCGTTATAATAATGGATTATTAAAAAATATACCTGATATTAAAGAGCATTCTATTTTTAGAAATGCTGTGCAATATTTTTTATAAAAAAAAATTATATGAAAGTAGCTATATTTTGTGGAAGTATATCGGATAAACCAACAATGAAAATATCTGAAAATATACTAAATATATTTAATATAAAGAATAAAACTTATATTATATCGGCACATCGTTTACCAGATATATTATCAAAAACAATAAAAAAAATAGAATCTTTAGAAGGTATGGAACTTATTATTGCAGGAGCTGGTTTATCTGCTCATTTACCTGGAATTATAGCTTCAAGAACTATTATACCCGTTATAGGAGTTCCTATTTATGCTAATAATGGATTATTAGGTGGAATTGACGCTCTACTTTCCATTGTTCAAATGCCTAAAGATGTTCCTGTTGCTACAGTAGGGATCAATAATGCATACAATGCGGCTCTATTATCCGTTCATATATTAGCTATAAAATATAAAGAAATAAAAAAATTATTATTAAAATTTCGAATGAAACAAAAAGAAAAATTAGTGACTGAAATAGATAAATATTGATTATTATGAGCAGTATGATTAAAAAAAAATATTTATTAGAAGGAAAAACAAAAAAAATCTATTCTACAGATAATCCAGATGAAATTATTATTCATTATAAAGATAGTATAACTTCTTTAAATGGATTAAAAAAAGAATTATTACAAGATAAAGGAATTTTAAATAATGAAATAACAACATTAATATTTAAATTCCTTAAAGATTATGGAGTAAGGAATCATTTTATTCGTAAGATAAATAATAGAGAACAATTGTGTTATAAATTGGATATGATACCATTAGAATTTGTAGTTCGAAATATTGTTGCTGGAAGTATGTCTAGACGTTTAGATATAAATGAAGGAATTACTATAGATAATCCAATTATTGAAATATTTTACAAGAATGATGGATTAAAAGACCCATGGTTAAACCACCATCATGCTGTATTCTTAAATCTAATTTCTTATGAAGAATTAAATAAAGTTAATCGAATTGTATCAAATATTAACAATATTCTGAAAAAATATTTTTTAGATAAAAATATTATATTGGTAGATTTTAAAATAGAATTTGGAAAAAATAAAAAAAATCAAATTTTACTTTCTGATGAAATTAGTCCTGATACATGTCGTCTTTGGGATAGAAAAACAATGAAAAAACTTGATAAAGACAGATTTAGAAATAAATTTAATGATAAGGAAGAGGTAATAGATACTTATATGGAAATATTAAAAAGGCTAAATGCAGGTTAATCCATTTAAGGGACAAATATTTTCTTTTTCCATAAAAAAAAAAGAGGATGTCTCAATTATTTCCTATTCTAGAAAAAAAAAATTATTATGATAAATTTCATGAGGAATGCGGAGTTTTTGGAATTTATTCTATTCATAAAATAGATACATTTTCTCTCATTCAGTTTGGTTTATTTGCCTTACAACACCGAGGTCAAGAAGCATGTGGTTTTTCGGTTTTACGAGATGGATTTATTTTATCTCATAAAAGTGAAGGTCTTGTTTTAGATTCCTTTAAAAAAATTTCGAATTCTGAATGTTATCATGGAAATGCTGTTATTGGACATACACGATATTCTACAGAAGGAGGACAAAGCCAAAAAAATATTCAACCATTTTTTGGAGAAGATATCTATGGTAAAAGTATCATTTCTATTGTCCATAATGGAAATTTAATAAATGCTAAAACAATTCGGAAAAATTTAGAATCGAAAGGAATTACATTTATATCCTCTGATTCAGATTCCGAAGTAATTTTACGTTTAATACAAAAATATTTATTAGAATCTGAGAATAATTTAAAAATAGCTATTCAAAAAACAACTTTTGATATTAAAGGAGCTTATTCTGTAATAGTTCTTATGGATAATAAAATTGCTGCTTTTAGAGATCCAAATGGAATTCGCCCTTTATGTTATGGTATGCTTAATGAAAAAACTTATATATTTAGTTCTGAAACTTGTGGAATAGATTCTGTGGGGGGATATTATGTAAGAGATTTATTTCCAGGAGAAATAGCTATTGTCGATAAAAAATCAATTCAATTTTCTCTTCTTAGAAAAAAAAGGGATACAAAACGAAGAATATGTTCCTTTGAATATATTTATTTTTCCCGTCCTGATTCTTTCATTGAAAATATAAACGTTTATGCAGTTCGTGAAAAAAGTGGAGAAGTTCTTTATGAACAACATCCAGTAGTAGCAGATGTCGTTATTGGAGTCCCAGATTCTGGTGTGCCAGCAGCTATTGGATATTCTAAAGCATCCGGAATCCCTTTCAAACCAATTTTAGTAAAAAATAAATATATTGGAAGATCTTTTATTTTACCAAAACAAGAAATGCGTGAAAAAATGGTGAATTTAAAACTAAATTCTATTTTAAATGAAATTAGAGGAAAACGTATTGTAATTATTGATGATTCTATTGTTCGTGGGACTACGAGTCGTAGATTAGTTTATATTTTAAGAAAATCAGGAGCAAAAGAAATTCATTTTAGAAGTGCATCTCCACCTATTATAGCTCCATGTTATTTAGGTATAGATACTCCTACTAAAAAAGATCTAATTTCATTCAATATAGATAAGGAAAGTATAGCTAAATTTTTAGATGTAGATAGTTTAGAATTTTTAAGTATGGCTAATTTAATCGATATTCTTGGAAGTAATAATTATTGTTTCGGTTGTTTTACTGGGAATTATCCTATTCATAAAAAAAAATGATTGTATATTATAGTAATAATGAAAGAAAGTAATCGTACCATATATAAAATTAGTCCAATTTTAGAAAAAACTTATAACAATAAGGTAATTGGCTCATTAGATAATTTTGCAGCACTTTATAAAATGCCTTCCTCTGAGTATAAAGAACCTGTTTTGGTATCTGGTGTTGATGGTGTTGGGACTAAACTTCTTTTAGCTATTAATTACCAAAAATATGATGTCATTGGAGAAGATTGTTTTGCTATGTGTGCCAATGATATATTATGTCATGGAGCAAAGCCATTATTTTTTCTAGATTATTTAGCTTGTGGTAAACTGGATTCTAACATTGCAGAAAAAATTATACAAGGTATAGCAACCTCTTGTAAAAAAACGAATACCTGTCTTATTGGCGGAGAAATAGCTGAAATTCCAAGTATTTACAAAAAAAAAGATTATGATATAGCAGGATTTTGTGTAGGTATTGTAGAGAAAAAAAAGGTTATAGATGGAAAAAAAACAATTAAAGAAGGAGATATTTTAATTGGAATACCATCTTCAGGTGTACATAGCAATGGTTTTTCTTTAATTCGAAATATTTTTTATACAGAAGATTTATTGATGAAAAAATTCCAAAAAAAACCATTTTATGAGACTCTTTTAATTCCAACTAGAATTTATTATTCTACTATTCAGATTTTATTAAAAGAGTTTGTAATTCACGGATTAGTTCATGTTACTGGAGGGGGGATATACGATAATTTATTTCGTGTTCTTCCAGAAAATTTATTAGCTATAGTAGATAAAAAAAAAATTCCTATTCTACCTATTTTTAATCATATTCAGGAAAAAGGTTTTTTATCCGATCAAAAAATGTGGCATACTTTTAATATGGGAGTTGGAATGATTATAATAGTTTCTATTAAAGATCAAGGTCCAATTTTTGATAGATTACGTTTTTTAGGAGAAAATCCTTTTGTATTTGGAAATATAGTTAAAGGAGATAAAAAAGTATTTTTGAAATAAAAATATTTTTATGAAAAAAATATCTATTTTGGTCTCTGGAAAAGGGACAAATATGCAGCATATTCTAGAATCTATTTCTAATGGAAAACTTTCTAAAGTTAAGATAGATACAGTTATTTCTGATAGATCTTGTAAAGCTATTCAATATGCATCGAAAGAAAATATTACAACTTTTTCTTTAAAAAAGACTAAAAAAATACTTTTATCTAAAGAGATAGATAATATTTTTATAAAAAAAAGCCCAGATATTATAGTACTTTGTGGTTTTCTTTCAATACTTGATTCGGAATTTTGTGATAAATGGGATGGAAAAATCATAAATATTCATCCATCTCTTTTACCTAAATATGGAGGAAAAGGTATGTATGGAATGAGAGTACATCAAAAAGTGATTAATAATAAAGAAAAAATATCAGGTGCTACAGTTCATTATGTAACTAAAAATATTGATTCAGGAAATATAATTTTAAAAAAATCATGTAATATTTTTTCAAAAGAAACTCCAATATCGTTATCTAAAAAAATATCTATCATAGAAAAAGAAATACTCATTCAATATTTAAACAATATTTGACCTATTATATTATTTTTTTTTATATCCATAAAAATTTCGAATTCTTTAATTATTATATATATGAAAAGAGCTTTGATTAGTGTTTATGAAAAAAATGAAGAATTATTTGATTTTGTCTATTTTTTAGATAAAAAAGAATATCAAATTATTTCTACTTGTGGTACTTATCAATACTTAAAAAAAAATGGAATATCTAATGTTCTAAAAATAGAAAATATCATTTCTTTTCCTGAAATTTTAGATGGAAGAATAAAAACTATTCATCCATCTATTTATGGGGGTATTCTTGCTAATCGGTCTATTGATAAACATATGAAAAGTATTCATTTTCACGGAATTAATCCTATTGATATTGTATTGGTAAATTTTTACCCATTTTTTGATAAATTCCATAAAAAATCAATTAATTCTATAATTGAATTTATTGATATAGGAGGACTATCTATGTTGCGAGCAGCAGCTAAAAATTTTTTTCATGTAACCCCTATTACAGATAAAAAAGATTATATATTAGTAAAAAATGAAATTGAAAACTATGGGAATACTTCATTAAAGTTGAGAAAAAAATTAGCAGGAAAAGTATTTAATCTTACTTCTGCTTATGATTCTGCAATTTCTCAATATTTTTTAATGGAAGAAAATTTTCCTACTTATTTACATTTTTCTTATGAAAAAAAAATGAATCTTCGTTATGGGGAAAATCCTCATCAGGAAGCAGCTTATTATATTAGTACTATTCATAATGGAGCAATGTGTCATTTTCATCAATTACATGGTAAAAATCTTTCTTTTAATAATTTAAGAGATATGGATATAGCTTGGAAAGTAGTATCGCAATTTTCTGAACCAGCTTGTTGTACTGTGAAACATGCAACACCATGTAGTGTTGCCTTAGGCAAAAATGTTCTAGATGCATTTAAAAAAACTTATTATGCGGATTCTATTTCTTATTTTGGAGGAATTATTGCAGTAAATGTTCCAATAACAAAAGAATTAGCGAATAAAATGAATAGTCTATTTTTAGAAGTTATTTTATCTCCTAGTTATGAAAAAAATGGATTGAGTATTTTAAAACAAAAAAAAAATATAAGAATCATTAGTATAAAAAATCCTATTTCTGATAAATTGGAATATGTAAAAATAGATGGAGGAATGTTGGTACAACAAGTAGATCCTCCTTTATCTTATGATTATCAAATAGTAACCAAAAAAAAATTTTCTGATCAAGAAATAAGATCTTTATTTTTTGCTCAAAAAGTAGTAAAATATGTAAAATCAAATGCTATTGTTGTAGCTCAAGGTACACAAACTTTAGGAATTTCGGGAGGTCAAACCAATAGAATTTGGGCAGCTCGTCAAGCTATAGAAAGAGCTTTAGAAAAAAGCAAAGAAGATTTAGTCCTTGTTTCGGATGCTTTTTTCCCTTTTCGGGATATAGTAGATGAAGCTGCGATATCCGGTAAAATAAGAGCAATTATTCAACCCGGAGGATCTATTCGTGATAAAGAATCTATAAAAGCTTGTGATGAACATGGAATAGCTATGGCTTTTACGGGAAAAAGACATTTTAAACATTAAAAAAAAATATTATGAAAGTTTTAATTCTCGGAAATGGAGGGCGTGAACATGCTATGGGAAAAAAATTTTTAAAAGATTTTCCTACTATAGATCTTTATTTTTATCCTGGTAATGGAGGAACCGATGAAATAGGAAAAAATATTAAAAATACTTATACAACATTAGATTTATGTTTATATGCTAAAAAAAATGCAATAGATATAACTATTGTTGGTTCAGAAACTTTTCTATTGGATGGAATTGTAGACGTATTTAAAAATTTTGGACTAAAAATTATGGGTCCACATTACCTTGCTGCTAGATTAGAAGGTGATCGTGTTTTTTCTAAATCATTTATGAAAAAATATGGAGTACGGACTCCTAAATACGAAGTTTTTTCTTCTTATCAAAAAGCTGTAGCTTTTTTAGAAAAAAAAAATTATTCTGTAGCTATAAAAACAAGTGGTATAGCAGGAGGGAAAGGAGTAATGTTGGTGAGAAATAAAAACGAAGCAAAGCAGGCTTTAACTTCTATTATGATAGATAAAAAATTTGGAAAATCTGGAAATAAAGTTATCATAGAAGAATTTTTGAAAGGTCATGAATCCTCTATTATATCCATATTTAATGGGAAAGATATTATTCCTTTTTTATCCGCTAAAGATTACAAAAAAATTGGAGAAAAAGAAACTGGTAGAAATACAGGAGGAATGGGTACGATAGCACCTAATCCCTATATGAACGATGAAGTTTGGATAGATTTTCAAAAAAATATATTGGAACCAACTTTAAAAGGACTTTTTTTAGAAAAATTAACTTTTTTCGGATTTATTTATTTCGGATTAATGATCACTTCAAATAGTGTATACTTATTAGAGTATAATACTCGTATGGGAGATCCTGAAACTCAAACTTTATTGCCATTAATGGAAAGTAATTTTTTTCATATAATCCAGTCGGTATTTCTTCAAAAAGAAATATCTATTTCTTGGAAAAAATTATGTTCTTGTTGTATCGTACTATCTTCAAAAGGCTATCCGGAACAATATGAAAGTGGAAAAATTATAAATGGATTAAATTCTTTAAAAGAACCTTTTTATATTGCTGGGGCTAAAAAAGAAAAAGAAAAATGGATGACATCACATGGACGAGTTTTAAATATCGTAGGAATTGGGAGTACAGGAGATTCCGCTAGAAAAATAGCTTATAATAAGGTAAAAAAAATTCATTTTGAAAACTTGTATTTTAGAAAAGATATTGGATTATAGTTTTTTTTTAAAAAAATTCCAATGATACAAAAAAAATTATAATGAAAAAAGACTCTATTTTGGTATTAGATTTTGGTTCCCAATATAGCAAGATAATTGCACGAAGAATTCGAGATATAGGAGTATATGCCCATTTATATCCTTATGATATTTCTATTCATAATATTTTATCCAAAAAACCAAAAGGGATTGTTTTATCTGGAAGTCCTTTTTCTGTTTATGACGAAAATCCTCCATTAATATCTAAAAATATATTTCAATTGAATATTCCGATACTTGGAATTTGTTATGGAATGCAACTTATTTCTTTTCTTTTTGGAGGAAAAATAGAAAGATCAAAGTATAAAGAATATGGAAAATCTATTTTTATGATAGATCATTGTAAAAATGATTTATTCCACGGAATTCCTAAAAAATCTATTGTTTGGATGAGTCATTTTGATGAAATAAAAAAGATTCCAAAAGAATTAAAAGTGATTGGACATACTTCTTCTTGTGCTATTGCAGCTTTAATTCATAAAAATAAAGATATTTATGCCGTACAATTTCATCCAGAAGTGAATCATACCGAATTTGGAGTTTCGATCATGAAAAATTTTATACTTCATATTTGTAAGTGTTACCCAAACTGGAAACTAAACCATTTTGTACAAAAAAATGTAGAAAAAATAAGAAAACTTGTAGATACTAAAAAAGTAATATTAGGATTTTCAGGAGGTGTAGATTCTTTTGTAGCCGCTTATATCATTAAAAAAGCTATTGGTTCATCCTTACATTGCATTTTCGTTGATACTGGTTTTCTTATAAAAGAAGAAAAAGAAAAAATATCTTTTTTTTGTAAAAAAATGAATTTATTTATTAAAATAATAGATGCTAAAAAACGATTTTTATCTAGTTTAATTGGAATTATTGATCCTGAAATGAAAAGAAAAATTATCGGGAAAGAATTTGTTTCTATTTTTCAAGAAGAATCAAAAAAAATTAAAAATGTAGAATTTTTAGCGCAGGGAACTATATATTCAGATGTCATTGAATCTTCTACATATTCTTCATCCAAATTATTAAAAAATACTTTTTTTATTAAATCTCATCATAATGTAGGAGGATTACCTAATTTAATGAAATTGAAACTTTTGGAACCATTAAAAGAATTATTTAAAGATGAAGTACGAAAAATAGGAAAATATTTAGGAATTCCAAAAGAAATTTTATACCAACATCCATTTCCAGGTCCTGGATTAAGCATTCGGATTATTGGAGAAGTAAATAAGAAAAAAATTTCTATTCTTAAAGAAGCGGAAATGATTCTTTTGCAAGAATTAAAAAATTATAATTTATATAAATTTGTAAGTCAAGCTTTTATAGTATTATTACCTATAAAATCCGTAGGAGTAATGGGTGATAAACGAACCTATGAATATGTCTCTGTATTACGTGTTACAAATACGGAAGATTTTATGACTGCTACTTTTTCACATTTACCTTATAATTTTTTAGAAAAAGTTTCGAGTAGAATAATTAATGAAGTTAATGGAATTAATCGTTTAGTATACGATATTACTTCTAAACCTCCAGCAACTATAGAATGGGAATAATTTTTTTTACATCATCATAGAAACAAGATTGGATATATTTTTTTTTAAATCAATTCTAGAAGAAATGAAATCTATAAATCCATGTTCTAGAAGAAATTCTGAAGTTTGAAATCCATCTGGAAGATTTTTTCCAATAGTTTCTCTAATTACTCTAGGTCCAGCAAATCCAATTAAAGCACCTGGTTCGGCTATATTTATATCTCCAAGTAATGCATAAGATGCTGTAACCCCTCCTGTAGTTGGATCTGTAAGAATGGATATATAAGGAATTCTTGAATCACGTAACTGAGTTAATCTAGCTATTGTTTTAGCCATTTGCATTAAAGAAAAAGAAGATTCCATGATTCTTGCCCCTCCAGATTTAGATATCAATACATATGGAAATCTTTTTTCAATACAATGTTTTATAGCTCTAGATATTTTTTCTCCTACTACAGATCCCATAGATCCTCCTATAAAAGAAAAATCCATACAAGAAATAATTATATCCATCCCATTTATTTTTCCAACTCCTGTTCTAATAGCATCATATAAATTTGTTTTTTTTCTTGCTTCCTCAATTCTATCTGTATATTTTTTTCTATCCATCCATTTTATAGGATCTTTACTAATCATTTTAATATTTTTTTCTGAAAATTTTCCATTATCAAAAAGAATATCAAAATATTCTTTGCTATGAATTCTTACATGATATCCATCTTCTAGACTCACATATGCATTTTTTTTTAGTTCATCCGTATCTATAATTTTTCCATTTGGAGTTCTGTACCAAAGCCCTTTAGGTAAATCTTTTCTATCTTCTATAGGGGTAATAATATTCTTTTTTTTTCTTAAAAACCATGCCATAGTTTTATAAAGTGTTAATATTATTCATTAATTCAAAATATTTTTTTAATAATTCTTTGAATGATTGTTCTCCTTTTCTAAGCCATATTCTAGGATCATAATAGTTTTTATTTGGAAGATATTTACCTTCTGGATTTCCGATTTGTTTATTCAGATATTCCTTATTTTTATTCATATAATCTCTTATTCCACAGGTAAAAGCATATTGTAAATCTGTATCCACATTCATTTTAACAACTCCATAACTAATAGATTCTTGAATTTCTTTGATAGAAGAACCAGATCCTCCATGAAAAACAAAAAAACTGGTTTTTTTTTTGGTATAAAATTTTTTTTGTATGTACTTTTGAGATTCTTTTAAAATTACCGGACGTAGAATAATATTACCAGATTTATATACTCCGTGTACATTTCCAAATGAAGCCGCTATAATAAATTTTTTGCTTATTTTGATTAATCTTTCATAAGCATACGAGACTTCTTTTGGTTGAGTATAAAGTTTATTGTTTTCTATATTAGAATTATCTACACCATCTTCTTCACCTCCCGTAACTCCAAGTTCTATTTCAATGGTCATTTTAATTTTATTCATTCTTTCAAAGTATCTTTCACAAGTACTAATATTTTCTTCTAAAGATTCTTGAGAAAGATCTAACATGTGAGAACTAAATAACGTTTTACCAAAACGTTTATAATGTTTTTCATTAGCAATCATCAATCCATCTATCCATGATAGAGATTGTTTAGAACAATGATCTGTATGAAGAATTACAGTAGATTTATAAAATTTAGCTAGTTCATGGATATGTTTTGCACAAGCTATAGACCCTTGGATAGCTGCTTTTTGTTCGTGATTACTTAATCCTTTTCCTGCGTTGAAAACAGCTCCACCATTAGATATTTGAATAATTATGGGGGAATTAACCTCTGCAGCAGTTTCCATTGCAGCATTCATAGTATTAGATCCAATAACATTTACAGCAGGTATGGAAAATACTTTTTCCCTAGCATATTCAAATATTTCTTGGATAATACTCCCGGTAATAACCCCAGAAGGAAATTTTTTAGACATGTGTTTTTTTTTATTTAATTAAGAATTAAAAAATGTAAAGAATTTTTTTCTAAAAAGGGGGGGTCAATTCCAAAATTGATCCCTGGTTTTTTTAATTTTATATAATTTATGATCCATCCCTTTTGAGATGAATCATAAAATTTATATACAAGATCTACAAAAAAAACAAAAAATTTAAGATCATATCGAATTCCTATTCCTCCTTCTAATAAAAATTCTTTATAAAAAGGGTTCCATATCAACTTTTCTATTTTTTTTGAATTATTATTTTCTTTGTTTAACAGTTCTCTATTTTCTAAGTAAAAAAAAATAACTGAAAATAAATTAGAAAGTATTTGATTTCTATATTCGTTTACTAATAAAATTTTATTAAATGATGAATTTTTATCTATATTTAGATGAATACTATTCGATTCTATACCCTTTTTACAAAATTTAGATATTCCTGAAAAATAATTTTTTGGAATTTTTTCATAATTAAAATTTTTTTCAAGAAATAACCTTGATATTAGAAAATAATTTTTAGATAAAAAAAAATATTTTTTGAAATCTAAATTGTATTTAACCAAAAAAATATTATTCAATAACTTATTTTTATAAGGAAAAAAAATTTTTTGAAATAAATAATATAAAATATTTCCAGAAATATCTATATTTCCACGTAATGCAATAGGATTTTTTTTACTATAATCCAAAAATTGATTCATATCATAATTATAAATAATAGAATTGATAAAATTATCCTTTATCCTATTAATTTTTGTCTTTTGTATAGGATTTTTTGAATCAAAATGATCATTATTTGTTTTTTTACCATTTTTATAATTAATCATTTTTTTGATAACTTTAAAAATGATCATTTTTATTTTATGTTTTCTATAAGGAGTTACCTTCCATTCATAATTAATAAAATTGGAAAATATGTATTTTTTTATATCTATATTTTTTTTATTCTTTTTTTGAAAAATAATAGAAGTATGAGTTCTATATAAGTAATATTTAGGAATCATAGATGATATAAAAGGTGATAAAAATCCTGGATAGATAAAATTTCCTTTCAAGGAAATTTTAGATAGGTTAAAAATTTCTTTTGGAGAATAATTTAAACTTCCTTTTATAGAAAACATAAAATTTGCACCATTTTGTTGTAGTATATTTCTACTTAGTAAAGTTATTTTTGGATTGATTTTTATATCCATTTTTTTGGATATAGAATTTACTAAATAAAATTTTAATTCATTACTTTTTATAGTTTTCAAAAAAATTTCAGCATTTAAAAAGGCAATTTTTGAATTTAAATTGTTTTTTTTTTCTTCTTCTAGTTTAAATTGATTAATATCAAAATTATGCAAAGAATAAATATTTTTTTGAGTCTTTAAAACCTCATTTTTATTATACAAAGATCCAGGAAAAATAGTGAAAACATCCGTGATAATTTTTGGATTAAATTTTTTATCGGTAGGAACAAAAAATTGATATCCATTGTAAATAAAAAAATTTTTATTTTCATTATTGATTCTTATCACAATTTTATTGAAGAAATATTTTTTATGATTATGGAAATTTTTTACTTCCATATATAAATTTATTTTTTGATTTTCTATAAAATTTACATGAAACTTAATATCGGATACCTGAAAATTATAATAACCATAATTTTCATACATTTTTTTCATCCTTTCTATTTCAAATATTATGTTTTTTTCACTGTATTGTTCTTTTTTTTTAATTAAACTAGAATTAATATTATTTATATAAATATCCTTTAACTCTTTTTCTTGAAAATTGTAAATAATTTCATTGATAAAATAAGGTCTTCCACTAGTATGAATATTATAAGTTATTTTTCTTTTTTTTTTCTTCTTTTTAAGAATATAAAAATTTATATTATCCTCAAAAAATCCTTTTGAATTAACATTTTTTACATAATTTTTTTTAAAATAAGGGAATTCGATTTTTATAGGTTTTTCTACGTTTTTAAAATAAAAAAAATTACAATAAATACTTTTTATAGATTTATTTTTTGGAATTATTTTTTTTAAAAATAAAAAATTTATATTTTTTTTATTTGTTTTAAGTAAATATTTTTCTTTTGGTATTTTTTTTATAATTTTACACGATACAAAAAAAAATCTGAAAAAATAAACGATAAATAATATTTTAATTAAATTTTTTTTTTCCCAAATTTTTTTTATCATTTTAATTTTTTTTTTATTTCGTTTTATCTTTAAAAGAATTATTGATAAAATTTATTATATTGATTCCAGCTACATTAAAAATATACAACGCTTCAGCAGGCTCTGGAAAAACTTTTTTTTTGGTAAAAAATTACCTTTTTATTCTTTTTAAAAGTCCTCATTGTGACGAATTCAAGCGGATTTTAGCTTTAACTTTTACAAATAAAGCTACTGAAGAAATAAAAAAAAGGATATTACAATGTATAAAAGAATTTTCTAATCAAAAAATTAGTAAGGAATATCATTCTTTGTACAATTCTATTATAAAAGATTTAAAATTAACAAAAAGGCAACTATCTGAACGCGCTAAAAAAATATTATCTGAAATTTTATCCGATTTTTCTTCTTTATCTATAAGTACTATTGATAAATTTACTTATCGTATCATTCGATCTTTTTTTTCTAATAAAAATATATATATAGAAATGGATACCCATAAATTTTTATGGGAAGTTATAGATAATTTATATAATAGATTAAAAAGTTCAGAAAAATGGTCTCATATTTTGATCCAATTTTCTTTGGAAAGATTAAAAAAAGGAAAAAATTGGGATATCAGAAAAGAACTATTTAAAATAGCTAGTCTTATAGTAGAGGAAAATAGTTTTTTTTATATGAAAAAAATTAGATTTCAATCTTTTGATGATTGGATAATACTAAAAAAAAAATTGTTAAAAAGAACGAAAAAATTTGAAAAAAAATGTAAAAAACAAGGAGAAAAATTTTTTGAATTTTTAAAAAAAACATCTATTAAAAAACATTCATTCTATTATTCAGATTTTCCAAAACTTTTTCAAAAATTCCGTGTAAAAAACATAATATTAAATCCTTTTCATCAACGTATTGAAAAATCTATTCAAAAAAAAGTATTGTATAGTAGTAAAAATTCTACTATAAATATGGATCAAAAAATATTGATAGAAAGGAATAAAAAAAAAATACTTTCTTTATATCAAGAAACAAAATTTATATATAAAAAATATATTTTCTCCTATATTTTAGATAAACTTTTTTTAAAAAATTTTCATTATTTATCTATAATACAGGAAATTGAAAAAGAATTTTTATTTTTAAAAGAAGAAAAAAAAATTTTTTTAAACGCAGAATTAAATAAAATACTTCATGAAAGAATTATTCAAGATCCCATCCCCCTAATTTATGAAAAAATGGGGGTACAATATAAACATTATTTTCTAGATGAATTTCAGGATACTTCATTTTTACAATGGTATAATATTCGAATTCTAATTGAAAATGCTTTATCAGAAAATGGATCAGCTATGATTGTAGGAGATCCTAAACAATCTATATATCGTTGGAGAGGTGTAGATTATAATCTTTTTCTTCATTTAATTTCTTCTTCATCTAAATCTTATCACAAAAAAATAATCACTATAGGTACTAATTTTCGTAGTTATGAAGAAATTGTAAAATTTAATAATTCACTTTATCAATCAGTATCTAAAATTTTTAATTCTACTCTTTATAAAAAAATATATAAGGAATCCAAACAAAAAGAATTTAAAAAACCTGGAGGATATGTAGAATTAAATTTTATTATAGAACAAAAAAATTACAGAAATGAACTTTACTGTAAAATAAAAAAAAAAATAAAAAAATTGTTAAAACAGAAATATAAATTATCAGATATAGCTATATTAGTTAGAAATAACGAAGATGGAAATTTTTTATCTGAAAAACTTTTAGAAGATGGATTTATTGTAAATACTTCCGTATCTCTTCTTGTAAAAAATCATTTGGAAATAGAAATCATTATACATTTTTTTTATATACTTTTAAAACCACATTGTTATCAAAAAAGAGCTACTTTAATTTTATTATTATTAAAAAATAAGTTAATTTATACCAAAAAAAGAGATCATGACTTTCTAGTAGAATCTATTTTTTTACCATTCGATCTTTTTTTAAAAAAAATTTTTATTACAAATAAAATATTAGATTTAAAAAATATATATAATAAATCTATCTACAATATAGTAGAACAGGTCATTGATGGATTTGGATTATTAAATCAATATAATACGGAATCTATCTATTCTTTTTTAGACTTTGTTCATCGTTCTATAAAAATTGTAGGAAATTCTATTGTAGATTTTTTAGAATATTGGGAATCCAAAAAAGAAAAAGAAAGTATCATTATTTCTGATAATACAGATGCTCTTCGTATTATGACTATTCACAAATCTAAAGGATTGCAATTTCCTGTAGTAATTCTCCCTTTTACAGATTGGAATGCTTTTTCAAAAAAAAAAAAGGAAGGAATATGGATAGATGTATGTCCTAATTTATATCATGGGTTGGATTCTATCTATATAGAAATAGAACCTTATTTTAAATATATAAATGATCATTTTTTCATAAATATTTATGAAGAATATCTATCTAAAATAAGGATTGATAATCTAAATTTATTATATGTAGCTACTACTCGTCCTATGGAACAACTTATTATTTTTTCTAGATATGGAAAGGATCAATCTGTATCTTTTTATCTAAAAAATTTTCTCTATGAAAAAAAATTATGGAATGATAAAATATTTCAATATTCTTTTGGAATAGAAAAAAAAAATTATTAAAAAATATTTTATTTTTTTTATTTTACATGTTTTTCTGCATGATAAGAAGAGCGAACCAAAGGTCCACTTTCTACATATTTAAATCCTATTTTTAATCCAATTTTTTTCAATTCTTTAAATTCTTCCGGTAAAACAAAAAAACGTACGGAAAAGTGTTTTAAAGAAGGTTGTAAATATTGTCCTATAGTTAAAATATCTACTTGAGAGTTTTTTATATCTTTCATCGTTACTAATATTTCTTCTTTTTTTTCTCCTAATCCTAACATAATCCCCGTTTTTGTACGAATATTTTTATTTTTTTCCTTAATATATTGTAGAACTTTAAGACTACGATCGTATTTTGCTTGAATACGTATTTTTTTTGTTAACCTAGAAATAGTCTCTACATTATGAGAAATAACTTCTGGATTAAGATCTATTATTTGATCTATAATTTTTTGTTCCCCTTTAAAATCCGGAATCAATGTTTCGATTGTTATACCTGGATTTAGTTTTCTAGTAATTTTTATGGTTTCTATCCATATAGCAGCACCCATATCTTTTAAATCATCTCTATTCACAGAAGTGATCACAGCATGTTTAATTTTCAATATTTTAATTGATTTAGCCACTTTTTCTGGTTCTTTCCAATCTATATTTTCAGGACGTCCTGTTTTGACACCACAAAATCTACAAGATCTTGTACAAACGTTACCTAATATCATAAAAGTGGCAACTCCTTTTTCCCAACATTCTCCTATATTAGGACAACTACCACTCTGACAAATTGTATTTAGTTTGTGTAAAGAAACTAATTTTTGTAAATTTTTATAATTTTTTCCAATTGGAAATTTCACTTTTATCCAATTAGGTTTTTTTTGAATTAAATTCATGATATTTTTTTTTATTTTTTAGTAAATAAAAATTAATATTTTTATTTTAAACTAAAATTAATATAATAGAATTTGATCTAGATTCTATTTTATCTATCTACTAAATATAATAAAATCAATTTTTTTTATAAATTTGTCATACTTTTTATTTTATATTTTTTTTAATGGAAGTCTTAGTAAGAGATATCGCTGAAGAGTTAGAAAATTTAGCTCCTAGGGAATATGCAGAATCCTATGATAATATAGGACTTATAGTGGGATCTTATTTTCAAAAAGTAAAAAAAATATTGATAACTTTAGATCTTACTGAGGAGGTATTTTCAGAGTCTATACATAAAAATTGTAATCTTATTATATCATTTCATCCGGTTCTTTTTAAATCAATAAAAAGTTTAACTGGAAATACTTTTTCAGAAAGAGTCGTAATTTCTGCATTAAAAAATGATATATCTATTTATGTAATTCATACTAATCTGGATGTAAGCTGGGAAGGAACTCATTCTTACATATCCAAACTTTTACAGTTAAACAGAGAAAAATCTTTATTTCCTAAAAAGGGGACTATAAAAAAATTAACAACTTATGTTCCAATTTCTTATTCTGATAAAGTTAGAAATGCTTTATTTAATGCAGGAGCTGGAAAAATATCTAATTACAGTCGTTGTAGTTATAATTTTGATGGTTTTGGAAGCTTTATGGGAAACGAAAAATCAAAACCTTTTTTTGGAAAAAAAGGACATTTTCATATAGAAAAAGAAACTTGTATTAATGTAGTTTTTTCATCCCATAAATTGAATTTAATTAAAGAAGCACTTTTTAAAAGTCATCCTTATGAAGAAGTTCCATATGAAATTTATAATATTGAAAATATTAATCCCTATATTGGAATAGGAATAATAGGATTTCTGATAGAAGAAATGAATGAATATGATTTTCTTCTTTATTTAAGGAATAGAATGAATTTATTGTGTATTAGACATTCTATATTCATAGGAAAAAAAATTAAAAAAATAGCTATGATTGCAGGTTCTGGAAGTTTTGGTATTGAAAAAGCTATACAAGAAAAAGCCCATGTTTTTATATCTTCTGATTTTAAATATCATGATTTTTTCAAATCTGAAAAAAAAATATTGATTGTAGATATAGGACATTATGAATCTGAAAAATTTAATAAAAATCTTCTTAAATTTTTTTTAGATAAAAAATTTACTCATATACCTGTTTATGAATCAGAAATTCATACTAATCCAGTTAAATATTTTTATTAAAAAATATTATGGAAAATAATAAAATAAAAGTAGCTATTACAATAATAGATAAATTAAGAATTTTATATAATCTTCAACTGATAGATTCTCGTATAGATGAAATAGAAAATTTTCGTAAAAATATTCCTATAGAAATCAATTCTTTGGAAGAAGAACTTGAAAAAATGAAAAAAAAATTAAAAAATATTAATGAGGAAATTCTTTCTATAAAAGAGGATATCAATCAAAAAAACAAAGAAATTAAATATTCAGAAAATTTGATAAAAAAATATGAAAAACAGAAAGAAAATATAAGAAATAATAAAGAATTATATTTTCTAGAAAAAGAAATTGATTATCAAAAACTAGAAATTAAATTATATAAAAAAAGAATTCAACAAATGAATTTAAATATTCATAAAAATGAAGAAATTTTTAAAAAAAAAGAAAATCTTTTTTTAAATAAAAAAGAACATATTTTTCATAAAAAAAAAGAATTAAATAAAATTTTTTCAGAAAATAAAAAAGAAGAAAAATTATTACTAGAAAGATCTATAGATTTTTCTAAAAAAATCGATAATAATTTATTAAAAATTTATAAAAAAATAAGAAATAGAGTTAAAAATGGAGTAGCCGTTTCTCCTGTACAAAGAGGGGCCCCGTTAGGATCTTATCTTGCTATTACTCCACAAAAATACTACGAACTAATACAACGTAATAAACTTTTAATAGATGAAAATAGTGGAAGAATATTAATAGACGAGGAATTAGCTGAAGAAGAAAAAAAAAAAATATTTTATTTTTTTTCAAAAAAACAGAAAAAATAAACTAATTTTATAAAATTGTTAAAAAAATAATTATGGTAATTACCTATTCTTCCAATGAAATTAAAAAAATAAAAATAAAAAATTTTAAATTATTAGAATCTTTATCAGGGGAAAAAAAATATATTCAAGATTTTTTTTCTAATAAAGCAACTGTGATTATGTTTATTTGTAATCACTGTCCGTATGTTAAACATATCAATCCAGAATTAGTACGTTTAACTAATGATTATATTCCTAAAGAAATTTCCTTTTTAGCTATAAATTCCAATGATATCGAAAAATATCCAGAAGATTCTCCTGAAAATATGAAAAAAATATCTCATAAATTAGGTTATATATTTCCTTATTTTTTTGATGAAAAACAAGAAGTAGCTAAATATTATGGGGCTCAATGTACTCCTGAATTTTTTATATTTAATGGTATAGGAGATTTATATTATCATGGACAATTAGATGATTCTAGACCAAACAATGGAATTCCAGTTACAGGATACGATGTTAGAAACATATTAAATTTTCTTTTAGAGTATGATGGTGAAAAAAAAATATCCCCCATAAAAAAACCAAGTTATGGATGTAATATTAAATGGAAAAAATAAGATGTTTATGATAATTAGGAATAATTTTTAAAAAATATTCAATCGTTTCGGATAAACTTTTTTCTAATACTCCACCAGCTGCATTTTTATGCCCCCCTCCTCCAAAATGTTTTCTAGAAAAAAGATTTACATCAAAATTTCCTCTTGAACGAAAAGAAATTCTAATTGGAGATTGTTCTTTTTCTTCAAAAAAGAATACTGAAAACACAATATTTTTTATTCCTAATCCATAGGAAATAATACCTTCTGTATCCCCTTTTTTATAAGAATATAAATCTATATCATAAGCATTAATACTGGTATAAACTGTACGATATTTTTCTATTACTTTCAATTTTTCCAAAGCTTTAGACAAAATTTTCAACCTATTTTCGTTATATTTTTCGTGTAAATGATTATATATATTTTCCACGTTTATTCCATTTTCTATCAATTTCCCAGCAATAAAATGGGTTTCCGATGTTACGGAAGGAAAACGAAAATTTCCAGTATCTGTCATTAACCCTACGTATAAACAGGTAGCTATTTTTTTATCTATTTTATCTAAATTATTCATTTTAGATATAAATCTAAATACTAAAATACTAGTAGCTGCTACCGTTGTATCTGAAAACATAAAATCAAAATAAAAAGGAGAAGGATGATGATCGATTAATATTTTTTTTGCTTTAGATAATGAAAGTAATTTTTTAAAAATTTCTATTCTTGATAAATTATTGAAATCTATAAAAAAAATATAATCGGAATCTATAATTTTTTTTTTTATCAAAGATTGAGTTTTTTCAGAAAAAATAATAATATCCTTACTTCCAGGAAGCCATCTAAAAGATTCGGAATATTCTGTAGGAGATATTAAATATACATCATGTTTAAGTTTTCTTAAATAAAATAATAGAGCTAAAGAAGAACCTAAAGCATCTCCATCGGGATTATTGTGTGGTAATAATACAATTTTTTTTTTTTCTTTTCCATTAATGCTATAAAAAAACATATATTAATTTTTAATTATTTTTTTCAATCCTAATTCTTTTCCTTTTTTTAACATAAGAAAATAAGCTGTAGAAAATTCATTAGATATTTTTCCATCTAAAATAGACTCTTTAATAAAATTTTTTATTATTCCTATTTCTTTACATGGATTAATATGAAAAGCATTCATAATATCATTTCCGGATATAGGAGGTTTCCATTTTTGGATACGATCTTTCTCTTCCAATTTTTTCATTCTTTCCATTAAAAGAAAAAAATTTTTTTTATATTTATTTTTTTTTTCTATATTTTTTGTAGTAATATCCGCTATACATAGTTTTATTAAATCTTCCATATATTCTCCCATATCAAATAATAATCTACGTATAGCTGAATCACTAGAATTATGTTCTATTAAAGAAACAGGTCTATAGCTATTCTGGATTATTTTTTTTACGTATTTTATATATTTTCCTTTTGGGAGCTTTAAACGTTTAAATATATTTGAACTCATTTTAGATCCTACTAACTCATGTGCATGAAAAGACCAACCAGTTTTTGGAAAAAATTTTTTCGTATAAGGTTTTCCTATATCGTGAAGCAAAGCTACCCATCTTAACCATATAGAATTATTTTTTTCTTGACTAATATTATCCACTACTTGTAAAGTATGATAAAAATTATCTTTGTGTTTATATCCATTTTTTTCTTCTATTCCTTGTAATAAAACTAATTCCGGTAATATTATTGATAATAATCCAGATTTAGATAATAAAAATAATCCTATAGAAGGCCTGTTAGATAGAAGTATCTTATTAAATTCTTCTGTAATTCTTTCTATAGAAACAATACTGATTCTATTTTTATTTTTCTGAATAGATTTAAATGAAGATTTATCTATGATAAATTGAAGTTGAGTTGCAAATCGTATAGCTCTCATCATTCGTAATGGATCATCAGAATAAGTAATATCTGAATTTAATGGATTCCTTAAAATTTTTTTTCTCAAATCTAATACCCCACCAAATGGATCAAATAATTTTCCATAATTATTTTTATTTAAACTAATCGCTAAAGCATTAATTGTAAAATCTCTTCTATTTTGATCATCTTGCAATGTTCCAAAATCAATAATTGGATTTCTACTATAGAAATGATACGATTCTTTTCTAGAACTAACAAATTCTATTTTTTGATTATCAAATTCTAACATAGCAGTTCCAAAACGTTTAAATATATTTATTCTAGGAGTTGGTTTTATATGTTTAGCAACTTCTTTAGCTAATTTAATTCCTTCTCCTATTGTTAAAATATCTAAATCTTGAGAAAGATTTTTATCAAGTAAAAAATCCCTAACATAACCTCCAACTACATAACAATCTTGTTGTATTTTTTTAGCAGAATTACTAATAATACGAAATATATCCCTATGAATAGCAGAAACTAAATTCATGTAAATTACATACGTAATATTTTAATTTTATTTGAAATAATTTTTAGTATAGAAGAACTATTATAGCGGGCTTTTTCTCTTCTACGAAAATTAACAGAATAATCTATTTTACTTAATATAGAATAACTAATTTCAGAAAAGGATTTAGGAGTTGGAAATCCTGATAAATTTGCAGAAGTAGATATAATAGGTCTATCTAATGTTTTAATTAAATGAGAACAAAATGGATCGTTAGTTAATCTAATAGCTAAAGTGTTATCTTGACTATTGATCAATAAATTAGAAACTATTTTACGAGGTTTTTTATATACTATAGTAATAGGTTTCTCTTTTTTTATAAAATTATCCTGAATAATTTTCTTAACTAAATTAGGAATATACTCTATTAATTCGTATAAACGATCTATATTTTCTACTAAAATAATCATAGATTTAGAAATATTTCTATTCTTTATTTTATATATTTTTTCTATAGAATTTAAATTAAAAGCATCACATCCCAATCCCCATACAGTATCTGTTGGGTATAGTAAACATTTTCCTCTTTTCAATATTTTTACACTTTTTTCTATTTCTTCTTTATAAAAATACATGATAAGTAAAAAAAATTACAAAATAAGATGATGCGTTCTCAACACTTCATTTAAAGATATTTTTTTATTAGTACTTTCTTTTCTTTTTCCTATAATCATTGCACATGGAATATGATATATTCCTGAAGGAAATTTTTTAGGATAGGATCCAGGTATTACTACAGAATATTTTGGAATTATACCTTTCATTTCTATAGGTTTTTGATTTGTTACATCCAAAATTTTAGTAGAGGAAGTTATAACAACATTTGCTCCTAATACGGATTCTTTTTCTATAAGTACTCCTTCTACTAAAATACACCTAGATCCAATAAAAACATCATCTTCAATAATTACAGGATTATTTTGGATGGGTTCTAAAACCCCTCCTATTCCAACTCCTCCACTTATATGGACTCTTTTTCCAATTTGAGCACAGCTTCCTATAGTTGCCCATGTATCTATCATTGTTTCTTTTCCTATATAAGATCCTATATTTACATAAGAAGGCATCAGGATAACTCCAGGAGAAATATAAGACCCATAACGTACTATAGCATGAGGGACTACGCGAATTCCTTTCTCTTTAAATTTATTTTTTATCGGTATTTTATCATAAAATTCGAATGGTCCCAATTCTATAGTCTTCATTTTTTTTATAGAAAAATACATAATTATAGCTTTTTTTATCCATTCATTGACTTGCCATTTTCCATTTATAAACTCCGAAACTCTTATTGATCCTTGTTCTACATAATCAATAACATGAATCACGATTTTTCTTATACTATCATTTGTAGACCATATTTCTTTTTTTTTATCCCAGTAATTTTCTATTTCTAATTTTAGTTGATTTACTTTCATAAAAATTGATACAAACAAAGACAAAAATATATATAATATAAATATATTTGTTATAATAATGAAAAAAATTTTGGGGATAGATTACGGAAAAAGGATAACTGGTTTGTCTATATCAGATATTTCACAAGTATTTTCCTTTGGATTAAAATCTATTCCAACTAAAAAATTAATGGATTTTTTGGATATTTTTATAGTTACCGAAAAAATAGAAAAAATTGTTATAGGGTTACCTAAAACATTAAAAAATAAAAATTTTTTAATAGAAAAATATATTCAAAAATTTATTTTTAAATTTCATAAAAAATATCCTAAAATATTAATAGATAGATTAGATGAACGTTTTACATCTAAAATTGCTTTTTACACTATGATCGAACTAGGGATAAAAAAAAAGAAAAAAAATATTTTAAATAAAATTAGTGCTACCCTAATTTTACAATCTTATCTTTCAAAAAAAAAGAAAAAAAATTAATCTATGATCTTACCTATAATACTTTATGGAAATCCAATTTTAAGAAAAAAATGTATCGATATAGATATGAATATCTATTACCAAGATAGTCGAATTAATCAATTGATCAAAGATATGTTTGAAACTTTACATAAAGTAAAAGGAATAGGATTAGCAGCACCTCAAATTGGTAAAAATATCCGATTATTTATAGTAAAAACGCCTTACCTATCAAAAAATGGAAAAAATAATTATCAAGAAGTTTTTATTAACGCTAGAATATTGAAAATATATGGAGAAGAATATGAATTCAATGAAGGATGTCTAAGCTTTCCTGGAATCATGGAATATGTAAAAAGAAAATCTCATATATTAATAGAATATTACGATAATAACTGGAATAAAAAAAAAAAGACTTTAAAAGGAATTTGTTCAAGAGTTATCCAACATGAATATGATCATATTGAAGGTAAACTTTTTATAGATTATTTTTCTTCTATGAAAAAAAAATTAATAAAAAAAAAATTGATAATTTTTTTTGAGAAAAAAAACTCTCTGTTATAAGGTAATATCATCCACTATTTTTTTGAAAATATCCGGATGATTCATAGAAAAATCTGAAAGAAATTTTCTATTAATTTTAATACTTTTATCAGATATTTTTTTCATAAACTTGGAGTAAGAAATTCCATATTTACGTGATCCAGCATTAATACGTTGAATCCAAAGAGATCTAAAATATTTTTTCTTTTTTTTTCTTCCTAAAAAAGCATAACTAAAAGATTTTTCTACCGCATTTTTAGCAATTGTATAAACCTTACTTCTAGCTCCATAAAATCCTTTCGCTAATTTAAGTATTTTTTTTCTTTTTCGTCTTGAGTAAACAGAATTTGTAGATCTTGGCATGCTTTTCTATAATTTAGAATTGTTTTTTTATATTCTTTTGATCAGACTTTTTTAATAGAGAAAATGTAGAAAGTTTCCGTTTTCTTTTTTTTGATTTTTTCGTTAAAAGATGATTTTTAAATGCATGTTTTTTTTTTATATATCCATTAGCGGTTTTTTTAAATCTTTTTTTAGTTCCGGATTTTGTTTTTAATTTTGGCATACTAAATTTTTTTTGGGGCTAATATCATGTACATTCTTTTTCCTTCCATAACTGGCATTTGTTCAACTTTTCCATATTCTTCAATTTCTTCTGCAAATTTTAGCAATTTAATTTTTCCTTGGTCTTTATATACTATAGAACGCCCTTTGAAAAAAACAAAAACTTTTACTTTATCCCCCCTCATTAAAAATTTTTCAGCACTTTTTATTTTAACTTTTCCATCATGATCTCCGATTTGTGGTCCAAATCGGATTTCTTTAGTATTTACCTTAATTTGTTTTGCTTTAAATTGCTTCTTTTTTTTCTTTTGTTCATATAGGAATTTTTTATAATCCAATATTTTACATATTGGAGGATCAACTTTTGGGTTTATCTCCACCAAATCTAATCCTTTATCTATAGATAATTGAATTGCATCTTGAATGGATAAAAATTCCATTTTTGATAGAATCACCAACTAAACGAACTTGATTAGAATTTATATGATTATTAATACGATGTTCCTCCTTTTTTTTATAAATGAACGATATATTCTCTTTTTTTATTCCCCCTTGAAAATTTTTTTTTATAATAATAGTTTTATAAATTTAATTAATTTCTTTAAAAATAGTGTTTATTCCGTTGGAAATAGATAATATTCCTATATGACCTAATCCATGTTTTCGTAATGAAATAGTTTGAGTAATTACTTCTTTTTCCCCCAAAATAATCATATAAGGAATTTTATTTTCTTCCGAATCTCTGATTTTTTTATCAATTTTCTCGTTTCTTTTATCAATAAAAACACGAATATTATAATTTAACATCAAATTTAAAATTTTTTTTGCATAAACTATATATTTATCACTTATAGGAAGTATTACCACTTGATTAGGTACCATCCATAAAGGAAGGTTCCCCTTTGTATGTTCTATCAAAATAGCTATAATACGTTCTAAAGAACCAAATGGAGCTCTGTGTATCATTACTGGACGGTGCTTTTCATTATTTTTACCTCTATAATATAAATCAAACCTTTCAGGTAAATTATAATCTACTTGAATAGTTCCTAATTGCCAATTTCTTCCCAAAGAATCTTTAATAAGAAAATCCAGTTTAGGACCATAAAAAGCAGCTTCTCCATAATGAATCGTAGATTCTATTTTTTCTTCTTTTACCGCTAAAAGTATAGCTTTCTCAGCTTTTTTCCAATTTTTTTCAGATCCAATATAATTATTTATTTTTTTGGGATCTCTAAGTGATACTCTAACTGTATATTCTAAAAAACCTAAACGACGAAATACATGAAAAAATAAATTTATTACTTTTTTAAATTCTTCCAATAACTGATCATAAGTACAAAAAATATGTGCATCATCTTGAGTAAATCCTCTTACTCTTGTAAGTCCATGAAGTTCACCACTTTGCTCATAACGATATACGGTACCAAATTCTGCAAAACGTTTAGGAAGATCGCGATAGGACCATTCCTGTGAACGATAAATTTCACAATGATGAGGACAATTCATTGGTTTTAAAAGAAATTCTTCTTCTGAATGAGGAGTTTGAATAGGTTTAAAACTATCTTTTCCATATTTATTCCAATGTCCACTTATAACATATAATTTTTTATGTCCAATATGTGGAGTAATAATCATCTCATATCCAGATTTTTTTTGAATATCTGTTAAAAAATTTTCTAAATTTTTTCTTAAAATTGTGCCTCTAGGCAACCATAATGGTAATCCTGATCCAACTCTATCAGAAAAAATAAAAAATTTCAATTTTTTTCCTATTTTTATGTGATCCATATTGGAATCTTATTAAAAAAAAAGGATCGAATATTTATTATCCATTAATATATATTATACACTTAATTAATAAAAAAAGTTACAAGTTTTTTTATTATGAGAATAACAATAAATATAATGCAGCAGCTCCTGAACTACCTACAATTGGTCCTAAAACAGGAACAAATGCATAATCCCAGTTACTTTTACCTTTTCCAGGAATTGGAATTATAGAATATATAATCCTTGGACCTAAATCACGAGCTGGATTAATTGCACAACCCGTAGTTCCACCTAAAGATAATCCAATTCCCAAAACAACTAAAGAAGATAAAAAAGCCCCTAAAATCCCTAATCCTACAATAGGATATTTTTTTGTAAGGTAACAATTCACCAACATAAAAATAAATGTAGCCAATACTTCGCTTAAAAAGTTAGAAAAAAAATTTTTTATAGTAGGGCCTGTACTGAAAACAGATAATTTATCTTGTTCTTTCTTAGTTTCTAAAAAATGATCTTTATAGAAAATCCATACTAATAAAGCACCTAACATTGCTCCAATAAATTGAGCAAAAATATAAAAAGGGACAAGATTCCAATTTAACTTACCAGTTATGGCAAACCCTATTGTTACAGATGGATTTAAATGTCCTCCACTATAAGGATAAGATACTAAAATACCTATAAAAACTGCTAAAGCCCATCCTACAGTAATAGTTAACCATCCTGCCCCATTTCCTTTTGTTTTTGACAAAAGTACGTTAGCTACTACTCCATTTCCTAAAAATACTAAAATCATAGTTCCTATAATCTCGGCATATATTTTTGTCATTTTATTTTCATTTTTATAAAAAAAATTTACTTACTAGACCAAGTACGGGTTGTTTTTATCGCTTTTTTCCAACCTTGAATTCTTTCCAAACGACTGGACATCCTTTTCGGTTCAAAAATCTGGTCCATTTTCCAATTATCTTGAATTTCTTCAAGACTATTCCAATAATTTACAGCTAATCCAGCTAAATAAGCTGCTCCTGCTGCTGTAAGTTCAGAAATTTTAGATTTAACAACTTTTACATTTAAAATATCAGATTGAAATTGCATTAATAATTTATTTACTGTAGCACCTCCATCTACACGAATTTCTTTAATAGAAATCCCAGAATCTGCTTCCATTGCTTTTAGTACATCCATATTTTGAAAAGCAATACTTTCTAAAGCTGCACGAACAAAATGTGCAGAAGAAGTCCCCCTAGTAATTCCAACAATAGTCCCTCTAGCTCTTTGATCCCAATAAGGTGCCCCTAATCCAGAAAAAGCGGGGACCATATACATTCCTTCTGTATCTTCTACTGAAGAAGCAAGGATTTCTGCTTCACTTGAAGATAAAAGTAACCCTAATCCATCCCTAAGCCATTGTACAACGGCTCCTGCAATAAAAACACTACCTTCTAAAGCATATTGAACTTTATCTTTAATTTTCCAAGCAATAGTAGTTATTAAATTATTTTGAGAAAAAACAGGATTTTCTCCTACATTCATTAACATAAAACAACCAGTCCCATAAGTATTTTTTACCATTCCAATTTTTGTACACATTTGACCAAAAAGAGCTGACTGTTGATCTCCAGCAATTCCAGATATAGGAATCTTATGAGAAAGTATATGTCCAGTTGTATAACCAAAAATTTCACTAGATGATTTTACTTCTGGAAGCATTGTTTTTGGAATATCAAATAAATTTATTAAATCTTGATCCCAACTAAGAGTATGAATGTTGAAAAGCATAGTACGAGATGCATTAGTCACATCCGTAACGTGAATTTTTTTCCCAGTTAAATTCCATATTAACCATGAATCTATAGTACCAAAAGCTAAATATCCAGAATGAGCTCTTTTTTTAGCTCCTGGAATATTTTCTAATATCCATTTTATTTTAGTAGCAGAAAAATAGGGATCTATAATAAGACCAGTTTTTTTTCTAATCATTTCAGTTAATCCATCACACTTGATTTTATCACAATAATTAGATGTTCGTCTATCTTGCCAAACAATAGCATTAAAAATTGGTTCCCCCGTTTTTTTATCCCATACTACAGTAGTTTCTCTTTGATTAGTGATTCCTATCGAAATAATATTTTCTCCTTCTAAATTTGCTTTTAAAATTGCTTCTAAAGCAACTGAAGCTTGTGTAGACCAGATTTCTTCTGCATTATGTTCCACCCATCCAGGATAAGGATAAATTTGTGTAAACTCTCTTTGAGCTACGGAAATAATATTTCCAATTTGATCAAAAATAATAGCTCTAGAACTCGTAGTTCCTTGATCTAACGATAGAACATATTTTTTCATAAACATATAAATAATTACAAAAAATTTTCTCCTTAAAAAATCAAAATGGATAATAATATTGCATGGCTAATTCTTTAAAAGAAGCTATCTGAGATTCTTCCCATTCTTTATCTCGATAAAGTTCTTTTGCCATTAATGATGCTATTATTGGTGCTATATCTATTGCTATTTTAGCATTTAAAAATAATAAACGAAATCTTCTTGCTAAAACATCTTCAATTGTTCTAGCCATTTCATAACGTACCATCCATATAACTTCTGCTTTTGTACAATGATAAGGATATTGATAAATTAATGGATCTCCCCATAAAGGATTTTCCTCAATTAATTTTTGAATATGAATTTCTTCTTCTCCATATTTATCCCCCCAATTATTATAATTTTTACATGAATAAAAATCAGTTCTATAACCAAAAATCTTAAGATTTTTGGTTATAGAAGAAACTTTCTTTAATTTTCCAATTTCAATAGCTTTATTTACGGTTTCTTCTGCCATTTTTCTATATGTAGTCCATTTCCCTCCTATAATAGTTATTAAACCTGAAGGACTCATCATTAATTTATGAGATCTAGAAATGTCTTTAGTAGAAGAATAAGATAAATTAGGAGGTACGAAAAGAGGACGTAATCCAGAAAAAGCACTTAAAATGTCTTTTTTATTCGGATTATATAAAAAATATTGATTAAAAGTTTGTAAAATAAAATCTATTTCTTTTTCTAAAGGTTTGGGTTCAAGAACACTTTTTTCCAAAAATGTATCTGTAGTTCCTACTAAAACATGATCATACCATGGTATACTAAATAGAATTCTTCCATCCGAAGTTTTTGGAATTACTATAGCATCTGAACTACTAAAAAAAGATTTTTTTAATACAATATGCGTTCCTTGACTAGGCTTTATCAAAATAGTAGATGTGGAATCATCCATTTTTAAAATAGTATCGGAAAAAACTCCAGTTGCATTAATCACTATTTTTGAATAAATAGAATATTTTTTTTTAGTTTCAAGATCATAAGCTATTACTCCAATTATTTTATTTTCTATTTTTTTAATAAGATTTTTCACTTTAAAATAATTTAATAATACTCCACCTTGTTGAACACAAGTTTGTGCTAAATCAATAGCTAAACGAGCATCATCAAATTGTCCATCATAATATAAAATCCCTCCTTTTAAATTATTTGATCTAATTTCAGGAAACATTTTTAGTATTTCATTTTTAGATAAAAATTGAGAATTTCCAAAACTCAAGGATCCAGATAACCATTCATAAATTTTTAAACCAGTCCAATACAAAATCCCCATTTTCCAATTAAAAATAGGAATAATAAATCGTTTTTTTTTCACTAAATGAGGAGCATTTTTTAACAAATACCCCCTCTCTTGCAAAGCTTCATAAACTAATTTTATATTTCCTTGAGCTAAATATCTTATTCCACCGTGTATCAATTTCGTACTACGACTAGAAGTTCCTTTAGAAAAATCATTTTGTTCTAAAAGTAAAGTTTTAAATCCTCTAGAAGCTGAATCTAATGCTATTCCTAATCCTGTTGCTCCTCCTCCAACAATAATAATATCCCAAATATTTATATTTTCTAAAATTCTTAAAAATCTATCTCTATTTAAAAAACCTTTCATTATGATTTACTCATTCATATTATTCAAAATAAAATACCCCTATTGGGATATTTAAACATATAACGAACAAAATTAAAAATATTTTCAATAAAAGAAAACTTTTATTAAAGTTAATCCAATAACTTTTTACATTATATTTTATTTATTAATAATTTTTGATAAAAAATTTTTTATAATATCTTTCCCTGAATTATCCTTAATAGTTTTCATTATTTTACTTATGTTAGAAAATTGTTTTAATAAAAGATCTATATTTTTTAATGAAATCCCAGATCCATTTGATATTCTTTTTTTTCTTTTTATATCAGTAAGTATTTTGGGATGATTCCTTTCATAAGGAGTCATGGATAAAATAATAGATTCTATTTCTTTGAAAGAATATTTTTTTTTATTTTTATTATCAATAATTTTTTCCATACCAGGAATCATGGAAACAATATTTTTAATACTTCCTATTTTTTTTACTTGTTGAATATGCTCTAATAAATCTTCAAAATCAAAACGATTTTTTGATATTTTTTTATAAATTTTTTTAGTTTTTTCCTCATCAAATTGTTCCTGAATTTTTTCTACCAAAGAAACTATATCTCCCATTCCTAAAATTCTATTAGCTATTCTTTCTGGATAAAAAATTTCTAGATTTTCTATTTTTTCTCCATTACTAATAAATTTAATAGGTTTTCCAATGACACTAGACATAGTAATAGCTGCTCCACCTCTACTATCCCCGTCTAATTTAGTCATGACTATTCCATCAATATTCAAAAATTTGGAAAAACTTTGAACAGTATTTATAGCATCTTGTCCAGTCATTGAATCTACAACGAATAAAGTTTCATCTGGTTTAGAATATTGATAAATTTTTTGAATTTCATCCATCATAATTTTATCAATTGCTAATCTCCCTGCAGTATCAATAATAATGACATTGCATTTTTTTTCAGAAGCATAAATAAGAGACTTGTCAAAAATTTCTATTATATTTTTACTTTTTTTTAAGAAAAATACGGGAAGATTATTTTTTTCTGCTATAATTTTTAATTGATCTATAGCTGCAGGACGATGAATATCGGCTGCTACTAATAAAGGGTTTTTCTTTTTTTTTTTTAAAAAAAAAGAAAGTTTAGAAGAAAAAGAAGTTTTTCCACTACCTTGTAATCCACAAATTAATATAATAGTAGGATTATTAGAAATATTTATTTCTATATTTTTTTTACCCATTAAGGAAACTAATTCATCATATATTATTTTTATAATTAATTGTTTTGGATTTAAAGAAGAGAGTACTTTTTTACCAATAGATTTTTCTTTAACTTTTTGAACAAATATTTTAGCTATCTTATAATTAACATCTGCATCAATAAGAGCTTTACGAATATCTTTTAGTGTTTCTGCTATATTGATTTCGTTTATTCTACTATTTCCTTTGAAAATATGAAGAGCTTTATCTAATTTTTTTTGTAAATATTCAAACATAAGTGTGTTTATTTATTACATACGATCAAGCATTTTGATTCCTAATAAACTCATTCCTGATTTTAAAATATTTCCTGTAACATGAATAATATTCATTCTAATATTACTATGAATAATCTTTAAAGGATCTATTAATCTTTTATTTTGATAGAGATTGTTAAAATTTTTAGAAACTTCATAAACATAATTTGCTACTAAAGAAGGATTCAAATACATTGCTGATTTTTTTAATATTAATGGATATTTTTGAAGAATTTTAATCATTTTTTTTTCATAAAGATCAAATTTGATATTTGACCAATCCTTATTAGTTAAGGAACATAAATTTAAAAAATTTCGTTCTAATGAACGAATTCTAGAATAAGTGTATTGAATATATGTTCCAGTTTTACCCTTAAAATCTATAGATTTTTCTGGATGAAAAAGAATCCTTTTTCTAGGATCTACTTGAAGAAAGTAATATTTTATAGCTCCTAATCCTATTACTTCAGAATATTTTTCTTTTTCCATATTGGAAAAATTTTTAAAAAAAATTTTTTTTACAATGGAATACATTTCTAATATCAAACTATCAGCATCTATAATATTCCCCATTCTAGATTTCATTTTACCACTTGATAAATCTACCATTCCATAAGAAAGATGAGATAATTTTTTTACCCATATATATCCTAAACGTTTTAATATACTAAAAAGTACTTGAAAATGATAATCTTGTTCTTTTCCTACAATATAAATTAACCTATCTATACAATATTTTTTAAAACGTTCTACAGCAGTTCCTATATCTTGGGTTATATAAACAGAAGTTTCATCTGATCGTAATAAAAGTTTTTGATCAAATCCTTCTTTTTCCAAATTTACCCAAATAGATCCATCTTTTTTTTTAAAAAATAGACCTTTTTTTAGACCATTTTTTACAATATTTTTTCCAAATTTATAAACATGACTTTCATATTCTATTTTATCAAAATTGATTCCCAACTTTTTATAAGTTTCTTTAAATCCTTCATAAACCCATTTGTTCATTTTTTTCCAAATATTTATAGTTTCATGATGTCCAGATTCCCATTTTTTTAATAAAATTCTTGCCTGTTTTAGAATAGGAATATTTTTATCATTGTAATCTTTATTTTTTTTGGAATAATCGTGAATTTCCTTATGATAAATTTTATCAAATAGATTATAATATTTACCGACAAAGTGATCACCTTTCATTTTGGAACTATTAGGGGTTTCTCCTTTACCTAATTTTTTCCAAGCAATCATAGATTTACATATATGTATTCCTCTATCATTAATCATTTGAATTTTAGTTATTTTATGTCCCACAATTTTCAGAATTTTGGATATAGAATGTCCAATAAGGCTATTTCTAATATGACCTAAATGAAGAGGTTTATTTGCGTTAGGAGAAGAGTATTCCACTATTATATTTTCAGATGGTAATTTTAAATTATAAAAATTTTTATTCAACATTTGTTTAAGAATATGAAGATAATAACTATCCTTAAAAATAAAATTTAAAAAACCACCTATAATAGAAAAAGTGATCATATCTCCTAATTGACTATTTACATAATTTCCAATATCTTTTCCAATTTTTTCTACAGGTTTTTTTAATTTTTCAGATAAAGGAAATAAAATCAAAGTAATATCTCCTATATATTCTTTCTTAGTATATTGAAAATTCAAACTTGGACAAGGTTCCAATCTATATAAAATAGATAAAGATTGTTTTGTTATATGTTCTATGGATTGAAATTTTTTATTCATAGATCTTACAAAATTCTTTTTAATTTTAACCTCCATCCAAAAGGATCTACCGATAAATTATGTTGTATATCTAATAATCTTTTTCTTAATCGAATTGATATCCTTTCTTTATCTAAAATATCAGGTAAAAAAAAATTTTTACCTTTATAACTAATTATTTCAAAATAAGTGACAACTACGGCCGTACCACAACCAAAAGCTTCTTTTAAGATCTTATTTTTCAATCCATCTATAATTTCTGAAACCCTTAATTTTCGTTCTTCTATCTCTAATCCTTCTTCTTTAGCTAAAGAAAGAATACTTTTACAGGTTATTCCACTTAATATATTCTCATTAGATAATGGAGTAATAAGTTTATTTTTTAACCAAAAAAATACATTCATAGTTCCAGATTCTTCAATCAATGTATGAGTAGAAGAATCTGTCCATAATATCTGATCAAATCCCTCTTCTTTAGCTAATCTAGTAGGATAAAATGAAGAGGCATAATTACCAGAAGCTTTAGTAAACCCAACCCCTCCAGATGCAGAACGACTATATTTTTCTTCTATTTTTATTTTTAAAGGTTTTTTATAATAATAATCTGCTGGTGTAGATATAATCATAAATAGATAATCCTTAGAGGGCTTTGCCGACAAACATTTATCTATTGCAATTAAAATAGGACGAATATATAAAGATTGTCCATACTTTTTTGGAACCCAATCTCTATCTATATTTATTAAACTTTTTAATCCATTCATAAAAATATATTCTGGAATTGTCGTCATTTCCAAACGTATAGCAGATCGATTCATTCTTTTAAAATTTTCTTTTGGACGGAATAAAAATACTTCTTCATGTTTATCTTTATAAGCTTTCATCCCCTCGAAAACAGATTGACCGTAATGAAAAACAAGAGATCCAGGAGAAAACATAATATTTCCAAATGGTTTAATAATAGAATTTATCCAATTTCCATTTCGAAATTCTGAATAATACATATGATCCGAATAGTGATTTCCAAAAGAAATATTTTCGAAATCCATTTTTTTAATTCTTGAATGCAAGTTTCTTTTTATTTTTATTTTCATATATAATAATGATAAAAATAACACTGAATCTTTTTGATAATTCAAAGATAATAATTTTATTACTACTACTTATCTATTTATTAACTAATTATTATGCATTATTTTCAATACTTTTTCTACAATATCTTCAATAGATGGTTTAGAAAAATAATCTCCATCTGATCCATAAGGTGGACGATGTTCTTTAGCCGTAATTGTAATAGGTGGACAATCTAAATAATAGTACCCCTTTTGTTCTTCTAATATTTTTTGTAAAATATAAGCAGAGGCCCCTCCTGGAACATCCTCGTCAATAATTAATAATCGATTTGTTTTTTTTAAACTTTTTTCAATATCTTTTCGAAGATCAAAAGGTAATAAAGATTGAATATCAATTACTTCAGTTTCTATATTAATTTTAGATAATTCATTTGATGCTTCATTAACAATTCTCCATGTAGAACCATAAGTAACTATAGTGATATCTTTTCCTATCCTAGTAACTTCTACTATTCCAATTGGAATTCTAAAATAACCTAAATTTTTTGGTAATTTTTCCTTGATTCTATAACCATTTAGACACTCAATTACTAAAGCAGGATCGTCCCCATATAACAAAGTATTATAAAAACCGGCTGCTTTTACCATATTTCTGGGAACAAGTATCAAAATACCTCTTAAATAATTAATAATTCCTCCCATAGGAGATCCAGAATGCCAGATCCCTTCTAAACGATGCCCCCTAGTTCTAATAATAACGGGGGCTTTTTGTCCACCTTTTGTTCTATATTGCAAAGTTGCTAAATCATCACTCATGATTTGCAAAGCATAAAGAATATAATCTATATATTGAATTTCAACTATGGGACGAAGTCCTCGCATTGCAAGACCTATTCCTTGTCCAAGGATTGTAGATTCTCGTATTCCAGTATCAAAAATACGTATTTCTCCATATTTATTTTGAAGTCCTTCTAATCCTTGATTGACATCTCCAATTTTACCAACATCTTCTCCAAAAATTAAAAGATCAGGATATAGTTCTAATAATTTATCAAAATTATCTCTTAAAATTATTCTTCCATCTACTTCATAATCAGAATAAATTGGTTTAATTTCGGTAATTTTTATTGATGATTTTTTAGAAATGCTATATAAATTTGAAGAATAATTTTCTTTTTCTTTATTAAATTTTTCTTTTAACCATTTTATCAGGAAATTTTTTTTATAAAATTCTTCTTCAGAAAGTAAATATAAAGATCTTCGAACAATACAAAATATGAATTTTTTAGTATATAAATGTTTATTTATATGTAATTCTTTGATATGATTTTTTATCCATTTTTTACAAGGAAATGTATTTTGCAACTTTTCTAAAATAGTTATAGCTTCATTTTTTATTCTTTCAATAGGTTTTTGAAAAGATTCCCAAGCCTTTTTTTGTTCAGAATGAACATATTTTTTTGCTTCTATATCTATTTTATCTAAAAAATGAATATCTGCAATATTCTGAAATACTCCTGGTTCATTTTCAATCTTAAAATTTAAAATCCAATCTCTAAATTTTTTTATTCCATCATTTTTTTTTTCCCATTCTAAACGTTCTTTGGATTTATATCTTTCATGTGATGAAGAAGTAGAATGTCCTTGTGGCTGAGTTAAATTAGTAACATGTATTATTACAGGAACATGTTCATAACGTGCTATTTTATCTGCTTTTATATAAGTCTTTGTAAGATCTATATAATTGGATCCATTTACACGAATAATTTCTATTCCATTTTCTTTTTTATTTCTTTGAAATCCATATAAAATATCACTAATATTTTTTTTTGAGAATTGATACCTATTAGTAACAGATATTCCATATTCATCATCCCAAATAGAAATAATGATTGGTATTTGTAATACTGAAGATGCATTCACAGTTTCCCAAAATAATCCTTCAGAAATACTTGCGTTTCCAATAGTTCCAAAAGCTACTTCATTTCCATTATGAGAAAATATTTTATGTGTTTTTTTTAAATTTTTTAAATTTTTATAAATTTTGGAAGCTTGAGCTAACCCTAATAATCTTGGCATTTGAGAAGCAGTAGAAGAAATATCTGCACTAGAATTTTTTTTGTTCATTAAATTTTTCCAATTACCATCATAATTGAGTAGACGTGTACCAAAATGAGATGTCATCATTCTACCAGAAGATACCGGTTCTTCCTCTAAATCAGAATGTGCATATAACTGAGAAAAAAAACTTCTTACATTTAAAACTCCAATGGCAATCATAAAAGTTTGATCTCTATAATATCCAGATCTAAAATCTCCATTTTTAAAAATTTTAGCCATAGCTATTTGAGGAATTTCTTTTCCATCTCCAAATATTCCAAATTTAGCTCTACCATTTAAAACTTCTTTACGTCCTAAAATACTTATTTCACGACTTATTTTTGCTAATTTATAATCATTTAAAATCATTTTCTTAAACAAATAAAAAGAGGAAACTCCAAAACTTTTAAAGTTAAATTTATTGTTCTTTTTTTTTTTATTCATGATCATGAATACTAATTTTTTTTAAAATACAGTAATTTTTACTTTATTTATTTCTAATTTTAGAATTATTTTTTAAATTAAAAAAAATACAAATATGATAATTTTTCATATAAAAATATGATAATAGGAAAAATTACATTAGCTATTATAAAACCTGATGCTGTTAAAAAAGGATATATAGGACCTATTTTATTTCATATTATTAATGCTGGATTTTTTATAAGAGCAATTAAAATGACGGAAATTTCCAAAAAATTAGCTAAAAAATTTTATTATGAACATAAAAAAAATTTATTTTTCGAATCGTTAGTGAAATTCATGTCTTCTGGACCAATAGTATTGATTATCCTAGAAAAGGAAAATGCAGTAAAAAATTTTAGAAATTTAATAGGAAATAAAAATCCAATAAAAGCCAAAGTAGGAACTATACGTAAATTATATGCAAGTTCTTTAGAAAAAAATGCTATTCATGGATCCGATAGCGATAAGAATGCTTTTAGAGAATGTCGATTTTATTTTTCTGATATAGAAATATTCTTTTAAGAATATTTTTAAAATATTTGATTTAAAAAAAATATAAGAATTAAACATTACAAAAAATTTGTATTTTATAATCAAAATACTTACTATTATGAAAAAAGGGTTTTTAATTTATATTTCTACTATTTTTATAGTGATATTTTTAATCATTTTTTGGATTACTGGAACATATAATCAATTAGTTCAACTAAACGAAAATATAAAAAAACAATGGAGTCAAGTAGAAAATTCTTATCAACGAAGATCCGATTTAATACCCAATTTAGTAAATATAGTTAAAGGGGCTTCTAATTTTGAAAAAAATACCTTGAATCAAGTAATAGAATCAAGATCAAAAGCAACCTCCATAAATATAAATCCAGATAATTTAAATCAAAATCAAGTAAGTAGATTTCAACAATCACAAGAAGAGTTAAATAACTCTATCAATAGATTACTATTAATTGTAGAAAATTATCCTAATTTAAAATCAATACAAAATTTTTCTGAATTACAAAATCAATTGGAAGGAACAGAAAATCGTATTAATGTAGAAAGAAATAAATTTAACGATAAAGTAAATAATTTTAATACTTACAGAAATAAATTTCCAAAAATTATAATCTCAAATTTATTTTCTCAATTTAGAGAAAAAGGATATTTTAAATCTAAAATAGGATCGGAAAAAGCACCTATTGTAGATTTTTATAATTCATGATAGGGTTAATTTGAAAAAATTAGGAATGAAAAATTTCATAAAAAAAGTTTTTAACTCATTATCTATTTTACTATTTTTCACAAATATCGTACAAGGACAATTCAATATACCTGACCCTCCAAAAAAAATATATCCTGTTAATGATTATGCTGGAGTACTATCTCATATCCAAATAGAAAAATTAAATAAAAAACTTATTCAATATTCAAAAATTACCTCAACAGAAATTTTAATTCCTATCGTTAAAGATATCCATGGGGAAGATTCTAATTTTTTAGCTTCCAAATGGGGAGAAAAATGGAATATCGGAAAAAAAGATAAAAATAATGGAATTATTATTTTATTATCTATAAACGATAAAAAAATATCCATCCAAAATGGATATGGAATAGAGCCATATCTTACAGATTTTTCCACTCAAAATATAATAAAAAAAATCAAACCTTTTTTAAAAAATCATCTTTATTATAAGGCTATAGATATCGGTATTAAAGAAATATTTAAAATTTTTAAAAAAATAAATATGAATATAAAAAAAAACATAATAAAAATTCTTTATGGAAATTTTTTATTCCTATTAGTATCTTTTTTTATTATGTTTTTTTTATTTCAAAAAAAAAGTATAGAACCTTCATTATTAAATACATTATTTTTAACCAATATTCTATTCAAAAATAGATCTATAAATAATCAACACGATCATAACAACAACCATGAAGATAATTTTGATGGATTTGGAGAAGGAGGAACCTTTGGAGGTGGAGGATCTAGTGGAAACTGGTAATTTAATTATTCATTTTTTTTAAAATTTCTTTGAGATAAACTATTTTTTTCAAAGTATCACTTTCTTTTTTTTTTTCCTTTAATAGTAGGTATTGTGGAACCGATTTTACATATTTATCGTTTGATAAATTTTTACGAATTATAGATAAAAAATTCTTAAAATACTGAATTTTTTTTTCAATATTAAATGAATCATTTTTATCTAAATGATACTTTTTATCTAAAGATAAAAAGTATCTATCCGTTTCAATAAAAAAAGAAAAAAATTGTCCTTGTTTAGGTTTTTTTAAGATTGTAATAATGTTAGATAAATTTGCTAATTTTAATATCACTGGATGATATTCTTCTTTCTTTTTTACAGAAAATAAAATTAAACTTGTCTTATGAGGAATATGTATCTTATTTCTTATATTACGTATTTTAGATACAATTTTAATAGCTCTTTCAAAAGAAACTAATAAATTCCAATTATATGATTTTTTTTTAGGCCAAGAAGAAATAATTAAAGCTTCTTTTTTCGTTCTACTTTTAAGAATACTCCAAATTTTTTCTGAAATAAAAGGCATATATGGATGTAACAATTTTAAAATATTTTCAAACCATTTAACAGTATTCAAATACACAGTTTTTGATATAAAATTTCCAGAAATTGGTTTAATAATTTCAAGAAATAATGAACAAAAATCATCCCAAAATAATTTATATAAAATCATTAACGATTCATCAAATTTATATTTATGGAAATAAATCTCAAAAATTTCTAATACATAATAAAAACGATTTTCAAACCATACGATTGCCATATTAGATACTTTAGGAAAATCATCATATCTATGATGATTTTCTTTTATTTCCCAACTTTTTATCAAACGAAAAGCATTCCATATTTTATTAGAAAAATTTCTTCCTTGTAAACAAAAATTTTCCTCAAAATGAAAGTCTTTTCCGGCACTAGCTCTAAGCATAATCCCCATACGAACAGCATCTGCTCCATATTTTTCAATTAAATCTATAGGATTGGGAGAATTATTTAATGATTTAGATATTTTTTTATTTTTTGAATCTCTCAAAATTCCAGTAAAATAAACATTTTTGAATGGTTTATTTTTTTTAAAAAAGTATCCTGCTATAATCATACGAGCAACCCAAAAAAATAATATATCCGAACCTGTTATCAAATTTTCAGTAGGATAATAATAAGATATTTCATGATTATTAGGATTAAAAATTCCATCAAATACAGATATAGGTAATATCCAAGAAGAAAACCAAGTATCTAAAACATCTGAATCTTGCCAAATATTATCATAGTTTAAATCGTAATTATGACTCTTAATTTTCGCTTTTTTTAAAGCTGATTCCAAATTTTCTGCAACCACAAAATCATTTGGAGATGAACCATAATAATAAACAGGAATACGGTGTCCCCACCATAATTGTCTCGATATATTCCAATCATGAATTTTATACATCCATTGAAAATAAATTTTTTTAAATCTATTTGGATAAAATTTAATTTTCCCATTTTTAACTGCTTCTATAGCAGGATGCGATATTTTTTTCATTTTTAAAAACCATTGAAGAGATAATTTTTGTTCTACTACAGATTTAGTTCTTTCTGAAATTCCTATTTTTTGATTAAATTTTTCTATATTTACTATAACTCCTAATTTATCTAACTCTTTAATTATCTTTTTTTTTACTTCAAAACGATCCATTCCTTGATAGTGAAGTCCATTTTCATTTAAAGTTGCATCCTCATTAAAAATATTAATTATATCTAAATGGTATTTATCCGCAATATTTTTATCATTAATATCATGAGCTGGAGTTATTTTTAAACATCCTGTACCAAAATTTGGATCTACGTATGAATCTTGAATAATGGGAATAACTCTATTTATTATTGGTATAATTACATACTTACCCTTTAAATGATAATAACGTACATCATCTGGATGAAAACAAACTGCTGTATCTCCAAATATCGTTTCCGGACGACTTGTTGCAATAGTAATAAAATTTTCTTCTCCTTTGATTTGATATTTTATATAATAAAGAGTTCCTATCCTTTCTTTATATACAACTTCTTCGTCAGAAATAGTCGTTCTAGCTTTTGGATCCCAATTAACTACATGATACCCTCTGTATATATATCCTTTTTCATATAAATCTATAAAAATTTTTGTGATAGATTCAGATAATTTTTTACTCATTGTAAATTGCCCCCGGTTCCAATCACAAGAACACCCCAATTTTTTTAATTGATTAAAAATAATATTCCTATGTTTTTCAGACCATTTTACAACATAGGATAAAAATTTATCTCTTCCTATAATAAATTTGGATAACCCTTTTTTTTTTAATTGATAAACGATCTTTGCTTCGGTGGCAATAGAAGCATGATCGGTACCTGGTATCCAACATGGATTATACCCTTTCATTCTAGCATATCTAATTAATATATCTTGTATAGTATTATTCAAAATGTGCCCTATGTGAAGAATTCCAGTAATATTTGGAGGAGGCATTATAATAGTATAAGATTTTCTATTATCTGGATAGGAAAAAAAGTAATCATTATTTATCCAATGATGATATATTTTTTCTTCTACAGATTTTGGATCATATTTAATTGGAATATCCATAAAATATAAAAAAAATTAATTTTTAATGAAAATTGTACTGATCTCTGCGATTTCTAAAAATGGATTTATAGGAAAAAATAATAAATTAATGTGGCATCTTCCTAATGATTTAAAAAGATTTAAAAATATGACTATTGGAGAAATTGTTCTTATGGGTAGAAAAACTTTTGAATCAATTGGTAAACCACTACCAGGTAGAAAAAATATCATATTAACAAAAAAAAATAAAATAAAATTATCATATTCTTATAACGGAATTTTTAAAATTTTTTCTTCTTTAAAAGAAGTATATGATTTAAATTATAAAAAAATATTTGTTATAGGAGGAGAAAAAATATATACTTCTACTATAAATAAAGCAAAAATTCTAGAATTAACCATCATTCATAAAAAATTTTACGGTGATGCAAAATTTCCCAAAATAAATTTTAAAAAATGGGAAAAAAAATATGAATTTTTTTATGAAAAAGATCAAAATCATTTATACGATTATAGTTTTGTTCGATACGAAAAAAAAGGGGAATAGATTATTCTCTTCTATGATCTAATTCTTTCTTGATTTTTGCCGCAAGTTCATAACATTCATTTACTACTGCATTATTCAATAAAGCATTAAGATCTCTTTCGGTCATTTTTTCTAATTCTTTTTTACTTTTATTTTCTTTATCAAAATAAAAAGAGGAAGTATTTTTATTTTCTAATTCACCTTCAAAATTATCATTTTCAGGAAATCCATTTTCAAAATAAATTCCAGCTTTATCAAAAATTTCTTTTGTAGTATAAATAGGAGATTGAAATCTTACTGCTAAAGCAACTGCATCCGATGTTTTTGAATCTATTTTATGTTCTTTATTTTCTTTTTCAAATAGAATATAAGAAAAAAATATTCCATTTACTAATTTATATATCACAATAGATTTTAATCTAATATGAAATACTTTTGCAAAAGTTAAAAATAAATCATGTGTAAATAATTTAGATATATCTCTTTTACCTATAGCAGAAGCGATAGATTGAGCTTGTAAACTTTCTATAATAATAGGAAGTTTTATTTTTCCAGATTCTTCTTCCAGTAATAAAACATATATTCCAGATTGTATTTGACTTAAGGATATTCCACGTATAGCTAATCTTATTAGTTGTTCCATAGGAAAAAATATATATAAATAAATCTTACTATTCTCATCAAATATACTAAATTTTATGTCTTTTTATATATATAAGGATAAAACATCATATAATTTTAAAAAAAAAGAATAGTATTCATCTGTAATATTTTTTTTATATATTTAAAAATTATAAACTAAAAATTTTTATTATGAATACTTCTATGAAATTTTTAATTCCAACAATTTTTTTATCGTTAGGAGTTTTTATTGTATCCTGTAATGATGATGAAATAACTTATTCTAATGATCCTGTAAATAATACAAAACCTCAAGAATCCAACAATAATATACCACCCCCACAACAAAATCCAACTCTTGTAAATTCTAATCCTGAAGAAAATATTATTCCTCAGAATTATCCTTTTTTTATGGAGGAAATCCCTAATTTTAAAATACCTGCTGATATAAAACCTGAAGAATTATCTAAAAGAATAAAAGATCTAGAAGTAAAAATTAAAGAATTAGAAAAAAAAAATAATTTTCATCAAAATCAATATTATGATATGATAAATAATCAGAAACAAATTTTAAATGAAACAAAGAGAAGAAGAGCGGTAATGAGATCTAAACCTTACGGTTCAGAAGAGCAATTACAAGCTAAAAAAGATTTTGAAGAATATAAAGAATATGAAAAAGTAAAATTAAAAATTCTTAAAGATAAAAGTTTATTTTTGAATGAAATAAATAAAAATCTAACAGATTCTAAAAATGAACAACTCGCTCTTCATAAAATGCAGGAAAATTTACAAAAGAAAAATAAACCAGCTAATCATTAATTAATTATTCAAAACGGAAAAGGAATAAATTTTATCCCTTTTCCGTTATTCTTTTTTATATGGAATTTTTACTTTTTACTAAATTTTGAATCCATTAATAAAAAATATTATGAAAAAAATTACTTTTCGTGAAGTCATAGCGGAAGCTATGAGTGAAGAAATGAGAAGAGATAACTCCGTATATCTAATGGGTGAAGAAGTTGCTAAATATAATGGAGCTTACAAAGCTTCTAAAGGTATGTTAGAAGAATTTGGGCCAAAACGAGTCATTGATACTCCAATATCCGAATTAGGATTTTCTGGTATAGGAGTAGGATCAGCAATGAATGGTTGTCGCCCAATTATTGAATTTATGACATTTAATTTTTCTTTGGTAGCAATGGATCAAATTATTAATAATGCTGCAAAAATACGTTATATGAGTGGTGGACAATGGAATATTCCTATTGTTTTTAGGGGACCTACTGGATCTGCTGGACAATTAGGAGCTACCCATTCTCAATCTTTTGAAAGTTGGTATGCAAGTTGTCCGGGTTTAAAAGTAGTAATTCCATGTAATCCATATGATGCTAAAGGACTTTTAAAATCTTCTATTAGAGATAATAACCCCGTAATTTTTATGGAATCTGAACAAATGTATGGTGATACTATGATTATTCCAGAAGAAGAATACCTACTACCTATTGGAAAGGCAGATATAAAAAAAGTAGGAACTGATATAAGTTTAGTTTCTTTTGGAAAAATTATGAAATTGGCTTTAAATATAGCAGAAAAATTAGAAAAAGAAAATATTAGTGTAGAAGTAATAGATATTCGAAGTATTCGTCCATTAGATTATGAATCTATACTTTTTTCTGTAAAAAAAACCAATCGTTTAGTTATTTTAGAGGAATCATGGCCTTTTGCTTCAATAGCTTCTGAAGTTTCATATATTATACAAAAATATGGATTTGATTACCTTGATGCTCCTATTAATAGAATAACTTTACTAGATACACCAGCACCTTATTCTTCCCATTTGATAAAGAATTGGTTTCCAAATGAAGAAAAAGTAATTAACTCCATAAAAGAGACACTGTATCTTGTTTAATTTTTTTAATAAATAGCTTGAACTATCTTAATAAATATTTTCGGGTTTATCCATAGTATAATAATGAATGAATTTTACTCAATAATTTTTTAACTCTTTATATTGTTTTATATATCATTCAATTCCAATATTAAAAATCAATTTTTTATCTTTTGATTTTTCAATTTATTTTACTAATTCATTAGGAATATTTAAATGAAAACGAGAAGGAAGACAATTTAATTAAATTTTAGAAAAAATATTTTTTATTTAATATTATCAAATCCTGTATAAGGAATTAAAACTTTAGGAATATTAATTTGATTTACAGTTTGATTATTTTCTAATAAAGCGGCAATAATTCGTGGTAAAGCTAATGAGCTTCCATTAAGTGTATGACAAAACTCCATTTTTCCTGTAATAGTTTTATATCGAAGATTTAATCTATTAGATTGAAAATTAGTGCAATTTGAAATTGAACTTACTTCTAACCATTTTTTTTGTGCCATAGAATATACTTCAAAATCATAAGTTATAGAAGATGAATAACCGAGATCTTTACCAATTAAACGAAGTATTCGAAACGGTAATTCTAAAGATTTTAGAATGTTTCTAACATGTAAAATCATTTCCTCTAAATAATAATAGGAAGTTTCATGAGAAGTAATTTGAATAATTTCCACTTTTTCAAATTGATGTAATCTATTTAATCCTCTAACTTTAGAACCATAAGATCCCGCTTCCCTTCTAAAGCAAGAAGTATAAGTAGTAGCTTTTATTGGTAAGTCTTTATATGTAAGTATATTATCTCTATAACAATTCATAAGAGGAATTTCGCCAGTTGGGATAAGATAAAAATTATCTTTTTCTATTAAATACATTTGACCTTCTTTATCCGGAATTTGTCCTGTTGAATATCCTGACTTTTCATTTATAAGATATGGAAAACTGTATTCTGTATATGAAGCACGGATATTCTGATCTAAAAAATATTGAATCAAACTTCTTTGTAATTTAGCCCCCTTTCCAATATAAACTGAAAAACCAGATCCACATATTTTCGTACCTAATAATAAGTCGAATAAATGAAATTTTTTAGATAATTCCCAATGAGTAAGGGCTCCTTCCATTATTGTTGAATAAATAGGACCTTCTTGAAAAAGAATATCATCTTTATCGGCATTTTTTTTTACTTTTTCATTGGGTATATTAGGTATTTGATTTAGTTTTTCTTCTAAACATTGAATAATATTTTTTAATTGAATATTAAAATCTTTTTTTTTTTTTAAAAAAAGGGATTTTTCTTTTAAAGAATTTATTTTTATACCTTTATCCATATTCAGAATAAGATGACTTATATTTTTGGATATTATATTTTCTTCTTTTGAAATTTTGTTCAGAACAGTTTTTAATTCTTTTTTTTTATCTAAAGTTAATATTTCATCTATCAAATAAACTTTCTGAAAGTTTCTTTTTTTTAATCCTAATAAAACTTTTTTCCTATTATTACGTATAAAAGTTGGTTGAAGCATATAAAAATTAAAAAAATTGTATTTACAATTTTAATTATATAAAATATATATTATTATTAAATATACAAAAATAATATTATTATATTTCTTTTTTATATTTTTGCATAATGAAAGAATCTTTTTTTGAAAAAAAATTCGATCAATATTTTTTAAAAGATAAAAATATAGCTAAGAAAATTGTAAAAAATCTATCTTTTCAAGATTATAATACAGTAGTAGAAATAGGGCCAGGGTTAGGAATATTAACCCATTATTTATTATTATTATGTAAAAAAGTATTTTTAATAGAAATTGATGAAAATCTCATCTTTTTTTTAAAAAAAAAATTTTCTATTTCTAAAAATAAAATTATACATCAAGATTTTTTAAAATGGAATCCAGAAGAAATTAACCTTAATAATTTTGCATTAATTGGAAATTTTCCTTATGGAATTTCTTCTAAAATATTATTTCATATATTAAAATATAATCAATATATACCAGAATGTATTGGAATGTTTCAAAAAGAATTTGTAGAACGTATCCTTTCTCATAAAGGAATGGTTAAATATGGAATTTTATCTGTTTTAGTACAATCATTTTATGATGTAGAATATCTTTTTTCGGTAAAAAAACATGTATTTTATCCTATTCCAAATGTAAAATCGGCCGTAATATCTTTAAAAAGAAAAAAATCAAAAATCCTTTTTAATAAGGATATTTTATTTTTATGCGTAAAAATGGCTTTTAATCAAAGAAGAAAAATATTGAAAAATGCACTCCAATATTTTAAAAAAATTCCAAATTTTTATGATATTCCATTTTTGAATAAAAGAGCTGAACAATTATCTATAAAAGAATTCCTTCAATTAACAAAAGAAATAGAAATTCGAAAATGACCCAATTATTAAATGGAAATCGTTTAGCAATTGAAATAAGAAAAGAAATTTCTAAGGAAATAGATAAAAATATACGAAATAAAAAAAAACGAATTCCTCATCTTGGAATTATTTTATTAGGAAATAATAGTTCCAGTCTAATATATGTCAATAGTAAAATAAAAGAATGCAAAAATCTTGGAATACAATCAACTTTAGTACATCTAACTGTAGAAATTTCCGAATTGGAATTATTAAAAGAAATTCAAAAAATGAATGAAAATTCTTTAATAGATGGTTTTATTATACAATTACCTATTCCAAAACATATCAATACGGATAATATCATTTTAGCAATTAATCCAAAAAAAGATGTAGATGGATTTCACCCCGAAAATTTTGGAAAAATGGCTTTGAATATGAATACTTTTTTACCCGCTACTGCATTAGGAATATTAGTTCTTTTAGAAAGATATAAAATAAAAATTTCTGGTAAAAATACTGTAGTAATTGGAAGAAGTCGTATTGTAGGAAGACCTATTAGTATCTTGATGAGTAGAAAAAATTATCTTGGAAATAGCACTGTAACACTGACACATAGTTATACTAAAAATATTGAAAACTATACGAAAAATGCAGATATAATTATAATTTCTGTTGGAATTCCCGGTTATTTAACAGGAAAAATGATTAAAAAAGGAGCTATCATTATAGATGTTGGCATTAATAAAGTAAAAAATAAAAAAAAATTTATTTTAAAAGGAGACGTTGATTTTAATAGCGTTTATGGAAAAGCTTCTTATCTTACACCTGTCCCAGGTGGAGTTGGTCCTATGACCCGAATTATGCTTATAAAAAATATTTTAATAGCTGCCGCATTAAATAACAAAAAAAAATAATATATTCTATCCTATAGACTCATTTATAATTGGTATTTTAAAAAGATTTGGAAAATAAAAAAAATTATTTTAAATAGTTTATCAAATCATCAATAAAATTACAATAAAAAAATGATCATTATTTACAGTACAGGGGATTCCTTATGATGTTGCATTTATCTATTTTTTTTAATAAATTTAAGTAAATAAAAAATTTTAAATATTTATTAATTCTTTTTTTTCATTTTTTAAATGTCTTTCTTCTAAAATATTTATAATTTCTTGTATGGAAATTCCTTTTTTATGTAAAAGAATAAGATAATGAAATAATAAATCTGCAGATTCATTTAAAAAAAAATGTTTATCATTATCTTTAGATTCAATAATCATTTCTATGGCTTCTTCCCCTAATTTTTGAGATATTTTATTAATTCCTTTTTGAAATAGTTGAAAAATATAAGAATTTTTATATTTTTTATTTATTCTATTAGAGATTATATTTTCTAAATGAAATAAAAAATTCATTTTATTTATTTCTTTCCAACAAGTATCCGATCCATTATGGCAAATGGGACCTGTAGGATTTGCTTTAATCAATAAAGTATCTTTATCACAATCAATTAATATATCTTTAATTAAAAGATAATTATGACTAATTTCTCCTTTTTTCCACAATCTTTTTTTAGATCTACTATAAAAAATAACTTTTTTTTCTTCAATACTTTTTTTATAGGATTCTTGATTCATATAACCAAGCATTAAAACTTTACTAGTTTTTGAATCTTGAACAATAACGGGAATTAATCCTTTTTTAAAATTTATTTTTTTTTTAATGTACTTCATTTTGTTGAAATTTATTTATTAGTTCTCACAGGTATATTATGATAATTTAAATAATATTTTAAATTAGGAATTTCGATTTCTCTATAATGAAAAATACTAGCAGCTAATGCTGCATCTGCATTCCCATTTTTAAAAACTTGATAAAAATCTTCTAATTTACCAGCTCCACCTGAAGCAATAATAGGTATAGAAAGTAGATCTGAAATTTTTTTAGTTATATCTAAAGCAAATCCATTTTTCATCCCATCATGATTTATTGAAGTTAATAATATTTCTCCTGCCCCTCTATTTACTCCTTCTTTAGCCCAATCTAAAGTTTTTTTTCTAGTTGAAATTCTGCCTCCATTTAAATATACCCACCATTCATTTTTATCGTATTTTGTATCAATAGCTAAAACAATAGATTGACTACCAAATCTTCTAGAAAGAACTTCTAAAATTTTTGGACTTTTAAAAGCAGCTGTATTAATAGATATTTTATCTGCTCCTGCATTTAATAATAATTCTACGTCTTTTTCTTCCATAATACCTCCTCCAACAGTAAAAGGAATATTAATATAACGAGAAATTTCTTTCACTAAAGAAAATAATGTTTTTCTTTTTTCATTTGTAGCTGTGATATCTAAAAATATTAATTCATCTGCACCTTGTTTTGTATACCAATGACTCATTATTATTGGATCTCCAGCATCTTTTAAATTATTAAAATTAACTCCTTTGACAATCCTTCCATTTTTAATATCTAAACATGGGATAATACGTTTAACTAACATAGTTTATTTTAATTTTTTATCACCATCTTCCCAATTTCTAAGTTCCGATAACGATATTTTATTTTCATATATAGCTTTTCCAATAATTACTCCATGACAACCTAAATCATACAATATTTTGATATCGGACATATTTCTTATTCCTCCACTTGCAATAAGTTCAATATTTGGAAACCTATGAATGATATTCTTATATAAGGATAAAGATGGTCCAGAAAGACCTCCATCTTTAGATATATCCGTACAAAAAAATTTTTTTATTCCATGAAAATTTTTTTCTTCTAAAAAATCCCAAAAAGGAATTTTATGAAATTTTGTCCATCCATTAGTAGCAATTTTATAATCCTTAACATCCACTCCAAGAAGTATTTTATCTTTTCCATAAATTTGAATCCATTTTTTGAGAAGAAATGGATTTTTTACAGCTATACTTCCAATAGTAACCATATTCCCTCCATTCTCAAATACAATACGTACATCTTCTTCGGAATGAATTCCACCTCCAAAATCAATGATTAGATGTGTATATTTTGCAATTTTTTCCAAAATATTCCAATGAATGACTTTCCCTTTTTTTGCTCCATCTAAATCTACTAAGTGTAATCTAGATATTCCATGATCTTCTAATAAATAGGCCATATCTAATGGATCTTTATTATAAATTTTTTTTCTTTTATAGTCTCCTTGTGTTAAACGAACACATTTTCCATCAATAAGATCTATAGCTGCAATAATATTCATTATAAAAATTTATTTTTTTTTATAATCTTATAAAGTTTTCTAATATTTTATGTCCCACATAAGAAGATTTTTCTGGATGAAATTGTACAGCATAAAAATTTTTTTTTTGTAGTGCTGAACTATAAGAAACTATATAATCTGTTTTAGCTATAGTATATTTTCCTAAAGGAGCATAATAACTATGTACAAAATATTGATAACTTCCATCTGGAATATTTTCAAATAATGGGCCTTTTAGTGTATCAATAGTATTCCAACCAATTTGAGGAATTTTATGATTTTTATTTTCTGATTGAAATTTTTTTATTAATAAATCAAAAATTCCTATACAATTAGTACTACTTTCTTCTGAATATTTACATAATAATTGCATTCCTAAACATATTCCTAATACTGGTTGTTCCAATTTAGATAAAATAATATCCAATTTCTTTTCTTTCAAATATTTCATAGCAAAATTAGCTTCTCCTACACCAGGTAAAATTACTTTTTCTGCATTTTTAATAGACTCTATAGAGTCCGTTACGAAAGCATCTACTCCTATTCTTTCTAAAGAAAAAAGTACAGATTGTACATTTCCAGCAGGATATTTTATAATAATTATTTTCATAATTTTTTTATTGAAAAATTTTTATAATAGGCCTTTAGAACTAGGCAATTTTTTAATATTGTTTTTTTTTATAGCCATTTTAATAGCTCTAGCGAAAGCTTTAAAAATAGATTCTATCTTATGATGATCATTTTTTCCTGTAGCATAAATATGAATATTACATTTTGCAGAAGAAGAAAAAGATTTAAAAAAATGGATAAACATTTCTGTAGGAACTTGACCAATCTTTTCACTTAAAAAATTGGTTTTCCAAGATAATTCACTTCTACCTCCAAGATCCAATATTACTGTAGCTAAAGAATCATCCATAGGAATAGAAAAAAAACCATAACGTTCTATTCCTCTTTTATCTATAATAGATTGATTAAAAACTTCTCCTAAAGCAATTGCAGTATCTTCTATAGTGTGATGTTCATCTATATTTAAGTCTCCGTTGGTGTGAATATTCATATCTATCATACTATGAAAAGAAATTTGTTCTAAAAGATGATCAAAAAAACCTAATCCTGTTTTTATATCTGATTTTCCTTCTCCATAAAGTTGAATAGTGATTTTTACATCTGTTTCTAATGTTTTTCTTCGATGTTTAATCAATTTTTTATTAGATACATATTTTAAATATTCGTAAACATTTTTCCAATTATCAGTTTTCAAAACTATTTTTTTTTTTAAAATTTTTTTTTCTATGGAAAATTCTTTTTCGGATACATAATGATTATTTTCATTGATCCATATGGACTTACATCCTAAATTATTTGCTAATAAAACATCCGTTATTCTATCTCCAATAACAAAAGAATTGGAAAGATCATAATCCGAATGAAAATAAGAAGTAAGCATTCCTATTCCTGGTTTTCTGGTAGAAGAATATTCTTCTGGAATAGTTCTATCTATATGAATAGAAAAAAAATGAATTCCTTCTGTTTTTAATATCTTTAATATATGATTATGGATAGGCCAAAAATTTTTTTCAGGAAATTTTTCAGTACCTAATCCATCTTGGTTAGTTACCATAACTAAATCATAATCCAATTCATTAACTATTTTAGTTAAAAAAAATATAACTCTTGGAAAAAAATTAACCTTTTCGATAGTATCAATTTGATAATTAGGAGGATTTTCTTGAATTATTGTTCCATCTCTATCAATAAACAATATTTTTTTCATGGTATTTTTTTATGTTATTCCTTATATACTTAGGAACATTTTTCGGAATATTTTTTCATTTGATCTATCAAATACTCATTTTCTTCATGAGTACCTACTGTTATTCTTAAACATTCATTACACAAAATAATTTTAGACTGGTCTCTAACAATAATGTTTTTATTAACTAAATGTTGATAAAGATTTTTTGATGAAAAGGAAATTTTAACTAGTATAAAGTTTGAAGAACTAGGATATACTTTATCTATAATAGGAATTTTTGTTAAAGAGTCTTCCATATATTTTCTTTCTGAAAGAATATTTTTTAAATGATAAAAAAATAAATCCTTATTATTAAGAGCTTGAATAGCTATTTTTTGAGAAATTTGACTTACGTTATAGGGAAATTTCACTTTATTCATCCATTGAATAATTTCTTCAGAAGAAATAGCAATTCCTATTCTTAATCCGGCTAGCCCCCAAGATTTAGAAAGTGTTTGTAAAATAATTAAATTAGGATATTTATCTATTTCTAGAGAAAAAGATTCTTTTTTTGAAAAATCAATATAGGCTTCATCTAAAACAACAATACCGGGAAATTTTTTTATGATATTTTCAATATCTTCTTTTTTTATATCATTTCCAGTAGGATTATTTGGAGAACAAATAAAAATGATCCGACTGTATGGATTAACTGAATTTTTTATTTTTTTCAAATTTAATTGATATTCTTCTTCCGTTAAAAAAATTTTTACAATATCTACTCCATGAATTTTTCCACTAACTTCATACATCCCATATGTAGGAGGAAAAATAATTACATTATCTGTATTGGGACGAGAAAAAATACGATAAATTAAATCAATAATTTCATCACTTCCATTTCCTAAAAAAATTTTAGATGAAGAAATTTTTTTTATTTCTGATATTTTTCTTTTTAATTCTTTTTGCAATGGATCCGGATATCTATTATAGGAATTAGAAAAAGATAAAGGAGCCCCGAAAGAATTTTCATTGGCATCTAGAAATATAGAATTTTTTTTTCCTTGATAAGAATATTCTTCTCTAGCAGATAAATAAGGATCTATTTTTAAAATATTATCTCTGATTAAAGAATTCAAATTAAAATTTGAAAAATCATTTTTATTCATCATGTATTCACATTCAATATTCATTTTTTTAATCTAATATTAATGGATTTTTTATGTGCTATTAATCCTTCTTCAGAAGACAATACATCAACACATTTTGATAAATTTCGTAATCCTTTTTTGGAAATTTTTTGAAAAGTTATTTTTTTAATAAAACTATCTACAGATACTCCACTATAAGATTTAGCATAACCATATGTAGGAAGTACATGATTAGGACCAGTAGCATAATCCCCAATACTAATTGGAGAATAATTTCCTAAGAATATTGAACCAGCATTTTTTATTTTATTACTCCAATAAATAGCATTATTACAATTAATAATAAGATGTTCTGGAGCAATTTCATTAATCAAGTTGATCCCTTCTTCCAAAGAATCAAAAACAATGATTTTGCTTTTTTCAAAAGCCTTTTTCATAATATTTTTTCTATAGGATAGATTAATTAATTGTTTTTTTAATTCACTTTTTACTTTTTCTATCCACCAAGATTCATTTATAGTAACTAAAATAATATAACTTTCTATATCATGTTCTGATTGAGAAAGTAAATCGGAAGCTACATATTCTGGATTAGCTGTATTATCGGCTAATATAACAATTTCTGAAGGACCTGCAGGTATATCAATAGAAACAATTCCGTTTTGAGATACAATTTGTTTAGCTATTGTTACATAAGAATTACCTGGTCCAAATATTTTATAAACTGATGGTATACTTTCTGTACCATATGCCATGGCAGCTATTGCTTGAGCTCCTCCTATTTTATATATTTGTTTAATACCTATATATTTAGCTGTGTATAAAATAGATGGATGGATTTCTCCATTTTTATTTGGAGGTGAACATAAAATGATATTTTCACATCCTGCTAACTTACCTGGAATTCCTAACATTAATACAGTAGATAATAAAGGAGCGGATCCTCCAGGTATATAAAAACCTACTTTTTCTATAGGAACTGATTTTCTCCAACAAATAATTCCTGGTAGTACCTCAATTTTAGATTCTTCATGTATTTGTTTTTGATGAAAAAATTTGATGTTTTTATATGCTATTTCAATAGATTTTTTTAAACAATTTGAAATTTTTATATTTGCTTTATTAATATCTTCTTCCGTTACTTGAATATATTTAAGATTAAAATTATCATATTTTTTTGTATAGGTTTTTAAAGCTAAATCTCCATATTTTTTTACATTATTTATAATAGGAGTAACTGAATCAGTTAATATGGAAATATTTTTTATAGGTCTTTTTATAATATATTTCCACGTATTGAATGAAGGTTGCATATAAACTTGAATATTCATATTATTATATTTTAATATATTAAAGTATAATTTTTTCTATTGGAAGTACTAATATATCTTGTGCTCCAAGTGCTTTTAAATTTTCTATAATTCTCCAAAAATTATTTTCATTTACTACAAAATGTACAGAACTGCATTTTGAATTTTCTAATGGAAAAATAACTAGACTTTTAATTCCTGGAAGATGAGATATTATTTTTTCTAAATGTTCATTAGAGACGTTTAAAAGAATATATTTATGATTTTTAGCTTTTTTTACAGATCGAATCCGAAATAATAATTTTTTCATTATGATATTTTGTGGTTCTCCTAAATGAAGATTAGATGCTAAAACAGCTTCAGATTGAAGAATTGTTTCTACTTCTTTTAATCCATTCATAAAAAGTGTAGATCCACTACTTACCAAATCACAAATACAATCGGCTAATCCTATTCCAGGGGCAATTTCTACAGCTCCAGAAATTTCGTGAATTTCTGCTTTTATATATTTCTTTTCGAAAAATTCTCTAACCAAAAATGGATAACTTGTAGCGATTATTTTTCCATTTAAATCATTTATTTCTTTATAAACTAAAGATTTAGGAATTGCAATAGCAAGACGACATTTTCCAAATCCTAAAGTTTCTTTGATTTTTATTTTTTTTCTTTTTTCCAAAAGAACATTTTTTCCAACAATTCCTATATCGGCTACTCCATCTTCTAAATATTGAGGAATATCATCATCACGTAAAAAAAGTATTTCTAGTGGAAAATTAAGAGCTGTTGTTTTTAATTTGTCTATTCCAATATTAACCTCTATACTACAATCTTTAAGTAATTTGATGGAGTCGTCATAAAGACGCCCTGATTTTTGAATAGCTATTTTAAGTTTATCCATTTTATATAGGAAGGAATAATATATTATAATAATAGTAAAAGCTTACTATTTTGTAAGCTTTTACAGTAATTTTTATCTTTATCTATAGATTTAATGAGCAAATATAAAAAATTTTTTTATGGAATATGAAAATTATTAGTTATAATATTAATGGAATTAGATCTGGAATAAATAAAGGTTTATCCAATTGGATTGAAATAAATCAACCAGATATTTTATGTTTTCAAGAAATAAAAGCTTTTCCGGAACAAATAGATACCAGTATATTTGATAATTTGGGTTATTATCATTATTGGTATCCTTCAACAAAAAAAAAAGGATATAGTGGAGTAGGTATTTTATGTAAAAAAAGACCAAATCATATAGAATATGGAATAGGAATTGATTCTATTGATCAAGAAGGAAGAATATTACGAATAGATTTAAAAAAAATATCCGTGATAAATATTTATATACCATCAGGAATAGATATGGAAAATAGATTAAATTTTAAATTTTATTTTATGGATAATTTCATTTTTTATATAGAAAAAATGAAAAAAAAATTAACAAATCTTATTATTTGTGGAGATTATAATATTTGTCATAAAAAAATAGATATTTATGATCCTATAAAAAATCATAAAAATTCTGGCTTTTTGCCAAAAGAAAGAAAATGGATGAGTGATTTTTTAAATTTAGGATTTATAGATAGTTTTAGAAACTATGTTAAAGAATCTAAACATTATAGTTGGTGGAGTTATCGTTATAATTCAAAAAAAAATAATAAAGGTTGGAGAATTGATTATATAATGGTTAGCAGTTTTTTAAAAAAAAAAATGATTAATGCATATTTATTACCTGAAATAAAATATTCGGATCATTGTCCAACTGTATTAGAAATAGAAATAAATAAATGATGTGATGAATGTAATAATGACCTGACTGGGATTCGAACCCAGGACCCTTACATTAAAAGTGTAATGCTCTACCAGCTGAGCTATCAGGTCTGAATTCTATATTTTTATTCTATCTATGTATTTTTTTTATATAAACAAATATACTATTATAAATTTTATATTTTCATGAAAGTAACTTTGATTGGATATATGGGTTGTGGGAAAACTTCTATAGGAAAAATTTTATCCGAAAAATTGAAATTTTTTTTTTATGATTTAGATTCTATGATAGTTCAAAAAAAAAAGGATTCTATTTATAATATTTTCAAAAAAAATGGAGAAATTTTTTTTAGAAAAATAGAACATTTAATGCTTAAAAAATTTTTAAAAAAACATAAACAATATATTTTATCTGTTGGTGGAGGGACACCTTGTTATTATAACAATATTTATTTATTAAATAAATATTCGAAAACATTTTATCTAAAAACCAATATTTATACATTATATAAAAGGCTATATATAGAGAAAAAAAATAGACCTATTATATCTCATTTATCTAAAAATGAATTATTTATATTTATTATGAAGCATTTTTCAAATAGAATTTTTTTTTATGAAAAATCTTCTAAAATAATTGACATTACTGGAAAATCCAAAAAAAAAATAATTAAGGAAATTATAAATAATATTGAATAGTTAGTTATGGAATATAAATTATATGATACTTTATTTTTAGAAAAATTAATAAAAGATTTTTCAATTGAAAATAAAAATGTTTGTGTTGCTGTAAGTGGAGGATTAGATAGTATGGTACTTCTAAATTTATTACTTCATATTTCTTGTAATCTTAAAAAAATAACATTAAGTGTAGCTCATTGTAATTTTTCCCTAAGAAATAAAGAATCTAATGAAGATGAATATTTTGTCAGGAATTTTTGTATAAAAAAAAATATTTCATATCATATTAAACGATTTAATACTTTGGATTTTTCTAAAAAAAAAAAAATATCCATACAAATGGCTGCTAGAAAACTTAGGTATGATTGGTTTGAAGAATTATTAGAAATAAATTCATATGAATATATAGCTTTAGGGCATCATTTTAACGATTCTATTGAAACCTTTTTTATTAATATGATGAGAGGAACAGGAATTAAAGGATTGTTAGGAATACCTATAAAAAACAAAAAATTTATTCGTCCTCTTTCTGATTTTACTAAAAAAGAAATTTTACATTATGCTAAAATAAAAAATATCAAATGGAGATTAGATAACAGTAATAAAGAATATAAATATTTAAGAAATAAAATTCGCTTAATAACATCTACTTTTTCTAATTCTTTTTATAAGGGGGTAAAAAAAAGTATGGAATATCTTTATCAGGAAAATTCTTTTATAGAGATAGAAATAAAAAAAATAAATAAAGATATTACAGTAGAAAAACAAAGTAATCCATTTTTATGGAAGATAGAATACAAAAAAATAAAAAATTTACAACCATTATCATTTTATTTATTTAAATTATTTTTTCCATATGGATTTTCTAATGTAGAAAATTTAAAACATCTTATTTATGCACAATCTGGAAAACAACTAATTTCAAAAAGATATCGTATTATTAAAAATAGGAATTATTGGATTTTAATAGAAAATCATTTTTTTGATAAAAAAGATAATGGTTACGTTATACAGGATATACAATTTGGAAATTTAAAATATTTACCTATTGATATACAATTTATTATAAATCCTTCACTAAAAAAAGAAAATACGAAAAATATGTCATTCATCGATTTTGATAAAATTAAATTTCCTTTAGAATTAAGAACATGGAAAAAAGGAGATTACTTTTTTCCTTTAAACATGAAAGGTAAAAAAAAATTAAGTAAATATTATAAAGAAAAAAAATTTTCTCTTTTGGAAAAAAAACAAATATGGTTATTGATTAATGGAAATGGAGATATTATTTTGGTTATAGGAAATCGATTAGATGATAGATTCAAAGTAACAAAAAAAACAAAAAAATATTAGGAATAAAGATATAATTTAGTTATTATATTAGTATTTTTTTTAATTTTAAAAAAAAAATTAGTTATTCTATTCATGATATATGAAAATACATAATTTTAATGCTGGTCCTTCTATTTTACCAAAACAAGTTATTAAAAAATCAGTTAAAGCTGTAATTAATTATAATCAATATGGATTATCTTTGCTTGAAATATCTCATAGGAGTAAAGATTTTGAAGAAATAATGGAAAAAACTACTAATTTGGTAAAAAATTTGATGAATTTAAATGAAGATTATTCTGTTTTATTTCTTCAAGGAGGTGCTACATTACAATTTACCATGGTCCCATATAATTTAATGCAAAAAGAAGCAGCTTATTTAGATACAGGAATATGGGCTAATATGGCTATTGAAGAAGCGAAAAAGATTGGAAAAGTAAAAATACTTTTTTCTGGAAGAGAAAAAAAATATGTTCATATATCTAAAAATTATAAAATTCCAGATGAAGTAGATTATTTTCATTGTACTTCAAATAATACTATTGTTGGAACACAAATGAAAATATTTCCTAATACTTCTGTACCAATAATTTGTGATATGTCTTCTGATATTTTTAGTAGAAAATTAAATTTTTGTAAATTTGGATTAATCTATGCTTCTGCACAAAAAAATGTAAGTTCGGCTGGAATGACTATTGTTATAGTAAAAAAAAATATTTTAATAAAAACTCAAAGAAATATACCTTCTTATCTAGACTATAAAATTCATATTAAAAATAAAAGTATTTTCAATACACCAAATATATTTTCTATTTATACTTCTATGTTAACTTTAGAATGGATAAAAAATAAAGGAGGAATTTCTATTCTAGAAAAAAAAAATAAAGAAAAATCTAAATTATTATATGATGAAATAGATAGAAATAATCTATTTGAAAATAAAATTTATAAGGAAGATCGTTCTAATATGAATGTTACCTTTTTTTTAAAAAAAAAAAATCTAAAAAAAAAATTTGATGATATGTGGAAAAAAGAAAATATTATTGGATTAGAAGGTCATAGAGTTTTAGGTGGATATCGTGCTAGTATATATAATGCGATACCATTAGAAAGTGTACAGGTTTTAATTGATGTAATGAAAGAATTTGAAAGAATATTTTCATAAAAATGAAAACAATCGAATATCGTATTTTTTCCATAAAAAAATCAATACCAAAAAATATAAAAATTTTAGTAGTATCTAAAAATCAAGATATTTCTTCTATAAAAAAAGTTTATCAAACAGGACATAGAGATTTTGGAGAAAATTATATTCAAGAAATGATCCTAAAATATAAAAAATTACCAAAGGATATTCGTTGGCATATGATTGGTAGAATTCAAAGTAATAAATTAAAATATATAGTTCCTTTTATTAATTTAATTCATAGTGTTCAAAGAATTGAACATCTTAAAATAATAAATAAAGAAGCACTAAAATATAATCGGATTATAAACTGTTTATTGCAAATAAAAATTTGCAATGAAAAAAATAAATCCGGAATTACTAATAAAGAAGTTCATGAAATTTTAGAAAATAATCATTATAAAAATATGAAAAATGTAAAAATTATTGGACTAATGGGAATGGCAACTTTTCATGGATCTATTCAAAAAATACGTCATGAATTTGATTATTTAAATAAAATATATAATGAATGTAAAAATAAATATAAATATTCTGTACTTTCCATGGGAATGAGTAGAGATTATCCTATAGCTATAGAATGTGGTAGTACACTTATTCGATTAGGAACATTTTTTTTTGGTAAAAAAAATATTCAATAATCAATAAAATATTGAATATTATCGTAATAGATAATATCTATAAAAAAAAGGTATAGTTCAATTATTAATTATCTAAAATTTTTTAGGAATCATTCTAAAAATAAATTAGAATATAATTTATGATATTTTTACTATATGATATTTACTACATAATAAACAAATTCTTCTTTTAAAAAATAATTTATAATATATAGAATAATTGTTGGAATAGAATAATTTTATTAAGAATCTTATACACTAATAAAATTAGTAACTATATAAATTTTATTATTATGAAAATATTTATCTTTCCTTTTTTATTTTTTATTATTTCTTTTTCTGTAAAATCTATGGAAAAAGAAAATATAATGCAAAAAAAATTTGGGGTATTTATTATCCTATTTCTAAAGATTATAAATATTGGACAGAAGATAATAAAAAAAAGAAATTTAGATACAAATTTATTTTCTATAGAAAAAGAATATTCTCATAATTTTTTTAGAAAGGATAATTTTGGTTTTTTTAAACTTAAAGAAAAAGATTTAATTATTCCTAATTCTGATACAGAAAAAAATTTTTTATCGTATTGTAATACAATATTTTTTAATAAAAATTATCTACCTAAAATGTATTTTTTAAATGATATTTTTTTTTCTCGTGAAAAGATTAGATATTTTGACGTAAAAACTCCAATATCAGAAATTTTTTATATAAAAAATTCTTTTCAAGAAAAAATACTAAGTGGTTTATTTAGTCAAAGTCCTAATCAAAAAATCAATTATTCTATAGAATATAAAAATATTTTTTTTGAAGAAGAATCAAATATAAATTTAAAAAAACATCATAATTTATTCTTAAGTACATTTAATTATAAATATTCTGATTTTTCTCATGATAAATTAATATGGGGACATTTTTTATATCAAAATTTTTATAATAAAAAAAAAGTAAAAATCCTTTTTGGAAAACAACGGATAATTCAAATTTTTTTTGATAAAAAAAATCTTTTTCATAAAAGATTATACATAAGTTTTTTTCAAAATATTTCCCCTTCATGGATTAAATCAAATCATAGAGAAAGGTCAATTTTTTTCATAGAAAAAATAGAATATTCCAAATATTTAAAATCTTTTTTTGATTCTAAAGAAAAATTTCAAAATAATAGGATCAATTTATCATATTTAAAAAATGAATCTTCTTTAATTTTTGAAATTAAAAAAAAATTAAATATAGAAATAGGTGCTATTCATGATCAAATACATTATCAATTATTTTCAAATTATTTATTTGATCCAGTTCATGAAAATGAAAAGAAAAATTTAAATTTCAATAAAATATATTTAGAAACAAAAATTAATTATTTCATTAATAATATATTTAAAATTAATTCCTATGCAAAATGGTTGATATCTAAAAATTATTTACAAATATCTACTCAATTGGATACCAATTTATGGTCAAAATTTCAGTTTTTAATCAAATTTAATATCAATAATAATATTTCTTCTGATTTTATCAATTTTTATATGTTTCAAAAAAATGGAAATTGTTACAATAATCAACAATACAATAATGAAATATTATATATAAAATCAATTAATTTTTCTATTTTTTCAAAAAAAAAGTTGAACGTTTTTTTTAATATATATGATATTAACCGTCCTAATCAAAATAATAATCCAAATCTATTATATTGGAAGTATATACGTACCTGTAATTTAAAAATTAAAATAATTCATGATATATGGAAATTTCATTTTAATAATCTGGTTTTATTCCAAAATCAAAAATCTGATCAATTAAATTTTTCCATTCCAAATTTTCTTTCAAAAAATACAATATCTTACGAAGATAGTTATTTTAATAAAGCATTATTAGTACAAACTGGATTTTCTATTCATTATTTTAATAAATATTTTCATCAATATTTTTCATATCCCTTTGATTTATTTTCTTTTTATTTAGAAAATGAATGTTTTCCTACAAAAATAGGAGGGGGGCCATTTATAGATTATTTTTTAAATTTTAAAATATTTAGAACTATTTTTTATAGTAGTATACAAAATATAGGATTTTCTTATAATAAAAAAAATATTTTTAATCATAAAAATAAAGATTACTTGTTTGAAATAGGAATATTATGGAACCTTTTCACTTAATTCGATTAATTAATTTTTATTTTTAAAATTTGTAATTTAAAAAAAATAAAAGATATCATTATACTACTAAAAAAAAATACGTTTGATTTTTTATTGAAAAATAATGAATAATTTTTTTTTCATTAACTATCTAGTATTAAATTAGGAAAATATCTTTTAGAATCATCTAAATAAATAATTTCTTATAAAGGAAAATAATTTTTATTGGTAATAAAATATGGGAAAAATTATAATTTTAGTGATGATTTTCATGATGATGATATTCAAAAAAATATTTTATAAAATACAAATTTATAATAGATTTTTTTTAATAATCATTCAATATTATTGAAAAAAGTAATTTTTTGGATTATCATAAAAATTGAATAATTTATCAATCAATAAAAAAAAATATTTAATATTTAATAAAATGAATTTCAATAATTTAAAATACAGCAAAAATCATGAATGGATAGGATTATATGGTTTTAATGATAATAATAATGAAAATATATATGCAGTAGGAATTACTCATTTTGCTCAAAAAGAGTTAGGAGATATTGTTTATTTAGATATAGAGAAAACTATTATAGGAACAAAAATCAAAGAAGGAAATATCTTTGGAACAATAGAAGCAGTTAAAACTGTTTCCGATTTATTTATGCCAGTTTCAGGAAAAATACTAGAATTCAATAAAATTTTACTATCTAATCCAGAATATTTAAATAAAGATTCTTATAATGAGGGTTGGATACTTAAAATTAAAATATTGAATAAAAAAGAATATGATATCCTGATGTCATTTAAAGAATATAAAAAATATATAGGAGAAAAATAAAAAAGTAAAATTCTAAAATTACAAAGAGATAATAATCTATAAAGATGAAACAAAATGAAAATTTTAAATTTCTTGATGATGAAAAAATTGCCGAAAAAATAATTGATTTTAAAGATAAAAATATCACTTCCGTTCGTTTTTTTATTCCATCTATTCATTGCAGTTCATGTATCATGATTTTGGAAAATTTATCTAATATTCATAAAAATATAATTGAATCCACTGTTGATTTTCCAAGTAAAATAATTAGAATAATATTCAATCATTCTGGATTAAAATTAAGCTATTTAGCAATTATTCTTGAAAAAACAGGTTATAAACCTTCTATTAATTTTGAATTTTTAGAAAAAAAAAATAAGAAAAAAATATTTGATAGAAAATTAATAGGAAAATTAGCTATTTCTTTTTTTTGTTTTGGAAACATTATGCTTTTATCTATTCCAGAATATGTAGGATCTCATGAAGATATATGGTATTTAGAAAATCGTAATTTCTTTCGTTATTTAATGTTAATTCTTTCGTTACCTATTGTATTATTTTCTTTCACAGATCATATAAAATATGCTATTTTAGGATTTAAAAAACATATTATTAATATGGATATTCCTATTTCTATTGGAATATTAGTTCTTTTTTCATGGAGTTGTTATGAAGTATTTTTTGATTTAGGATCTGGATATTTTGATAGTTTATCTGGATTTTCCTTTTTTTTACTTATTAGTAAAATATTCCAAATTCATACTCATAATAAAATATTTTCTTTTGAAAAAAGTTATAAATCCTTTTATCCTATTTCAATATCAAAAATTAAAAAAAATAATCAAGAAGAAAATATTTTACTTTTTTCCTTAAAAAAAGGAGATCATATTATAATTAGAAATGAAGAAGTTATTCCTGTAGATTCTATATTAATAAAAGGATCTGCATTATTAGATAATAGTTTTCTTACAGGAGAATCTTATTTAATAAGAAAAAAAATAGGAGAACGAATTTATGCTGGATCTAAACAAAAGGGGGAAGCTATTTATTTAAAAGTAATCAAAAATGTAGATCAAAGCTATCTAAGTTTATTATGGAATAATAAAAAATTTCGTAAAAATAAAAAAAATTTTCATTTAAATTCAATAACTAATCAATTTAGTCAATATTTTACTCCTATTGTTTTAATCATTTCTATAATAACTGGAATATATTGGTATTTTATTAATGTATCAAAAATTTTTCAAACTGTTTTTTCCGTATTAATTATTACTTGTCCTTGTGCAGTAGTACTTGCCACTCCATTTATACTTGGAAATTTCATACGAATATTTTCTAAAAAAGGATTTTATGTAAAAGATATTTCAACTATGGAACGAATTTCCAATATAAGTACTTTAATTTTTGATAAAACAGGAACTATTACAGATCAAAATAAAGAAAAAATTTCTTTTATTGGTCCATATCTTAAATGTAAAGAAAAAAAAATGATTTCCTCTTTATTAAGAAATTCAATTCATCCATTAAGTAAAAAAATTTTTTCAGAATTATCTATCAATCAATTTTATCCTATAAAAAATTTTCGAGAAATAATAGGTTATGGTATAGAAGGAATTATAAATAAAGTTCCAGTTAAAATTGGATCTTCTAAATATATAGGTATTACAATAAATAATTCTAAAGGAACTTCAGTTGCTATTTCTATAAATAAAAAATTCATAGGTTATTTTTTATTTAGAAATTATTATAGAAAAGGAATAGAACAAATATTCCAAAATCTAAAAAAAAAATATAAAATAATTATTCTTTCTGGTGATAATAATAAATTAGAAAAAGAATATTTAGAATCAATTTTACCAAAATCTAGTAAAATTATTTTTAATCAAAGTCCAGAAAAAAAACTAGATTATGTAAAAAAAATACAAAAAAATGGAGAAAAAGTAATGATGATTGGAGATGGTATTAATGATTCTTCTGCATTAAATCAAAGTGAAGTCGGCATTTCAATATCAGAAACTCCAAGTAGTTTTTTTCCTAATTGTGATGCTTTTATTCAATCTAATTATTTGAATAAAATTTTTTTATTTCTAAAAATATCCAGGATATCAATCAAATTGATTATTGTAAATTTTATGATTAGTTTATTTTACAATTGTATAGGAATTATATTTGCTATAACCGGTTTTTTAACTCCTTTTATTGCAGCAATTTTAATGCCTTTAAGTTCTTTATCCGTAATTATTTTTTCTCTATTATCTACTTGGATAGTTTCACGAAGATTTTTATCTTAGATAAATAAAAAATTATTTTTTTATGGATGTATTAATTATAATGATATTATCTAGTATTTTTTTAGGAGCAATTTTTCTTATAATTTTTTTAATCAGTCTTTATTATGGTCAATTTGATAATTATGAATCTCATAAAATTAGAATTTTAATAGATAATCATAAAAAAAAATAATAATTCTATATTTTTATGAAAATAGAAACATACTACTACAATAATCGTATTGTAAAAGCCTTTCTATATGCTACAATATTTTGGGCAATTATTGGATTTTTTGCTGGATTAGTTATTTCTCTCTTATTATTTTATCCTGAATTGCCTGATTTTATATTAGGAAGTAAACTGAAAAATTCCCAAGGAATATTTGGATTTGGGCGTTGGAGAATGTTACATACTAGTACAGTAGTATTTGCTTTTGTTGGAAATATTATTTTCACAGGATCTTACTATTCTTTACAACGATTATTAAAAACTAGAATATTTAGTGATTATCTTAGTTGGATTCACTTTTGGGGATGGCAAATTTTTATCATTTCTACTTGGATTACTTTTTTGTTAGGAATAAATACTAGTAAGGAATATTCGGAACATGAATGGCCTATAGATATAGGAATTTTTTTTATTTGGATGATTTATGGAATTAATATGATAGGAAGCATTTTAAAAAGGAAAATTAAACATTTATATGTCAGTATTTGGTTTTTTTTAGGAACCTGGGTTGCCGTAGCTATGTTACACATTTTTAATAATCTTGAATTACCTATTGATCTTTTTACTTTTAAAAGTTATTCTATATATGCTGGAGTTCAAGATGCTTTAATGCAATGGTGGTATGGACATAATGCAGTAGCATTTATTTTAACTACGCCTATACTTGGATTAATGTATTATTTTGTTCCAAAAGCATCTAATCAACCCATTTTTTCTTATAAACTTTCCATTATTCATTTTTGGTCTTTAATATTTATATATATATGGGCGGGACCACATCATCTTATGTATACATCTCTTCCTAATTGGGCTCAAATTTTAGGTACTATTTTTTCTATTATGTTAATTGCTCCTTCTTGGGGAGGTATGTTAAATGGATTATTGACCTTAAGAGGAGATTGGAATAAAGTAAAAAAGGATCCTATTTTAAAATTTTTTACAGTAGGAATTGTTTGTTATGGAATGGCAACTTTTGAAGGACCTATGTTAGCTACTAAAACACTAAATTCAATTGCTCATTTTACAGATTGGGTAATTGCTCATGTTCACTTAGGAACTTTAGGTTGGAATGGATTCATGGCTTTTGGAATAATCTATTGGTTAACAAAAAAATTATGGAATACTAAATTATATTCTACATTATTAGCAAATATTCACTTTTGGTTTGGAATATTTGGGATAATATTTTATATTTTTCCACTTTATTTCGGATCTTTATTACAATCTGAAATGTGGAAAAAATTTAATCCTGATGGGACTCTAGTATACAAAAATTTTTTGGATACAGTTTTATCTATTATTCCTTTTTATAAAATAAGATTTATTGGTGGAATTATTTATTTTTTAGGTTTTATTATAATGATATATAATATTTTTAAAACCATCCAAAAAGGATATTTTATTAATAATGAAGAATTTAAAGTAATTCCATTGCATGAAAATGAAATAGAAAAAAAGGAAAAATTTCATAATTGGTTAGAAAAAAAACCTATACAATTTGCTATTCTTTCTTTTATTGCTGTAGCTATTGGGGGATTAATAGAAATAATTCCTACTTTAGTGATAAAATCTAATGTTCCCACTATTGATAATGTAAAACCTTATAAGGCACTTGAATTAGAAGGTAGGGATTTATTTGTTAGAGAAGGATGTAATTCCTGTCATAGTGCACAAGTTCGTCCTTTTCGAGATGAAGTAGTCCGTTATGGAGAATATTCTAAAGCAGGAGAATTTATATATGACCATCCATTCCTTTGGGGTTCTAAAAGAACAGGTCCTGATTTAGCTAGAGAAGGGGGTAAAAATCCTAGTTCATGGCATTTTAACCATATGCATAATCCTCGTTCAACCTCTCCTAAATCCATTATGCCAAGATATCCTTGGTTAATTTATAATGAATTGGATAGATCTAATACAGAAAAAAAAATAAAAGCTATGGTAAAATTAGGTGTCCCATATACTTTGGAATATATTAAATATATATCTAAGGATATGGATACTCAAGCAAGTAAAATTGTATCTGATATTTATTTAGAATATCCAAGTTTAAAAAAAGAAATAAATAAACAGAGAAAAATAGAAAAAGAAAAATTTATTCCTTTGGAAAAAAGAGAAATAATAGCTCTAATTTCTTATTTACAACGTTTAGGTACGGATATTAAATCTTAATAAAAAAAAAATTGATGATAAATTTTTTGAAACAAAATTTTATAACAGAAAAATATATAGGAATATTTCAATCTATTATGTTAATTTTATTTTTTATCGCTTTTTTATTCATTTTATTTTTAGTTTTTATAAAATCTGGAAAATATTATAAAGAGGTAAGTATAATTCCTTTAGAAGGAAAAAAATAAAAATATTTATGAGATCAAAAATTCCTTCTTTTATTATTATTCCTTTTTTTTTATCCATTATAATATTCATTTTTTATATTTTTTTAGGAATAGATCATCGTTCGTATATATTTGATCCAATAACTATATTTTTTTTTATTATTATAACAATATTGTTGTTTATTTTAGATACTATTAATAATTTAATCTATCGAAGAAAATTAAAATTTCTTAAAGAAGAAGAAAGACGGAAAATTTTTGAAGAAAATGAAGGAAATTATTTTTATAGACTCTATAAATTTTTATTTAATAATTCCAAAAAAATGAATCAAGGGGTAAAAAAAATAGATCATGGATTTGATGGAATTATAGAATTAGACAATAAGTTACCAATGTGGTGGGTTCATCTTTTTTATACTACAATTATTTTTTCATCAATTTATTTTTTTTCTTATTTATTCATGGATTTTTCTAATCCTTATAAAGAGTATGAAATAGCTTATAAAAATCAGTTAAGAGAAATAGATATTTTTGAGAAAAAAACACCACAAATAACTATAGAAAATGCTTTTTTTAATCCAAAATTGATTGATAGTGGAAAAGATCTTTTTGAAGAAAATTGTTCTACTTGTCATCAATCTGATGGTAGTGGAAATATAGGTCCTAATTTAACAGATGATTATTGGATAAATATAATAGAAAAAGATTTATTTAAGAATATATTTTCCATTATTTGGTATGGAAGTAAAAATAATCCTACTATGCGTGCTTTTGGTCAATCAGGGGAAATTAAAGGAAATGATATTCATAAAATATCTAGTTATGTTTATTTTATAAATAAACAATCAAAAAAACCTATAAAATACAAAGCACCTCAAGGGAAAAAAAATATGGATTGGAATAAAATTTAATTGATTCAATTTTTATTTTTTTAGTACACATATACATTAATTATGAGAATAAAATTTAGTTGGGAAACAAGTATTATATTAGCTTTTTCCTTTTTTATCATTTTTATCATTTATATTGCGTTTTTCTTTCCTCATGTAGGTAGTCAACTTATATCCGATAGGTATTATGAAGAAGAACTAAAATATCAAGAAATTATAAATGAGAAAAAAAATGTATTAAAACTTCCTAATAAAATTAAAATATTCATCTTATCTTCTGGAATTAGAATTATCTTTCCAGAAATTTTAGATAATATTCATGGTTTTTTTACTTTATTAAGATTTTCATCTAAATATTTAGATGTGACTCGTTCTTTTAAAATTTTTAGATTTTCAAGTAAAACATTATTTATTCCTAAAAAAAATTTGAAAAAAGGATGTTATAAACTTATAATTAGATGGCAATCTGATAAAAAAAAATATTTTTTTGAGAAAAATTTATTTTGGTTATCCTGATATTTTTTTTATCTGTTTTCAAAACCATATCAATATTTAGTATAATGAGAAAAGACATAAATAATCTTCGTGAAGAATCTTTAAATTATCATAGTAAATTTCCTTCTGGAAAAATACAAATCTCTCCAACAAAAAAATATAATAGTCAAAAATATTTATCTCTAGCATATTCTCCAGGAGTAGCAGAGCCTTGTAAAGAAATAGCACGTTTTTCTAAGGAAGTATATAAATATACATCTAAAGGGAATCTAGTAGCTGTTATTACTAATGGGACTTCTGTTTTAGGTCTTGGAAATATTGGTGCATTGGCATCTAAACCTGTAATGGAAGGAAAAGCAATTTTATTTAAAATATTTTCTGGTATTGATGTATTTGATATTGAAATTGATGAATCTGATCCAGAAAAATTTATAAAGGTTGTAAAAGCGATTTCTCCAACTTTTGGAGGAATCAATTTAGAAGATATCAAATCCCCAGAAGCATTTGAAATAGAACGAAGACTTAAATCTGAATTAAATATCCCAGTAATGCATGATGACCAACATGGAACGGCTATTATTTCAGGAGCAGCTTTACTTAATTCTATCACTTATGTTGGAAAAAAAATACATAATATAAAAATGGTAATTAATGGAGCAGGATCTGCTGCTATTTCTTGTGCAAGAATTTATAAACATCTTGGGGTAAAATCTAAAAATATCCTGATGTTTGATAGTAAAGGGTTATTACATATTTCACGAAAAGATTTAAATAAAGAAAAAAAAGAATTTGCAGTAAATACTTCCTTTATTAAAAATTTAGAAGAAGCTATTAAAGATTCGGATGTTTTTATAGGTTTATCTATAGGTGGAATATTAACTCCAAATATGTTAAAAAATATGGCAAAGGATCCAATTGTATTTGCTATGGCAAATCCAGATCCTGAAATCGATTATAACTTAGCCATAAAAGTTCGACAAGATGTTATTATAGCTACAGGTAGAAGTGATTATCCTAATCAGGTAAATAATGTATTAGGATTCCCTTATATTTTTAGAGGAGCATTAGATGTTCATGCAAGTATTATCAATGATGAAATGAAATTAGCGGCTGTTCATGCTATTGCAGATTTAGCAAAAGAACCTGTTCCAGAACAAGTTAATATTGTTTATAATCAAAAAAATATTTCTTTTGGAAAAGAATATATTATTCCAAAACCTTTTGATAATCGGTTAATTACTCGTGTAGCACCTGCAGTAGCTAAAGCAGCAATGGATTCTGGAGTCGCAAAAAATCCTATTTTAGATTGGAAACAATATCAAGAAAAACTGCTAGATCGAATGGGATATGAAAATAAAATTCTCAGAATGATTAAAAATAGAGCACGTACAAATCCTAAAAAAATTGTTTTTTGTAATGGAGAAGAATATGAAATCCTTAAATCTATTCAAATTCTTAATGAAGATGGAATTGTTTCTATTCCCATTGTTTTAGGAAATAAAAATCGTATAAAACGTTTAATAGATACAAATAATTTAAATGTAAAATTACAAATTATAGATCCTGAAAAAGAAGATAATATCAAAAAAGTAGAAAATTATGCTCAAATACTTTGGAAAAGAAGGAATAGAAAAGGATTAACTTTATATGAAGCAAAAATACGAATGCGAACAAATGATCATTTTGGAGCAATGATGGTAGACCAAGGAGAAGCAGATGCTGTTATTACAGGGTATTCTAGAAATTTTTCATTAAGTTTACGAACTTTATTAGAGGTTATTGGAAGATCAGATACTATTCATAAAATAGCAGGAATGATGATTTTGTTAACTAAACGTGGTCCATTATTTTTAGCAGATACTTCCGTAATTCCAAATCCAACTAGTGAAGAATTAGCAAGAATTGCTCTTATGGCATCTTATGTAGTTAAAGGTTTTGATATTGAACCTCATATAGCAATGTTATCCTTTCAAAATTTTTCATCAAATTCAAAAATTTCTTCTAAAGTATCTCAAGCAGTAGCATTTTTACATAAAAAATATCCTGATTTAATAGTAGATGGAGAATTACAACCTGATTTTGCATTAAATGAATTTTTATTAGCTAGTAAATTTCCTTTTTCTAAACTTATGAAAAAAAAAGCAAATATTTTTATATTTCCAAATCTTGAATCCGGAAATATGACTTATAAGTTTATTAGAGGATTAGGAAATATGCCAATTATTGGACCTTTAATATTAGGAATGCGTAAACCAGCACATATCATGCAAATGCAATCAAGTATAGAAGAAATTGTCAATCTTGCAACTTTATGCGTAATAGATGCACAATTTAGAAAAAATTAAGAATATGTTTTTTAAATAAAATTTTTTCTCCAAAATGAATTCGAACTTGTTCTTTAAAAAATGGAGAAATTGAACTAGATGTATAAAAAATTGTATTATTCCGTTTTTTTGGATAAATGCATAATAAATTATTTTCAAATAATTTTTTTTGTATTTCCTGAACTACAATTTTTTGTATATCTATTAAACGAACTTTACCATGATAAAAATTATCTATTTTTTTTTTCAAAAATAAATAATGAGTACAAGCTAATAATAGCGTATCTATTGATTTTAGATTATTCAAATAATATTTTATGATAGAATTAATCTTTATTTTTTCCAATCCATTTTCAATTATTGTAGCTAATAAAGGTGTAGATATTTGGGAAATCTCTAAATGAGGAAAACATTTTTTAATTTTTTTATGATAAAAATTGGAATTTATGGTAGCAGGAGTGGCCATTATTCCTATTCTTTTAGAAGAAAGAAATATTTTATTTTTTACTATAGGATCTATAACATTAAATATTAATATTTTTTTATAAAAATTTTTTTTAATCAAATCTAAAGCATTAGAAGTTATAGAATTACAAGCTATTACTATGGCTTTACATTTTTTTTTATAAAGGAAAGAAACAATTTTTATAGAATTATTTCTAATAAAGTCTTTAGACTTATTTCCATAAGGCATATTTTTAGTATCTCCAAAATAAATAATACATTCATTAGGCATATAGGTTTTAATTTCTTTAGCTATAAGAATTCCTCCGATACCAGAATCAAATATTCCTATCGGAGAATAGGGGCTAATTCTCATTTTATTGATTTTGAAGAAAAAATTATACTTTTTCCAAAAAAAATAATAATTATATAAACCTATAAAAATAAATTACCATCATTATTTATGATTTATTTAGGATCAGTTATTGATTAATAATTTTTTTATTAATTTATTTTTTAATCTTGCTGCTTTATTCATATGTATGATATTTTTTTTAGATAATTTATCTATCATAGAAAAAACCTTAGAATACTCTTCCTTTTTTTTTTCGCCTTTTATTAATTTTTTAATAGTAGTTCTTGTACTTTTAAATACATATTTATTACGCAAACGTCTAGTATTATTTTGTCTAATTCTTTTTAATGCCGATGAGTGATTTGCCATAAGAATGATCCAGTATTTTTTGATAGCCCATAGGGGAATCGAACCCCTCTTTCCAGGATGAAAACCTGACGTCCTAACCAATAGACGAATGGGCCAGAATACAAATTTAATTTTTTTAAATTTAATACAAGTATTTTACTTACATTTGAGACTCTATTAATAATAATTTATTGTAATTTTTTTTGAATAATGGAAAAAAATAAAATTATTCCTATTATAAATTCTAAAATTTTTTTATTTTTTGTATTCTATTCTCAGTTTTTTTCTATTCCGTTATTATATGGAGATATGGTATATAAAAAAAAGTATGAAAAAAATTTTTTTCAGAAAAATAAAGATAATCCATATTATAATAAAAAAAACTATTTTCAAATTATTAAAAATAAATTTTTATTAAAAAATAAAATGGATTTTCTTATTGAAGAAGCTAAAAATTATAGGTATACTCCATATAGATATGGTGGAAATACTAAAGATGGAATAGATTGTTCAGCTTTCATAAAAAATATTTTTGCGTCTTATAAAATTTCATTACCACGTAGATCTTACAATCAAGCTAAAAAAGGATTTTTAGTTCATCAAAAATATATAGAAAAAGGAGATCTATTATTTTTTGCTACAGGAAAATCTAGAAAAAAAATTAATCATGTAGGAATGGTGATCCATGTAAATCATAATAATATCTTCTTTATTCACGCATCTACGTCAGGGGTGCTTATTTCTAGATTGTATCAAAAATATTGGAAAAATAAATTTATTACAGCAAGGAGAATTCTTTATCCTTCATAATAATTAATTAAAAAACCTAAATATTGTAAGTCCATCCAAAAATTTGGATATGATTTCTCTACAACTTTTGGTTCCTCTATTTGCAAAGAATAAAATAATCCAAATGAAGAAAAAGCCATAGCCATTCTGTGATCTTGATAAGTTTTTATTCTTATAGAAGAATCCATTTTTTTTGGAAAAAAATCTATTATTTCTAAACAAGAACTTGTAATTTTTATTTTTACACCCAATTTTAATAATTCATTTTTTAAAGCTTTCAAACGATCTGTTTCTTTAATTTTTAAAGTTTCTAACCCTTTTAAATAACACTTTATACCAAGAGAAGAACAAGTTACAACAATAGTTTGTGCAAGATCTGGAGTTTTATTTAAATCTAGATTAATGAATCTAGGTAGAGTAAAATTTAATTTTTTATTTAAAATTATTTTATTTTTTTCAAAAATAGTGTATACTCCAAAATATTTCTCATAGATGGAAGTAATTTCTCTATCTCCTTGTAAACTTTTATTTTGATAATAACTTAAAGTTAGATTACTTGTTTTTACAATACTAGCCATTGAATAATAATAAGAAGCTGAACTCCAATCTGATTCTATAGAAAAATATTTTTTACCTGTTTTTTTACCTGGATAAATATGAATGATTTTTTCTTTCCATGATATTTTTATTCCTGCTCTAGTTAATAAATCAAAAGTCATTTTTATATATGGAATTGATGTAATATCTTCTTTTAAATATATTTTTAATCCAATCTTAAATTTGCTAGCTATTAACATTAAAGAACTAATATACTGGCTACTAATTCTAGCATTAATATCTATTTTTCCTCCTATAATTTTCTTACCAATAATTTTTATTGGTGGATATCCAATTTTTTCTAAATAAATAATTTCCGATCCTAATTTTTTTAAAGCATCTACAAGAATAGATATAGGTCTTTCTTTCATTCTATTGGAACCTGTTAATATGAATTTTTTTCCTTCTTGTATAGATAAATAGGAAGTTAAAAAACGCATAGCAGTTCCTGCATGATGAATGTTTAATATGTTAGAAGTACTATATAAACTTTTTTCTAAAACTTTTGTATCCTCACAGTTAGAAATATTTTCAATATAAATATCATCTTTATAAATAGCTTTTAAAATTAAAAGACGGTTAGATATACTTTTAGATCCTGTTATAGATATAGAACCATATAAACTTTTCCACTTTTTGTTAATTTTAATATAAGAAGGCATATTTTTTATTTTAATTTTTCATTGTTATGATGTCTTTCACCATCTCTTATTTTTTTTTTTTTTAATTTTTTATGAAAAGATTCTTCTAAATCAATTCCAGTTTGATTAGCTAAACAAATTAATACAAACAAAACATCGGATAATTCTTCTCCAAGATTTTCTTTTTCTTTACAATCTTTTTTTAAGGATTGTTCTCCGTAATTTCTAGCAATAATTCTAGAAACTTCACCTACTTCTTCAGATAAAAGTATGGTATTAGTTAATATATTAAAATAACGTATTCCATAATTGATAATCCAATTATGAACTAGTTTTTGTATATTTTTAATTTCCAAATTTTTTTTATTGATTCTTTTTTTTTTCTAGTAAAATTTTGACATGATTTATAATAGAATCACGATCAATTTTATATTTTTTTAATAACTCCATCGGCTTACCACTTTCACCAAAAGTATCATTAACAGCAACTAAACTTTGAAGTATAGAAAGTCTTTTAGTAGTAATTACTCTAGCTATACTCTCTCCTAATCCCCCAAAATAATTATGTTCTTCTGCTGTTACAATACATTTTGTTTTATCAATGGAATTTAATATTAGTTTTTCATCTAATGGTTTTATTGTATGAACATTAATAACTTCACAAGTTATTCCCTCTTTTTCGTATAATATTCTAGATGCTTCTAAAGATTCCCATACTAAATGCCCAGTACTTACAATAGTAATATCTTTACCTTCGGTTAGAATAAGGGCTTTTCCAATTTCAAATATTTGATTTTCATCTGTAAAATTAGCTACAGCAGGCCTTCCAAATCGGAAGTATACTGGACCTAAATAGTTGGCTATAGATAAAGTTGCTGCATAAGTTTGGTTATAATCGCAAGTATTAATTACTGTCATACCAGGAAGCATTTTCATCATTCCAATATCTTCTAAACTTTGATGTGTGGCACCATCTTCACCAAGTGTTAATCCGGAATGAGAAGCACATATTTTCACATTTTTATAAGAATAAGCAATGGATTGACGTATCTGATCATATACACGAGATGTTGCAAAATTTGCAAATGTTCCAGCAAAAGGAATATATTTTCCAATACTTAGTCCCGCAGCTATTCCAATCATATTAGCCTCTGCAATTCCAATTTGAAAAAATCGTTCAGGAAATTCTTTAGAAAAACGAGTCATAAATAAAGAACCGGTAAGATCTGCACATAATGCAACTACTTGATGATTTTTTCGACCTAATAAAGTCAAAGCCTTTCCAAATCCTTCTCTAGTTTCTTTGAATCCTTTATTTTTATATATTTTTATCATAATTTTTTTATATTTTTGGAAAATCCCCTAAAGTTTCAGGAAGTTGGAATAGTGCTTTTTTTAATTCCTCTTCGTTAGGAGATTTTCCATGCCATACATTATTTCCTACCATAAAATCTACACCGTATCCCATTTCGGTGTAGAGAATAATTATGACAGGGCTACCTTTTCCAGTCTCATTTTTTGCTTTTTTTAAAATATTAATAACCTTTTGAATATTATTTCCTTTTAATTCTTCTAAAACTTTCCAATCAAAAGATTCAAATTTTTTTTTTAGATTTCCAAGAGGAAGTACTTCATCGGTATTTCCATCTATTTGTTGTCTATTGTAATCTACAGTAGCTATATAATTATCTATACCTTTAGATCCTGCATATAAAACAGATTCCCATATCTGTCCTTCATTCAATTCTCCATCTCCATGTAAACTATAAATAAGACTATTATTATCTTTACTAAGTTTTTTAGATATAGCTACACCAATTGATACCGACATCCCTTGCCCCAAAGATCCTGAAGAAATTCGTATTCCTGGAAGATTACCATGTACAGAAGGATGTCCTTGTAAACGAGAGTTTAATTTTCTAAAAGAAGATAATTCTTTTATAGAAAAAAAACCAGAACGAGCTAATACACTATAATAAACAGGAGATATATGTCCATTTGATAAAAAAAAATGGTCTTCTGCTTTTCCCTCCATAGAAAATTTTTTTGGATCATAATGCATTATTTCTTGATATAAAGCAACAAAAAATTCAGTACATCCTAAGGACCCACCAGGATGTCCAGAATTTGCGTTATTTACCATACGTAATATATCTCTTCTAACTTGAGTACATAAATTTTTTAAATAACGTATACGTACATTTACATTCATAATTTTAAAAAAATTTATAGAATTTTATTTTTTCACAAAAATAATAATTAATTATGAGTATTCTAAACAGAAAAGCAAGATTTCAATATAATTTTATAGAAGAATATACAGCTGGAATTCAATTATTTGGTACTGAAGTTAAATCTATAAGACAAAATAAAGCTAATATAACGGAAAGTTTTTGTCAGATAAAAAATGGAGAATTATATTCTATTAATATGTACATTTCTGAATATAAATTTGGAACTACTTGGAATCATTCAAGTAGAAGAGAAAGAAAATTATTATTAACTAAAAAAGAACTAATAAAAATAGAAAAAAAGTTAAAAGTACCTGGATTAACTATTATTCCTAATAAATTATTTTTTAGTAAAACAGGATATGTTAAAATCCAAATCTTTTTGGCTAAGGGTAAAAAAATATATGATAAACGTAAATCTATCAAAAATAGAGATATGATTCGTGAAATAAAAAGAATATTTTAAAAGATAATTTTTAAAATCATATATATAATTTATATTTGTTTAAGGTTCAAATTCAAAGAAATTATAGTTCTATGAAAAAAAAATTTAATTTTTTTATTATTACTTTTTTTGTTTTACTTTCATCTGTATTCTCTCAATATTCTCAGAAAAAATGGTCTATTCGAATAGGAGCAAATGATATTAATTATTATCCAAGGAGTTATCCTATTAAATTTTTTTTACACAAAAAAAATAATAGCATCAATCCTATTTTTTCTAATGTAGAATTGGTACATCATATCAATAATAATCTGGGGGTATATTTAGAGGGGGCATTAGGAATGGTTGACAATAATAGATGGAGAATAATAGATGGATTTTTCTTAAAATTTGGTCCTGGAATTAATTTCTATTTGTTACCTAAATATTGGTTTGATCCTTATTTTAGATTAGGAGGTGGGTATCATCAATTTAATTATCAAAATAGAACATTAAGGATTTCAGGATCAAAAACTTATAAATTGAATAAGAAAAATTTTTTTCTATTAGATGGAGGATTAGGTATCAATTTTTGGATTGTATCTAATTTTGGGATTAATATTCAAAGTACCTATAATCATGTATTTGCAAATCATTCAAGAGATTATTTAAATTTTTGTAAACATTCTCTTGGATTTGTATTCCGTTTTGGAGGAGAAAATGAAAATTATTCTGATGATTATGATAATAAAAAACCAAAAAAAATAATAGAAATAAATAAAGAAGATTCTTATTTACCTTCTATAATAGAAAAAAAAGAGGATAAAAATATTATAGAAAATTCGGAATATGAAAATAAAATTTGTTTCGAAAAAGAGGATTTAGATAACGATGGTATTTTAGATAAAGAAGATTTATGTCCTGATCAATTTGGATTAAAAAAATTTAAAGGATGTCCGGATACAGATTCTGATAATATTCCAGATATTGAAGATATTTGTCCCAATAAATATGGAATAAAAGAAAATAAAGGATGTCCAAATAAAATAATTTTTAAACCTATTTTATTTAATCTTGGAAAATATAAATTATCTTCTAATTCATTAAAAATTATTAATCAAATTTCTGAAATTATGATCAAAAAACTTCCTAATTCTAAATTTTATATAAATGGATATACAGATTCTTATGGAAAATATTCTTATAATAAAATATTATCCTTAAAAAGAGCAAATTCTGTATTTGAAGCTTTAGTTACCAAAGGTATAGATCCTTCTAGGATGGAAGTTAAAGGATTAATAAAATCTGCAAAAAAGAAAAGTAAAGGAAGATATGTTGAAATAACAATCAAAAAATAATCATAAAAAACCTCTTAATTTTTAAGGGGTTTTTTATTTTCTTTTAGAAAAAGAAAATGAAATATAGAGACTTAATTGATAAAGAATCAATAGAGGAATTAAAACGATTATCGTACTTAAAATATCTCCAGGAGTAATTGCAGAAGCAATAATTAATATTATCAAAAAAGCATGTTTTCTATATTTTTTCAAAAATGTATAAGTTATTAATTCTATTTTAGTAAGAAAATAGATAAAAATTGGGAATAAAAAAGTTATACCCATAGAAAGTATAGAATGCATCATCAAAGATATATAATCCGATAAATCAAATATATTTTTTGGAATAGAACTAATCCTAAAAGTATAACCAAAATGAATTAAAAATGGACATAATATAAAATATCCAAAAAGAATTCCAAATATAAATAGAAATGTAACTGTTATAATGATTCCCCGAGAATATTTTCTTTCTTCATCAGTAAGAGCAGGTTTTATAAATTTCCAAAATTCATAAAATATATAAGGAAAAGATAAAATAAATCCACCGAGAAAACAAGTCCATATATACATATTAAATTGGCCAAATATTTGTCTATTTTGTATTTCCAAATTTTTTGTAAAAAAAAAAATAGGATTATGATTCATCCCAAAAAAAAGAAATTCTAATTTAGAAAATATTCGGTAAGTAATAAAATCTGTTTTTGCGGGACCGAAAAGAATATAATCAAATATAACATATTTATTATTCATCAAAATAATAGTTGAAATTATAATTGCACATAAACTATGAATCATATGTTTTCTTAAATCTTCAATGTGTTCCCAAAACGGCATTTTCTTTTTTTTCATTTTTCATAATAATATATATAGAAATACGATAAAATACTTCTTTTTTATTTACAATAAATTGTAAATTTCACAGAAAAATATTTTTATCATCAATGAAATGTGGAATTATTGGGTTACCAAATATAGGAAAATCAACATTATTTAATCTTATTTCTAATTCTAAAGCTTTATCAAAAAATTTCCCTTTTTGTACCATAGAACCAAATTATGGAATAACAAAAATTCCAGATAAAAGATTATGTGAATTAAAAACCTTGATTAATCCCAATAAAATAGTTCCATCAAAAATAAAAATAGTAGATATTGCTGGATTAATTAAAGGTTCACATAAAGGAGAAGGATTAGGTAATAAATTTCTATCCCATATTCGTGAAACAAATGTAATAATCCATATGATTCGTTGTTTCAACGATATTAGAGTACTTCATGTAGAAGGGGAAATAAACCCAATTAGGGATAAAGAAATTATTGATATAGAATTACAGTTCAAAGATCTAGAAACGATAGAAAAAAGACTAGAAAAAACTTATAAAAATAAAAAATCTATAAGTACTATATTATTACAAAAAGTTTTTTCTTTTCTAAAAGAAGGAAAAAATATTAGAATATTTCCATTTAAAAATAATGAAAAAAAATACATAGAGGATTTACAGTTACTAACTATTAAACCAGTCCTTTATGTATGTAATATAGATGATAAAAATGATTTTAATATAAAAAAGATAAAAGAAATGGTAAAAAAGGAAAAATCAACTTTAGTCATTTTATCGTTAAAAAAAAAATCATATGATCAGAAAAAAAATTACATTTCCGGAATTAATAAGATTATTAAGGAATCATATAAGTTATTAAACTTACAAAGTTTTTTTACAATAGGAAAAGAAGAAATACGTGCTTGGTCAATTCCAAATCATTATACTGCTTACCAAGCTTCTTCGGTAATACATACAGATTTAAAAAAAGGATTTATTTGTGCAGAAATTATTCATTACAAAGATTTTATCAAATATGGTTCGAAAGAAAAAGCTAAAAAAGCAGGAAAAACATTTTTAGTAGGAAAAAATTATCTTATTAAAGATGGAGATATTATCCATTTTCGATTCAATCAATGAAAAATTTTTTTTTGGAATAGTTAATTCCTTTTAAGGTTTCAAAAATTAACTGTATTGTTTTTTCCACATCTTTTTTATGGACCATTTCTACTGTAGTATGCATATATTTAAGAGGTATGGAAATTAAAGAAGAGAGAACACCCTTATTATAATATGCAAAAGCATCCGTATCGGTCCCCGTATATCTAGATGAAACTAAACGTTGAAAAGAAATTTTTTTATTTTTAGACGTATCAATAATAAATTCTCTAATTTTTTTATGTATTGAAGGAGCATATCCAATCACAGGTCCTAAACCACATTTAATATCCCCCTGTATTTTTTTATCAATCATCGGGGTATAAGTATCATGTGTTACATCAGTAACAATAGCTATATGAGGTTTTATTGCATGAGAAATCATTTTAGCTCCTCTCAATCCTACTTCTTCTTGAACCGAATTCACCACATATAAGCCAAATTGTAAATCAATTCCATGTTCTATTATCATTTTTGCTACTTCTGCAATGATAAATCCTCCTATTTTATTATCCAATGACCTACAAACAAAATAATTATGATTCATAATAAAAAATTCATCAGGATAAGTGATAAAACATCCTACATGAACACCCATTTCTTCTACTTCTTTTTTATCAAAAGCCCCAATATCTATGAAAATATTATCTAAATTAGGTTTTTTTTCTTCTAAAGATTTTCTTGTATGGATAGCTGGCCAACCAAATACCCCATTTACTAATCCTTTTTTTGTATGTATAACTACTTTTTTTGATGGAGCTATTTGATGATCCGATCCTCCATTTCTGGAAACATATATTAATCCATCTTTTGTAATATAATTTACATACCAAGATATTTCATCTGCATGAGCTTCAATTATTAATTTGTAAGGAGAATTATTTGGATTAATAATTCCTACTACGGTTCCATACAAATCAGTTACTATTTTTTCTACATAAGAATTAATATAATCTTTCCATATTTTTTGACCTTCACTTTCGTATCCAGTTGGGGAAAAACTATTTAAATATTTATTAAGAAATCTTATAGATTGATCACTTATTGAATAACGGTTTTTATTATCCATAATTTTTTATCATTAAATATTAATATATCCTTCAAAAATAAATTTTACCGATCCTGTTAAATTTATTTCTTTATAATATTTATCATGTATTTTTTTAAATGAAATCCATAATTTTCCTCCTAAAGTATAGGCTAATACCTTTCCATAAACATTATTATAATAATATGCAAAAACCCCTTTTTCATAAGCTGCAATAGAAGAAGCTGTAACTCCTGTTCCACAGGATAAAGTTTCTTTTTCCACTCCTCTTTCGTAAGTCCGTACTTTTATCATATTATTTCCAATAACTTCTACAAAGTTAACATTGATACCATCTTCTTCATAAGGTTTTTGAAATCTAATTTTTCTACCTTCTTTATTAACATCTATTTTTTGAATATTTTCTACAAAAAGAATATAATGTGGAGATCCAGTATTTAAAATAGTATAATTTGGATAAATTTGGATCATATTTATTTCTATGTCCATGAGATTTATGCATATCAAATTTTTATCCTTTATTATACCATAGTGAATTCCATCTATAGCTCTAAAATAGATTTTATTTTTTTTTTTTATTCCTAATTTTTTCGAAAATAAAATTGCACAACGTGCTCCATTACCACACATTGTACTTTCTTTTCCATCAGAATTATAATATTTCATATAAAAATTGCTTTGAGAATCATTTTTAATTAAAATAATTCCATCAGCTCCAATTCCAAAATTCCTATTACATAATTTTGTAAACAAAGCAGGGAGACATACCGGAATTTTTTTTTTTCTAATATCTAGTATTATAAAATCATTTCCCGTTCCTTGGTATTTAAAAAAATTTAATTTCATAAATAAATATTAAGAAAAAGTTAACATTATTTTTTGAATAAAGTTTACTTTATAAGTATCATATTTATATATTTGTGTAATAAGGATAGTTATCTTATAATAAGAAGAAATAAAAATGAAAAAAATAGTTGTTTATATTGTGATTAGTAGTATCATGAGCTCAGTAATGACTATTGCAGTATACAAAAAATATACTAAAGAAGATTCCCAATTATTTCCATATGGATCTTCGTTGGAAAGAACGATACCCTCAAACTCATCTTCATTAATTAGTTCTGCTGGATTACCTGATTTTACAAGAGTAGTAGAAAAAACAATACATGCGGTAGTAAATGTAAAAAATTATTCTAAAAAATATAGTAATCGATTGAATTTTGATCCATTTGACTTTTTTTTTGGATTTCCTGATGATTTTGGAGGAAGAGGAAAAATACCTCAAAGAAATGAGATACCTGGACTTCATGGATCTGGAGTCATAATATCTCCTGATGGATATATTGTTACAAATAATCATGTCATAAAAGATGCAGATAAAATAGAAATTACTCTTAGTGATCAAAGAACTTATAGAGCAAAATTGATTGGTACAGATACAAGTACGGATATAGCTTTATTAAAAATTAATGAAAAAAAATTACCTTTTATTTATTTTTCGGATTCTAATAAAGTACAAGTAGGAGAATGGGTTTTAGCAATAGGAAATCCTTTTGATTTGAATTCTACTGTTACTGCAGGTATCATAAGTGCTAAAAATAGAAATTTAGGAATATTAAGAGGAGAGACTCAAACAGCTATAGAATCTTTCTTTCAAACAGATGCAGCTGTTAATCCTGGTAATAGTGGAGGAGCATTAGTAAATACTAATGGGGAACTAATTGGAATTAATACGGCAATTTCTTCTAATTCAGGAAATTTTATAGGATATAGTTTTTCCGCTCCTTCAAATTTAGTTGGAAAAGTAATACAGGATATAAAGAAATACGGAACGGTACAACGTGCATATTTAGGAGTTAGAGGAATGGATCTTTCTAAAGCAGAATATTTAAAATCTTATAATAATGAAACACATCAAAATATAAAACCACAACAAGGATTTTTAATTGGAGAAGTATTTGACAAAAGTGGTGCCTATGAAGCAGGTCTTCAAAAAGGAGATATTATAAAAAATATAGACGGAAAACCGATTCAAAATGTAGCAGATTTATCTTTTATAGTTGGAACTAAACATCCAGGAGATAAGGTAAAAGTTAATATTTTACGTAACAAAGAAAAAAAAACTTTTAACGTTACTTTAAAAGATTCACAAGGGAGAACAAAAATTAGAAAAAGAGAAGAAATAACACCATCGGAATTACTAGGTGCTACTTTTGAAATTCTTGGAAAAGATTCCAAAAAAGATTTTGGAATTAATTATGGTATTAGAATTACAGAAATAAGAACCGGTCGTTTAAGTTCTATAGGTTTAGAAGAAGGAGATATTATTTTATCTATTAATGGAGAAAAAATAAGAAAACCTAATGATGTAGATCGTATCTTAAAAAGATACAAAGGAGATGTAACTATAAAATCTATTAAACAAAATGGTCAAGTATATATCGTAGGATTTGAAATGAATTAATTTTTATTTCTATTCCAATAAATGAATAATGTGATTACTCCCATAATTATATTTGGAAGCCAAATAGATAAATAAGAAGGGAAATACTCTTTGGTAGAGTATACTTTTGATATTTCTATAAAAAAAATATAAAAAAAAGCTAATATTAATCCAATAATGAGATTTACTCCTATTCCTCCCTTTTTCATTTTTGATGATATCGATAATCCTAAAATAGTAAATATAAAAGTAGAAAAAGGTAAACTTGTTCTTTGATAATACTCATTCAAATGCCTATTTATGTTATGGCTTCTTTTTTTTTTTTCTATATTAATAAATTTTTTAAGTTCTGAAATGGTCATAGTTTCTGCTATATACTCTTCCGGTAAAAGTTCTTCCGGAGTCATAGAAAAATTTTTTTTTATATAAATTCCTTTGAATAATATATCTTTATTCTTTTTTATATAAGTTTCTATATAATCATGTAGAATATATATACGATATTTTTTGGACCAAAAAATATTTTTAGCTTTTAAAATATATACTAATTTATTCCCATTAAGTTTTTGATAGGTAAATCCATGTCCTATATTTTTTTTTTTTGAAAAATTTCTAATGAATAGATATTCATTATTGGAAATTTGAGTACTTATTGCTTTACTATTTTCGTATTTACTTTTTTGGCTTAAACTTAATAAATATTGATAATGAAATTTATTTTTTATTTTGTTAGCCATGGGTAAAAAAGAATAATTCATGATTAAAGAAAATCCTCCGATTAAAAATGCTGAAATTAAATAAGGAATAGTAATTCTTTTTAAACTAATTCCACTACTTAGAATAGCGGTCATTTCTGAATTTTTAGTTAATCTAGATGTAAAAAAAATAATAGATAAAAAAACGGAAATAGGGGAAAAAGTATTGGCTAACCATATAGACCAAAATGGGTAATAATGAATTAAAGCCTGTTTGATTGATCCTTGATTGTTTTCCAACCTATGCATACGTTGAGAAATATCTATAACTATAGATAGTATCTGTAAAAAAAAAGTAATAAATATATAAGTAATAAGAACATTATAAATAATATAACGATCTATTTTTTTCATTTTATGAATGTTCTTTTCATGAATAAATTATAGATTATTTTCAATAAAAAAAAAGTAATTTTTAAAAAAATTATTTTTAGTTTTTTTTATTAAATTAAAATAATAATAAATAAAGGTTATATAAGGATACATTCATTATCTACCTCCATCATCATATATTCCAACCTATTATAATAAAATAAAATATTTTAACATTATACTTTATTTAATAATTTTATTAAATTTTTTGATAAAATAAATTTTAAAATCTACATTATTTTTTTAAGTATAGATTTTTTTTATAAAAAATCTTATATCCAACATCATATAGTTCATTAGTTTGGAATAGATTTAACACTTTATTTTAAATTTACTAGAATAAAAATAGAAGTTTCTATTTTTACATGATTTTTTTATCTATTATAGAGGATGTTTTTATAATATTTATTAAATTAAATTTTTAATAAAAATTTTACCAAATTATATGTGAAAAATATAAGGATAAAGCATAATTTCGTTTTCAATAGAAAATAAATACCTATTCAAAGAGTAAAAAATGAAATTTCAACATGATTATTACCATAAACCAGTTCTACTCAAAGAAAGTATAGATAATTTAGTTACAGATAAAAATGGAATTTATATAGATGTTACATTTGGTGGAGGAGGACATTCTTATGAAATTTTAAAAAAATTAGATCGAAAAGCTATTTTAATTGCTTTGGATCAAGATGAAGAATCTATAAAAAATAATTTCATCAAGGATAAACGTTTTCATTTATTCCAAAAAAATTTTATACATATAAAAAATGTATTGAAAAAACTTCATATTAAAAAAGTATCAGGATTATTAGCTGATTTAGGGATATCTTCTTTTCAAATGGATAATCCTATAAGAGGATTTTCTCATCAATTAAACTGTCCTTTAGATATGAGAATGAATCAGAATATAAATTCTTATTCTGCTTTACATGTGATCAATAAATATTCAAAAAATGAATTATTTAATATATTTTACAAATATGGAGATTTCAAAAATGCAGTAAAAATTACTGAAAAAATATTAAAAAGACGTTTAAAAAAACCTATTACAACTACCTTAGATTTAAAAAATATTTTTTTTCTTAAAAAATCTTCTTTTAATAAAAGAAAAAAATTTTTTTCTAGACTTTTTCAGTCTATACGAATAGAAGTTAATAATGAAATAAATATTTTAAAAAATTTTTTACTAGAATCTTCGGAAGTTATCCTACCAGGAGGTAGAATTTCCGTGATTTCTTATCATTCAATAGAAGATAGAATTACAAAATATTTTTTTAAAACAGGATTATTTAAACCAAAAAATAGTAGTCAGATCGATATAATTCCATTTAAAATGATTCATAAAAAAGTCATTAAACCTAGTATTCAAGAAATTATTGACAATCCAAGATCTAGAAGTGCTAAGTTAAGAATTGCGGAAAAACTATAAATCAATAATAATTAATGAAGACTAATTTCAAAGATATACTGAAAGGAAAATTTTTAGTGAAGGAAGATGCATATCGTAGTTGGAATTTTATTGTTTTTATTACTATTTTATCTTTAATAAGCATTACTAGTTCTCATATAATGGATCGTAAAATTAGAAAAATTACGAATATAAATGAAGAAATAAAAGAACTTCAATCTGAGTATGCAGATATTCATAGTAAATTTTTGAAAATGAAACTATCTTCCGTTTTAAATAAACTAGTAAAGATTAATGGTTTAAAATATTTAGAGGAGCCACCATACGAATTAATTTTAGTAGATAACAAAGATATGGATCTAAAAAGAAAATGATGAAACAAAAAAGGTATATGTTATTGTATAAATCCTACTTCATTGGTTTTTTATTTCTTTTTATTGCTTCCCTGATTATTTTTAATTTATTCTACATTCAGAATTGTTCATATAAATATAAAAATTCTTTTATAGAAAAAACAATTAGAACTAATTTAATTAAGGCAAAAAGGGGAAATATTTATGCATTAGATAGCAGTATTTTAGCAATGTCTATCATAAAATATGATATTCATATTGATTTTAGATCAATATCAGAAAAATTATTTAAAGAAAATATTTTTTTTTTGTGTAATTCTTTAGAATCTTTATTTAAAAAACCAAGAAATTTTTTTTATAAAAAATTTCAATACGAAAAAAAAAAAGGAAATAGATATTTTTTATTAGTAAAAAATTTAGATTATCCACACTTTAAAAAATTACGAAATTTTCCAATTTTTAATAAAGGAAAAATACGAGGAGGTTTTATTGTAGAAAAAAAAAATTTCAGAGTCCATACATTAGAAAGTATAGGAAAAAGAACTTTAGGATACGATGATCATAGGGGAAAAGTTGGTCTAGAAGGAGCTTTTAGTAAGTATCTTAAAGGAAAAAATGGACAACGATTAGAACAGAGGATTAGTTCTAATATATGGAAACCCTTAAATTCAGGGAATGAAATTGATCCCGAAGATGGAAAAGATGTCTATTCTACTATAGATATATCTTTACAAGATATTGCTTATAATGCTTTACTTCATGAACTAACTATTTCTCATGCAGATCATGGATGTGTTATTCTTATGAAGGTAAAAAGTGGTGAAATTAGTGCTATGATTAATTTAGAAAAAACAAAAAAAAATATTTATGAAGATTTAAGAAATTTTTCTGTATGGGAATGTAGTGAACCTGGATCTACTTTCAAAACTATGGCAATTCTAGCAGCTTTAGAAGATAAAAAAATAGAAATGGACATGATGGTGAATACTAAAGATGGGATTATGAAATTAAGAGGAAAAAAAATCCGAGATAGTCATTACAGTGGATATAGAAAAATGAATTTAAAACAAATTTTGGAACATTCTTCAAATGTAGGAATAGCAAAAATTATTTATAAAAATTACAAAGAAAATCCGAAAAAATTCATAGAACATTTTATAAAATGGAAATTAGATAAAAAAATTGGAATAGATATTCCAGGTGAAAGTTCCCCTTTTATTCCAAAACCTGGTGGAGATAATTGGAGTAGTATTACATTACCATGGATGACTTTCGGATATAATTTGAAACTAACTCCTTTACAAATTCTAACTTTTTATAATTCTATTGCTAATAAAGGAATCATGATCAAACCTATTTTTATTAGAGATATTAAATTTTATGGAAAAAGTATTAAAAAATATCCAATACCTATTGTAATGAATCCTTCTATTGCATCAAAAAAATCTATAAAAAAAATTCAAAATATGCTAGAAGGAGTGGTAAAAAATGGAACAGCTAAAAAATATTATCATCCAGAATATCCTTATGCAGGAAAAACTGGTACAACCCAATTAGATTATTGGATAAAAGGTAAACCTTTGTCTTACAATAGTTCTTTTGTAGGATATTTTCCTGCAAAAAATCCAAAATATTCTTGTATTGTAGTTATTTCAAAACCAGAAAAAGGATATTACGGAATAGAAATTGCTGTACCAGTATTTGATAAAATAGCTAGATCAATTTATCCAAAAATTGGAAAAAAGTATCTTAACAAAAATAATAAAGTAGATATTAATTTTATAAAAAAAATTAAAGAATCAAAAAATTCTTCGTTAATCCATTATTTTGATCAAGGGATTATGCCTAATATAATTTCTTTTCCAGGAAAAGAAATTATACCTCTATTAGAAAATAGAGGTATAAAAATACAATATAAAGGGATAGGAAAAGTTTATTTTCAGTCTATAAAGCCAGGAAATAAATTGAAAAAAAATAAAGTTATTTTTCTGAAATTAGAAGAATGAAAAAACTACTAATGGATATTTTAATAAAAGTGAATATATTAAAAATCATAGGATATTCTAAAAAATGGATAGAAGGGATTTCTATACATTCTAAAATGGTAAAAAAAAATATAATTTTTATAGCTAATCAAGGAATAAATACAGATGGTCATTTGTTTATTATAGAGGCTATCCAAAATGGAGCAAATATCATAGTTTGCGAAAAAAAACCTTCTTTAATACAAAAATCTATAACCTATGTCCTCGTAAAAGATTCAATAGAAGCTTTAGGAACTATTTCTTCTAATTTTTATGATAATCCTACCAAAAAAATAAAATTGGTCGGCATTACGGGTACAAATGGAAAAACATCCATAGCTACAATACTTCACTATTTATTTTATAAAATGGGAGAAAAAAATATACTTATTTCTACTATGGGTATTAAAATTATGTCGAAAAAAATTACTACTTTACATACAACTCCAAATATTATTGAAATAAATAAATATTTAAATATATCGATCCAAAAAGGATGTAAATATGCATTTATGGAAGTAAGTTCACATGGAATTCATCAAAAAAGAATTACAGGATTGTTATTTACAGGAGGAATATTTACTAATATCACACATGATCATTTAGATTACCATAAATCTTTTGATAATTATCTATCAACTAAAAGATTTTTTTTTGAAAATTTTTTACATAAAAATACTTTTGCATTAATTAATGTTGATGACAAAAATTCACATAAAATAATAAAAAATGTTTTGGCTAAAATTTATTTTTACGGAATAAAAAAAAAAGCAGATTTTAAAATTAAAATTTTAAAAGAAAATATCAATGGTAATGAATTAATAATGGATAAAAATAAATTTTTTATCGGTTTAATTGGAAAATTTAATATTTATAATCTATTGGCAAGTTACGCTACAGCTATATTATTGGGTAAAAAAAAATATGAAATATTAAAAAAAATAAAGACTATAAAACCTATAAAAGGGCGTTTTGAACAATTTATATCCTATTCTGGAATTCGTATAATTGTTGATTATGCTCATAATCCAAATGGATTAAAAACGGTTTTAAATACTATTAAAAAAATAAAAAAAAAAGAGGAAAAGTTAATTTGCGTAATAGGTTGTGGAGGAAATAGAGATAAAAAAAAACGTTCATTAATGGGAAAAATTGTTTATGATTTATGTGATAGATCAATTTTTACATCAGATAATCCTAGGGAAGAGGACCCCAAAAAAATATTAATTGATATGAAAAAGTTTAGATCATATTTAAAAAAAAAGGATATTTTGACAATTGTTAATCGAAAAGAAGCTATTAAAAAAGCTATTCAATTAGCAAAAAAGAAAGATATTATTGTTCTAGCAGGAAAAGGACACGAAAATTATCAAGAAATTAAAGGAATACGTTACCCTTTTAACGATATGAAAATTGCTAAAACGTTATTAAAAAATTATAATAGATAAGGATTGATATGTATGATCATTTTTCCTATTTTTAAGTATTTAATTTCAAATTCTATAATCATAAATTCTGTTTTTTATAGATCTGTAATAGCATTTATTTTATCTATTTGTATATCCTTTTTTACCAATAAAAAAATTATTTTATGGAATAAAAAAAAAAGTATAGGAGAACGAGTACGAAATTTGGGTCTAAAGGAACAAAAAGAAAAAGAAGGGACTCCTACAATGGGAGGATTAATTATTATAATTTCTGCATTAATTCCTACCATGGTCTTTTCAAGATTAAATAATTTATATATCCTAATTTTGATAATTACTACATTATGGATGGGAGTACTTGGTTTTATAGATGATTATATAAAAATAAAATATCATAAAAATGGACTTAGTTTCATGGGAAAAATATTAGGTCAAATAATCCTAGGTATTTTTATCGGAGTTTTTATGTCTTTTAATAAAAAAATCACTACTTTTAATCAAAAAATAGATTATTGTTCTAAAAAATATCCATCTTTATTAGTATCTGAAGAACATAATTTTAAAACAAATATTCCTATTTTTTCCCATATAAATGAATTTGACTACGCCAATATTTTTAAAAAAAAATGGAAAAAATATACATGGATTATTTTCGTACCTATCGTTATTATAATTATTACATTTATATCTAATGGGGCTAATATAACCGATGGGATTGATGGATTAACTGCTGGGGTATCTTCGATTATATTTGCAACATTATCCTTATTTTCTTTAATTTCCAGTAGTAAAATTTACTCCTATTTTTTTCATTTTTTGTATATTCCTAATATAGGAGAAATCACAATATTCTCATTTTCTTTTTTAGGATCTTTAATTGGATTTCTTTGGTATAATGCCTATCCAGCACAAATTTTTATGGGAGATTGTGGAAGTTTAACTATAGGAGGTGTCATTGCAGCAATATCCATATTAATTAGAAAAGAATTAATACTTCCTATTTTATGTGGAATTTTTTTTATTGAAAATTTTTCTGTAATAATACAAGTGTTGTATTTTAAATTTTATAAAATAAAATATGGAATAGGAAAAAGAATTTTTCTGATGGCTCCTTTACATCATCATTTTCAAAAACTAGGTTATCATGAAAGTAAAATAGTCTATCGTTTTTTAATCATACAAATGATGCTTTCTATGATAGTAGTTATTTTATTAATAACATAAAAAAAATAATACAATGAAAAAAAAATTCATTGTTGTATTGGGAGGAGGAGAGAGTGGAATTGGGGCAGCTTTATTAGCTAAAAAAAATGGTTTAAAAATATTTTTATCTGATTCTGGAATTATTCTAAATAAATATAAAAAAATTTTAGTAGAAAATCAAATTCCTTTTGAAGAAAAAGGACATACAGAAAATATGATTCTTAAAGCTATCAAAGTGATCAAAAGTCCGGGTATTTCTAGAGAAAATATTTTGATAAAAAAAATTAATTTTTTAGGAATTCCCATTATTTCCGAGTTAGAATTTGGAAAAAGTTATCTTAATTCTTCTTATATTATTAGTATTACAGGAAGTAATGGAAAAACTACAACAAGTTCTATTGTGTACCAAATTCTTAAAAAAGATGGATTTCATGTAGGAATTGCAGGAAATATTGGAAATAGTTTTTCCAAAGAAGTACTAAAAAAAAAAGAATTTTATGTATTAGAAGTGAGTAGTTTTCAACTGGATGATTGTTTTAATTTTCGTTCAAATATTGCAGTATTATTAAATATAACAAGGGATCATTTGAATATATATAAGAATTTTCAAGGATATATATCTTCTAAATTTAGAATTGTTACTAATCAAAATAAGGAAGATATTTTTATTTATAATTATGATGACCCTATTATAAAAAAGGAATTAAAAAAATATAAAATTTTATCTCATTGTATCCCTTTTTCTATAAAAGAAGAATTGAAGGTAGGGGCTTATATCAAATGGAATAATATTTTTTTTCGTAAAAAAAAAAATAAAAAAGAAATATGTCTTCTAAATATAGAAAAAATATCTTTAAAGGGCGATCATAATTTATATAATATATTAGCATCAGTTATTATTTCTAAAATATTGAATGTTAAAAAGAAATCTATTATCCATTCTTTATTGGACTTTTCTCCTATAGAACATAGGATGGAAAAAGTATTAAATATTAATGGAGTACAATTTATTAATGATTCTAAAGCTACTAATGTAAATGCAGTTTTTTATGCATTAAAAAGTATGAATTCTCCTACAATATGGATTGTAGGAGGAAAAGATAAAGGAAATGATTATAGTGAATTATTACCATTGGTTAAAAAAAAAGTAAAATTTATAATTTTTTTAGGAAAAAAAAATAAAAAATTTATAAATTTTTTTCAAGATTTTATTGATATTATTATAATAACAGAATGCCTTAAAAATGCGGTTCGAATAGCTTACATATTATCTATGCCTGGAGATAATATATTATTATCTCCTGCATGTTCTAGTTTGGATATTTTTAAAGATTATAAGGAAAGAGGTCATAAATTTAAACAAGAAGTAAAAAAAATTTTCTATGAAAAAAATAGATATTTTTTTTAATAAATATATAAAAGGAGATAGATATTTATGGGCATTTATTACCTTATTAGCTATATTTTCCTTTTTACCAGTATACTCAGCAAGCACAAATTTGGTTACTATATATGGAGTAGAGTCGAATACTGTATTCCGTTATTTATTAAGACATACCATTTTTTTGTTAGTGGGGTTTGGAATTCTTTTTTTTACTCAATTTATAGACTATAAATATTTTTATCGTTTTTCTATACTTACAATTCCTATAATTTTAATTTTACTTATTTTTACAATTAACCAAGGGAAAGAATTAGATGGGGTAAATGCATCTCGTTGGTTGCATATACCCATTATTAATATATCTTTTCAAACTTCCAATATTGCTGGATTAGTTATTTTTATTTACTGTGCTAGATATTTAGCAAGAAAAAATAAAGAAAAAATTTATTTTATTAATTCCTTTTTTTACTTAATTTTTCCTATTTTTTTTATTCTTGGATTGATATTTCCCGCTAATGGTTCTACTGCTGTAATTGTTTTTATTTCAGTTTTGATTATTCTTTTTATAGGAGGATATCCTTTTACAGGAATTATAGGGATTTTATTTATGGGAATAATCTCAGCAGGAATCTATATTTTTTATGTAATAAAATGGGGGGAAAAAAAACCTATAAATAGAGTTTATACATGGAAAAATCGTATAGAAAATTTTCTTAATAATGAATCTGAAGAAAATTATCAAATAAAACAATCTAAAACAGCCATTATTTTAGGAAATAAATTTGGTCGTGGCCCTGGAAAAAGTGTTTTGAAGGCTTTTCTTCCCCAATCTTCTTCAGATTTTATTTATGCTATTATTATAGAAGAATATGGATCTTTTGGAGGAATTATTCTTCTGTTTATTTATATTCTTATTTTGCTTAGAATTATGGTGATTGCTACGAAAGTACAAAATTATTTTTGTACTTTATTGGTTCTTTCTGTAGGGGTCCCTATTATAAATCAAGCACTCATTAATATGGGAATCTCTGTAGGGTTATTCCCTGTGACAGGACAAACTTTACCACTTATTAGTGCTGGAGGTACTTCTATGTGGATTACCTTTTTTAGTTTTGGTATAATATTGAGTGTAAGTAGAATTATATATGATGATTCTTATTATAAGAACATAGAAAAAAGGAAAAAAAATCATAATGAAAAATACTTTTCCACCTAGAATAATTATTGGAAGTGGAGGAACAGGTGGACATATTTATCCAGGAATAGCTATAGCAGATGAGCTTAAAAAACAGATTCCAGAAGTCAATATTTTATTTATTGGATCTAAGAATAACATGGAAATGCAAGAAATACCTAAATTTGGATATCAAATTGAAGGTATTTGTATTTCAGGTGGGAAAGATAAATTTTTTTCTATATCAGGATTTTTTATTCAATCAATAAAATTAGTGTATAGTTACTTTTTAGCAAAAAAAATTTTAAAAAAATTTTCTCCAGATATAGTTATTGGAACTGGTGGTTACGTTAGTTTTCCAACTTTATATGCTGCAAAAAAAAAGAAAATTCCCATTATTATTCAAGAACAAAATTCATTTCCTGGATTTACCAATAAAATATTTTCTCGTTATGCTCAAAAAGTATGTATTGCTTTTGAAGAATCAAGAAAATATTTCCCTAAGGGAAAAACTATAATTACGGGTAATCCAGTACGATCTGAAATATTGAAAAAATTTTCTAGTAGAAATAAAGCTTGTCATTATTTAGGATTAAAAAAAAATCGACCTATTATTCTATCTATGGGAGGAAGTCAAGGGTCCAATAGTATCAACAATGCTTGGATGAATGGATTAAAAAAACTGATCCATTTTGATATACAACTTATTTTGCAAGTTGGAAAATCTAATATTCATAGAATAAAAAAAAATAATCCTCTTTCTAATCATAAAAATTTTATTGTAATAGAGTTTATTGAAAATATTCCGATATGTTATGCAGCAGCAGATATTATTATATCTAGAGCAGGAGCTTTAACCATATCAGAAATATGTTTAATAGGGAAACCTTATATATTAATTCCTTTTCCATGGTCTTCAGATGATCATCAAAATAAAAATGCTAAAATATTGGAGGAAAAAGAGGCTGCTATAATAATTAAAAATGAAGAAATAGAGAAAAAATTAGTGGATTCAACAATACAAATACTTAACGATTCTGATAAAAAAAAAAAAATGAGTAAAAATATTTTACAATTAGGGAAACCTAAAGCAACAAACGATATTGTTAACGAAATTTTACATATCCTTTTAGGATAAATTTATGAATATAAATCAAATTGATGCTTTTTATTTTTTAGGAATTGGTGGGATAGGAATGAGTTCCTTAGCAAGATATTTTCATTATATGGGTAAAAAAGTTTATGGTTATGATAGATATAAAACCTTTTTAACCAAAAAATTAGAAAAAGAAGGGATATTTATCAATTATCAGGATAATATAGAAATGGTACCTGAATGGATTCATTCTCAACGATGTCTAATTGTATATACACCTGCCATCCCATCTACTCATAAACAATGGATTTTTATAAAAAAATACGGAAAAAATATCAAAAAACGTTCTCAAGTATTAGCTTTAATTACAGAAAATAAAATTTGCATAGCTATAGGAGGAACACATGGAAAAACTACTACTAGTGCTTTACTAGGACATATTTTATATAATTCAGGTAAAAAAGTTACGGCTTTTTTAGGAGGAATTTCTGAAAATTATCAATCTAATCTTATTTTAAATGGAACGGAGATTTTCTTGGTAGAAGCCGACGAATTTGATCACTCTTTTTTATATTTATCTCCTAATATTGCATGTATTACTTCTTTAGATCAAGATCATATAGATACTTATCCTAAAAAAGAATCCTTGATAAAGGCATATATAAAATTTTCCAATAAATTAAAAAATCCATATAAAAAACTCTTTCTTTGTAAAGAAGAATATTTTCCATATTCTAATAAAAATGCTATATATTATTCTGTAGGGGAAATAGGTAATTATTATTCAAATTGTATTTCTATTAAAGGGGATAAATGGTATTTTGATTTTCATACTCCAAAAGAAACCTGGAAATCTCTTTTATTACCTATTCCAGGATTACATAATTTAAAAAATGTAACTGCTGCATTAGCTATATCTGATTATTTGAAAATAGATAGTGAAAATATTAGAAAATCCTTATTTTTATTCAAAGGAATTAAAAGAAGATATTCCATACATTATCAATCTAGAAAAAAAATATATATAGATGATTATGCACATCATCCTACAGAAATTAATGCTTTGATTAGTACTATAAGAAAGTGTTTTCCTCGTAAAAAAATATTAGGAATTTTTCAACCCCATTTATTTAGTAGAACTAAATTTTTTGAAAAAAATTTTGCAAAAAGTTTAGAAAAACTTGACTTTTTAATTTTATTGGATATTTATCCAGCAAGAGAATTCCCCATTAAAGGGATTAGTTCTAATAGTTTATTAGAAAAAATAAAAATGAACTCTAAAAATAAAGAAGTTACTAGCTTATCTAGAGTTTTAGACAAAATTGAAAAAAAAAATTTTGATGTTATACTTACAATAGGTGCTGGTAATATAGATACCTTGATTTTTCCAATAAAAAAATGGTTGTATAACAAATATGGATAGATAAATTAATAATAAATGAGAAAAAATAAAAAAAATTTTATTCCTACTGTATTGTTTTTATATATAATTTTTATGACATTTTTTTTTTACTTTTCTCAAAAAATACATAAAAATAGAAATTTAAAAAAAATAAATATTATTATGGAACCATTATCCAAAAATCATTTTGTGAATGAAAAAATTATTAAAAATTTTTTATTCTCTACAACAGAAAAAATTGAAAAAAAAAATTGGTCAATTATGTATATTAAAAATGGAAAAAAATTAAATAATTACCCTTTTATAAAAAAATCTGAAGTATTTCTTAGTGCAGATGGTACCCTAAATATTAAAATTTGGCAAAAAGAACCCATTTTAAGAATAAAAAATGGTAATAAAGAATATTATCTTACTAAAGAATTGGAAAATTTAGGACTTTCTTCTTTTTATTCTTCAAAAGTTATTTTAGCAAAAGGATCCTTTTCGAAGGAAGAAAAAAAATACTTATCGGATTTAGTAAAAACCATCAATTCTGATGAATTATTGAAAAACCAAATTATTAGTATAAAGAAAACTGTTTCTAACTTATTTATTTTAATTCCAAAAATAGGTAATCATCATATTATATTAGGAAATTTAAAGGATTTTAAAAGTAAATTGAATAAATTAAAAGCTTTTTACAAGCAGTATTTAAATAAAATAGATATTAATCAATATAAAAGCATTGATTTACAATATAAGGACCAAGTAGTAGCAAAAAAAAGATAAGTCTATGGAATATCAAGATATAGCTATAGGTCTTGATGTGGGAACCACAAAGATTGTAGCTATGGTAGGAAGGATAAATGAATATAATAAAATTGAGATTTTAGGCATAGGTAGATCTAAAAGTACAGGAGTACATAGAGGTGTTGTTAATAATATCACTCAAACAATTGAAGCTATTCGTGAAGCTGTAAATGAAGCAGAACATAGTTCTGGATTAAAAATAAAAGAAGTTATTGTTGGTATTGCAGGACAGCATATCAGAAGTTTACAACATAATGATTATATTACAAGATTAGATTTTGAAAATGTTATCAATCAAAAAGATATACAAAAATTAATTAACCAAGTCCATAAACTAGTTATGCTTCCAGGAGAAGAAATAATTCATGTTCTTCCACAAGAATATAAAGTCGATAGTCAATCAGAAATTGGAGAACCTATAGGAATGTATGGAAGTCGTTTAGAGGCTAATTTTCATGTAGTGGTAGGACAAATTTCTTCAATTAGAAATATTGGAAGATGTGTAAAAGCAGCAGGATTAAATTTATCTGGTATGACTTTAGAGCCATTAGCTTCTGCAGAAGCTGTTTTAAATATAGAAGAAAGAGAAGCTGGAGTAGCATTAGTGGATATAGGAGGAGGGACTACGGATGTTGCAATATTTAAAGATAATATTATTCGTCATACTGCCGTCATTCCTTTTGGAGGAAATGTAATTACTGAAAATATTAAAACAGATTGTTTAATTATTGAACGACAAGCAGAATTATTAAAAATAAAATTTGGATCCGCATGGCCTGGAGAAAATAAAGAAACCGAAATTGTTTGCATTCCTGGATTAAGAGGTCGTGATCCTAAGGAAATTACATTAAAACTTCTTTCTCAAATTATTCATACAAGAGTTTGTGAAATTTTAGAGCAAGTTAATATAGAAATAAAAAATTATGGAAATGAAGAGCAGAAAAAAAGACTTATAGCTGGAATAGTGATGACAGGGGGGGGATCTCAACTAAAACATATTAGACCCTTAACAGAATATATTACTGGAATGGATGTACGTATCGGTTATTCTAATGAACATATTTCAGGAGGAGAAAATGGAATGATAAGTGATCCAGAATATGCTACATCGATAGGTTTAGTGATAAAGGGAATTGAAGATAAAAAAAAATATATTTGCACAGAAATGGAGTCTAGATATTATGATGAAACTTCAGAATTTTTTTCTTCAAAATTATATGATAAAAACCGTAGATTCAATAATAAACAGGACACAGAGAATAAAAAAAATAAGAAAAAATCTAAATCTTTTCTTGAAATTTGGGCTGATAAGTTCCGTCAAATACTGAATGATACAGAATAAATAATGAAAAAAGAAAATTTTATACAAAAAAAAGAAAACGTCCCATTTGGATTTTCTAAAAATCGTTCAGCTTCTATTAAAGTTATTGGTGTAGGAGGTGGGGGAAGTAATGCTTTAAGTTATATGTTTGAACAAGGTATTACTGGTGTAGATTTTATAGCATGTAATACGGATGCACAAGCGTTAAATAATAATCCAGTTCCATTAAAAATTCAATTAGGGGCTTCTATTACAGAAGGATTAGGAGCTGGTGCCGATCCAGAAGTAGGAGAAAAAGCGGCCTTAGAAAGTCTAGAAGAAATCAAAAGTATTTTAGATTCTAATACAAAAATGACTTTTATTACAGCAGGAATGGGAGGAGGTACTGGAACTGGGGCTGCTCCAATTATTGCCGGTATTTCTAAAGAAAAAGGAATTCTTACTGTAGGTATTGTAACAATTCCATTTCATTTTGAAGGAAAAATGAGATTACAACAAGCTCAAAAAGGAATAGAAACATTAAGAAAGAATGTTGATTCTCTAATTGTTATTAATAACGATAAATTAAGAGAATTATATGGAAATCTTGGATTTAAAGCAGGATTTTCAAAAGCAGATGAAGTTCTTACTACTGCAGCTAAGGGAATAGCCGAAGTTATAACCCACCATTATAAACAAAACATAGATTTAAGAGATACTAGAACGGTACTTAAAGAAAGTGGGACGGCGGTTATGGGATCATCTATTTCTGTCGGTGAAAATAGAGCAAAAGAAGCCGTTGTACAAGCATTAGATTCTCCATTATTGAATGATAATAAGATAACTGGAGCAAAAAATGTTCTTTTACTTATTGTTTCAGGAAAAATTGAAATTACTATAGATGAAATTGGAATCATTAGTGATTATATACAGGCAGAAGCCGGAAATAATGCTAATATTATTATGGGAATCGGAGAAGACGAAAATTTAGAAGAAAGTATTTCAGTTACTATAGTAGCTACTGGTTTTCCAACAGAAGTACAAAGGGTTATTAATCACGAAGAAAAAAAAATATTTCATAGGTTAGAAGAACCTTATAAACAAAGATTAACAAAAATAGAAGAAATTCCTTCTTATTATAATTCTCAACGAATAGAATCTATTACTTCAAAAAAAGACATTTATAATAAAAGGGATTCATCGATAAATTATAAGGGGGAATTTTCCTTAAATTTAAATCAAAAAAAAAATATGATTAATCATCCTTCCAGTTCTTTAGTAGAAAAAAAATATAAAAGATATATGCTAGAAGATAATTTTAATATTCCTATTTCCTACGAAGAAAAAAATAAAATATTGAAAAATAATAAAATGAAACTTACTAATAAAATTATAATAAAAAAAGAAAATAATAAACATGAATAGATAAAAAATTTTTAGATGAACTATTATATATATCTTTTTTTTGATGGAAAATCCTAGTATTCCAAAAGGAACAAGAGATTTTTCATCTATAGAGATGAATAGAAGAAACTATTTAATTCAAATTATTCGAAATAAATTTGAACTTTTTGGGTACTATCCTATAGAAACTCCTTCTTTTGAAAATATTTCTACTCTTATTGGAAAATATGGACAAGAAGGGGATACCCTTATGTTTAGATTACTTCATTCAGGAAATTTTTTAAAAAAAGGAATTTCAGATTTTTTGATGAAAAATAAAGAAATTAAAGTTGATATTATTAAAAAATTATTGACCGAATATATATCTAATAAAGCACTTAGGTATGATTTAACGGTACCTTTTGTACGTTATGTAGTGATGCATAGAAATGAAATTTTTTTTCCTTTTAAAAGATATCAAATACAACCTGTATGGCGAGCAGATAAACCACAAAAAGGAAGATTTAGAGAGTTTTACCAATGTGATGCCGATTTTATAGGAATCGAATCCTTATCTTTATGGTCAGAAATTGAACTTATTAAACTTTGTGACGAAATTTTTACTAAATTAAATTTTCCTATAATAATTCATATTAATCATAGAGATATCTTAGGAGGATTAGTAGAAATTTCTGGAATAAACAATAATTTATGGAAAGATTTTACTATTTCTTTGGATAAATGGAATAAAATGGGAAAGAATATAGTAAAAAAAGAAATGTTACGTAAAGGTATTTCTTCCGAATCTTTTGAAAAGATCGCATATTTTTTTGATATGAAAGAAAATTTTTACAAAAAAATAGAATCTTTAACTTTTGCTTTAAAAAACTCTAAAAAAGGAAAAAAAGGTATAAAAGATCTTAGCTTTATCTTTAGAAAAATAAAAAATATTTCTTTAAAAAATACAAAATTGGAATGGAATATTTCTTTAGCTAGAGGAATGAATTATTATACAGGAACTATATTTGAAATATTTCCAAAGTATCATCATAAGGAATCTAGTCATTTAAATTCTATTGGAGGAGGAGGAAGATATGATCAATTATCTAGTTTTTTTGGAATGAAACATTTTTCTGGAGTAGGGGTATCTTTAGGTTTAGATAGAATTTATTTATCTATGATAAAAGAAAATTTATTCCAGAATATTTCTAGTGCTCCTTCAAAAATATTGTTTATTAATTTTGGGGATGAAGAGGTTTTATATGCATATAATATGATAAATTTTTTGAGAAAAAAAGGAATATCCACTCAATTATATCCAAATGCTGTTAAAATAAATAAACAATTTAGATATGCGAACGATAATAATATTCCATTTACTATTAGTATAGGAAAAAATGAAATAGAAAAAAATAAAATACGAGTAAAAAATATAAAAAAAAGAGTAGAAATAGAATATGATAATATCAATGATTTTTTTCATCAATTAAGTAAAGATTCCTTTTAAATTAACATATAATAAAATATAAAAATAAACTTTTATTTATTGATTAATAGGCTTTTTTATTCCAAAGTACATAACCTATTATAGATAGTACTGCAAGAAAAATAAATAAAAAACCTGTTAATATAAGACCTTTAAAAAAATAAATGGGGATAGATATTAAATTTCCAACCAGCCAAAATATCCAATTTTCTACTTTTTTCATAGCCATTTGATACATTCCAGAAAAAAAAATACCAGTTGTCAATACATCCATCCAATCGGAATAATTTTTAAGTTTTCCATTAAAAAAATAAACCGTTATACTGAGAATACAAGTTGATAAAAGAAATAAAGCTGTATAGAAGTAATCTTTTAAATTGGAATAAGTTATAGGTATTTTTTGGTTTTTTTTATCCTTTTTGTAGGTCCATAAATACCATCCATAAAAACCCATTCCTGTATAATATATATTGATAATAAAATCTCCATAAAGAGAGAATATAAAAGTTAAATAACTGTATATAACGGTACTAAATATTCCTATTGGATATAACCATATATTATTTTTTTGTGCAAAAATTACACTAAATATACTAAGTATTACAGCTATTAATTCTAAAATGATATTACCCCAACTTTTATTATGATAAGGCGATAAAAATATATTTATCCATTCATTCATCCTAAATTCTATTTTTATTTATCATCTATAATATAAACTAGATAATGGTTATCTATTTTTCTATAAAAAGCAGAGAATCTTTTACTATAGGAATTTTTTATAATCCAACAGGATATGCAAGAATCTTTTTTTATAAAAAAAGGAGAAACTTTATAGTGATTTAAAAAATTGGAGGATTGTCCTCCTTCTAACTTATATAAACTTTCTTTAATACCCCATATAATATGAAGATAATCTTCTTCGTAATTAGGATGAATAAAAACTGATTCATCATTTCTAACAAATTTTTTTTTTATTTTTATTATCTTTTGATCTTTTCTTAATTTTTCTATATCTATACCTATCGGATAGGAACTAATTGCTATAGCAATTAGTTCAAAAGAATGACTTAAAGAAATATACTTTCCTTTAGTAGGAAAAAAAAAAGGCTTTCTTTTTTCATTATACAAAAGATTCATGTTTATACCTATATATCTAAGGGCATAACGGACTCCTAAAAATTCTTTTTTACGTTTTTCTGATAAAGACAAAAAAAACTTTCTTTCTTTATCAGAAAAAATAAATTTTTCTAAAAACATAGTTTTTATATTTTTACATCTAAAAACTATAATTTTAGTGTGAATATGGTTAAATTTATTAAAAATAAACATAGAAACAGAGATACATACTTTTTCTATTAAAAAAAATTATTAAAATTCAGTCTAGCCATTTTTTTTGTACTATTGTTAAAAATATCCATATATGGATTATAATTTTTTTTTGTATGAAAAAAAAAATTTCTAAAGCATTAAAAAATGTTTTTATCCTTGAAAATAAAAAAAATATTATTGAGTCTGGAATAGTAAAAAAAATAGATGTATTTAAAGATGAAATAAGAATACATATAAGTTTATACAATCCGACTATGCATATCAAAAAAAAATTAAAAAAAGATATTTTACAATCTATAAAATATCAAAATTTAGATAAAAAAAAAATTTTTTTAAAAATAGAAATTCAATTAAAAAATACTGATAAAAAAAGATATGGTATAAAAAATATACTAGCAGTAGCTTCTGGAAAAGGAGGAGTTGGAAAATCTACTATTGCAACAAATTTAGCGGTCTCTCTAGTAAAAATGGGATTTCATGTTGGGTTATTAGATGCGGATATTTATGGTCCTTCCATTCCATTAATGTTTAACATAGAAGAAAATAAGATCCAATCTTCTATTATAAAAAAGAAAAATAATTCTTATGTAATGAATCCTATCACTAGTTATGGAGTTAAAATTATATCTTTAGGTTTTTTTTCAAAATCTGGAGAAGCTGTTGTTTGGAGGGGCCCAATGGCTACTAAGGTTTTAAGACAATTTATTCATGATACAGATTGGGGGGACTTAGATTTTTTAATTGTAGATTTACCACCAGGAACAGGAGATATTCATTTATCAATTTTACAAGATATTCCATTAAAAGGAATTATTATCGTTAGTACACCTCAAAAAATTTCTTTATCGGATGTACATAGGTCTGTAGCGATGTTTCGTATTAAATCTATTCAAGTTCCAATACTTGGAATAATAGAAAATATGTCTTTTTTTATTGAAAATAAAACCAAAACAAAACAATATTTTTTTGGTAAAAATGGAGTAAAAAATTTTTCAAAAAAAATGAATATATTTTTTCTAGGAGAGATTCCTATGTTACAAGAAATCAGAGAATATTCTGATTTAGGAGTACCAGTAGTTTTAGAAAATGATCAAATAAGAAAAATTTTTGAAAAAATTACAAAAAATATAATAAATAAATTATCTCAATAATAATTTTTTAAATTAACTAGGAACAAAGTTTGATAAAATCTTTAAAAATTAATATTAGAATAGGTATAGATTTTTCAGTTTCGTAAATAAATGGAGTCATAAAATTTATAGAATTGGAATAAGAATCTTTATTTTCATATAATCCAACTATCATGGATATAAAAAAAACTCGTAGATTCATACATCTAGCTGTTATTATATATGAAATGGTATTCATTCCAATACTATCTCCTCCCATAGATCGTATCATTGCATGTTCTGCATAGGTTTTATAATTTGGATATGGAAATGTTACATATATACCTTTTTGTATAATTATATTATGATTCATTGCAATATTTTCTGCTATTTCAAGCATCTTTTGATCATATAACTCGTTAATACAAAAATACTTATTATTTTTTTCTATAAATTTTATTATTTTAGTATTTTCTGGTAAAAAATTGATATGATCTTTTACCAGCATCAAATCTCCTATTTTATAATTTGGATTTATTCCTCCAGAAATATTAATCAATATTAATTTATCTACTCCGAGATTTTTAAAAATTATAATAGAAAAAGGAATTTTTTCATTTTCATAAAATGGTTCTATTGAAAAAATGACTTTTTTATTTTCTATTTCTCCGAAAATAAATTTTCCATATAAATTTTTTTTATTAAAATTTGGAATTTCTTCGTAAGAAATATATATAGGATTTTTTATTTTTTCTACTAATTTATTAAACTGATTTTCCAATAATATTATTCCAAAATCAGGTTTTTTTTGGATTTTTTTTTGTATATATTTTTTGATTTTTCTTCTAAAATTATTGACATAGATTAAATTTTTTCTCAATTTCTATATTATTTAAATAAAATAGAATTTTTATAATATAAAAAATGATATTCTTGATAGAATATTATTTTTTTTTATTAATAAACTTTATCTATAAAATTTTTTTAATTATTTTTACTGTATAATATTTACTTCTTTTGTTAACACGATACCTAACTTTTTTTTAATTTTTTTAGTTATTTTTTCTGAAAAATAATAAATATCCATACCACTAGCTTTTCCATAATTTACTAAAACTATAGGTTGTTTTTCATAAACCCCAACATCTCCTATTTTTTTTCCTTTCCATCCTATTGTTTCTATCAAGGAACTAGCAGATATTTTTACTTTATCTTTAGAAAAATAATATCCAATAATAGTTGAATATTCATATTGTAATTTTTTTAAATCCAATATTTTTACTATAGGATTTATAAAAAAACTACCAGCATTTCCAATTTTTTTTGGATTAGGGAGTTTTCTATTCCTAATATTAAATATCACCTTTCTTAAATCGTAAGGAGTTGGTTTTTTTACATTCATGTATTTTAATTCTTTTTTAATTTCAATGGAATAAATATTTAATTTTTTATATTTTTTACTTAATAAAAAAGAAACAGATAAAATTAAAAATTTATTTTTAACATGTGGATACTTAAAAAAAGAATTTCGATATTCTAGTTTACATTCTTCTCGGGTAAACTTTCGTATTATACCACTATAGATATCATATACTTGAACTTCTAATAAAGTATCCTTTACTTCTGATCCATATGCTCCAATATTTTGAATTGGGGAAGCTCCAACCGTACCAGGAATAAATGATAAATTTTCTAAACCATTAAATCCTTTTTTTATAGTCCAATCTACAAATTCATTCCAATTTTCTCCAGCAAAAGCTTTAACAATTACTTTAGAATTATTTTCCTTTATTATTTTTTTCCCTTTTATTCCCATTTTTATTACTAATCCTTGATAATAATTTTTTAAAAAAAGAATATTACTTCCATTTCCCAAAAAAAAAATTGGAATATATGGATATCTATCCAAAGTTTTTTGTAGATCTTCTATATTTTTCACATTTATAAAATAACGTGCATAAACATTAATTCCAAATGTATTAAAATTTTTTAGAGAAAAATTTTTTTTAATATCTAACATATAGAAAAATAATTTCATAAATTAATAAATATCATTTTTTACGTAAATATTGTAAATTTATCTATAAATCTAAAATTGTTTTTTTATGAAAAAAGGAGGAAATTTTTTTTTAGGATTGATTCTTGGAACTATCGCAGGGTTAGTAATAGGAATTATTTTATCTACAAAAAAAGAAAATAAAATGAGAAATATACTAGAAAAAAAAACTGAAGAATTAAGAAATAATTTACAAAAAATAGGTAAAAAAATTGGAAAAAAAGTAAATAGAATTAAATCTGACATTGAAGAAAAATGGAAAAAAAATAAAATAGATAAAATTGATAAAGTAGAAGAAGAATTGGGAACTTAATAATTCTTTTTTTTAATGTTCACATTTATCAAAAATTTAATCAATAAAAAATTGAACTTTTTTAAAAATGAAGCAACTAAAATTATAGTATCCATCATGACAGAAATTTTTCTGAATTTTTGTTTACTTATATTTTTTATAATGATTCTTTTTTTAGGAAGTTTTTCTTTATCTTTTTTTCTATCCTATTATTTTGGAAATTATATTTTAGGATTTGGAATTATTACTATTTTATATATTTTTCTTTTATTTTTTATCTTTTTTTTCTGTAAAAATTTTATACGATTTTTTATAAAATATTCATTTTTTAAAATTTTTGATAAAAAAAAATAAAAGGATTATGAGTAAATTAAAAGTTATTTATGGAATACATCCATTAATAGAAGCCATAAAATCCAAAATAACTATTAGAAAGCTATTTTTTCAAATAGGATGGGAAAAAGGAGCTAATATTTATAAAAAAAAATTAATAAATCTTTCCAAAAAAAATAATATCCAAATTCATTCCGTTTCAAAAAAAAAATTTGATCAATGGAAAAATAAAAATCATCAAGGAGTTTTTGCTATTCTTTCACCAATAAAAACTTATCATATAGAAGATTTGCTACCTATTTTTTATGAAAAAAAAAAAAATCCACTTTTGCTCATTTTAGATCGTATTACAGATGTTAGAAATTTTGGATCTATCATTCGTACTGCGGTATGTGCAGGTGTAGATTCTATAATAATTCCTCAAAAAAATATGGCTATGATTGGATCTGATTCAATAAAAACTTCTTCAGGTGCTTTATTTAAAGTTCCGATATGTAAAGAAAAAAATATTGTAAAAACTATTGAATATTTGATAAAATCTGGATTAAAAATCGTTTCAGCTACAGAAAAATCTAATAAATATTGGTATGATATCGATTTTTCATTTCCTACCGCTTTAATACTAGGAAATGAGGAAAATGGAATTTCCCGTAAATATTTAGAACTTTCCTATGAAAAGGCAAAAATACCATTAATAAAAGGAATATCATCTTTAAATGTTTCTGTAGCATGTGGAATCATTTTATATGAAATAGTACGACAAAGAAAAAATATAATAAAATAAATTATTTAAAAATCACTTTTAAATTGTCTTAGAAACCGAATATCATTATCAAAAAAAAGTCGAATATCATTAATTTTATAAATCAATATAGCAATTCTTTCTATGCCGACTCCAAAAGCAAATCCGGAATAAATTTCTGAATCAATATTTACGTTTTTTAATACTTTGGGATCTATCATACCACAGCCCATTATCTCTAACCATCCTCTATTATTCTTATTTTTAAAATAAATATCCACTTCAGCACTAGGTTCTGTAAATGGAAAATAGGAAGGACGAAATCGAATTTTTACTTCTCCAAAAAGAGATTTTATTAAATATTGAATAGTTTTTTTTAGATCTGAAAAAGAGACTTTTCTATCTATAGAAAAACATTCTGCTTGGTGAAACATAAAATGGGATCGGGAAGAAATTGTTTCATTTCGATATACTTTTCCTATAGATAAAATCCGAAAAGGAGGACAATGTTTTTTCATATATCGTATTTGTACAGAAGAAGTATGTGTACGTAATAAAATATCGGGATTCCTATGTAGAAAAAATGTATCCTGCATATCTCTTGATGGATGATCTATAGGAAAATTTAAAGCCGTAAAATTATGCCAATCATTTTCAATTTCAGGTCCCTCTACATAAGAAAACCCTATTTTTCTAAAAATATTGATAATTCTATTCTTTAGAATAGATATAGGATGTATAGATCCTATATCTATAGATTTTCCTGGAACTGTAGAGTCAAAATTTAAGGTATTTTCCTTTTTAATGAAATTTTTGGAATTATTTATTTGAATTTTTTTTTGAACCTTTTTTTTTAAATCATTGATGATTGTACCATATAATTTTCTTTTATAAATAGGTATTGTTTTTAATTCTTTAAATAAAATCGTTAAAATACCTTTTTTTTTACCCAAAAATTTAATTCTAAATTTTTCTAAATCTTCATATTTTTGAGCCTTAAAAATTTTTATTTCTTCTTTAATTTCATCCATTTTTTTATCCATAAAATATGATTATTGATTTTTCTAAATATCATCAAGAATATTTTCTTCAATCATATAACGAATGATTGCTTTTTTAATTAAAAAATATTTTTCTTCTTTTTTTAAAAAGGAGTAATTTTTTTTTAGTAAATAATGTGGCCATCCTTCTCGATCCCTACCAATAAATACATAATAACCAAAAGGTTCTAAAATTCTACATATTGCAATATGCAAAATATTTATTTTATCTTCTTTTTTTAAAAATTTATTTTGACCTTTTCCTAGAACTTGAATTCCTATTAGGTAAATAATTCCAATAGGATTAATTTGTCCTCTTATGTAAAAATTATTTCGTATATATAAAATTACTTTATTCCAATTCAGATGAAATTCTCGTATAAATTTTTTTTTCATGTTATTTTATTAGCTTATTATTAATATTTATAGAAAAAAATAAGAATATTTATGATGATGATCACAGATTTAATTATTCTGATTATAGTTTTATATGGTGGATATCATGGTTATAAAAAAGGGTTATTGTCACAGTTATTTGTATTCATGATATTTTTTATATTGATATATAAAGGGATCGATATATTTTACTTAGTTTCAGAAATATTACCAAAAAAAGTAAATAGTAGGAATAAAGATCCTTTTGCTACTAGTTATTCTATAATAATTTCATTTTTTTTGATAATTGTAATAGCTTTTTTAATTAAAAAAATTCTAGAATTTTTTTTTATAATTACATGGATAAAACCTATTGAAAAATGGTTAGGTGGTATTTTAGGATTAATAAAATATTTTTTTTATTTATCAATATGTATTCTTTTATTTAAAGAAATAAATGAAAAAATAAATTTAATTCCTTATAATTTCTTTCAAAATTCTTTTGAAAAAGAATTTCAATATATCTTTTCGATATATAGGAAAGCACCTCTATTTTTTTTAAAGAAATTGGAAGAATTATATTTACAAATTTCATTAAATATACTTTAAAAATATTATTATCATGGATATAGTCTTAATAAAAAAAAATGGGTTTGTGTAAAAAAAATATTTACTTAAAATATAAAATTACATAATTTTTTTATAAAAAAAATATAAAAAAAATGGTATATTTATATAAGTTATTCTTGGAATGATACGAAACGAAATCTATAAAATAGATCTATTAGATTTAAAAAAATAAATTAATTTATTAAATAGATTATTGATTTATCCAATTATTTTTTACTGAATTATTGGAATAAATAAAGAGAATTTTGAATTTTTAGTTAATAATGGATTTATCAGATATTCGATTATGATCTTCTAAATTTTTATATTTTTTAAAACTAAAATAGAAGAATCTCTATTTGAATAAAAATGGGATAAACAATTTGTATATAATAGGATAAAATCTTCTATATTTTCTGTAATTTTTTTTGATTGTATAAGAATTTCTAACATTAATAATGTATTTTTTGTACTATATTTTTTATGAATAATTCCCTTAACCTGTTGATTGATTTGTTCCTCAATATTTTTTATAATATTAATTTTTATTTTTTTGCTTACATATTTACAATTTCTATTCATAATTATTTTTTTTATAATACTGAAATATTCCATCATAAAATGTTCAAGTGTAAGTAAATTATTTTTTTGATTGTATTTTAAAGGGTTATGGCAATTAATTACATGAAATAAAGTGCAATTGGTAATAATATCTTCGGATTCCAATATTTCTTTAATTTTATTGTATATACGTATATAAATTATTCCAAAAATTGGATCACTATTCTTTGTTTTTTTTATCACTCTAATTAAAGAGTTCTGTATATAATTAAAATTTTCTTTTACTTTTAAAAAGTTTTTTCTACTATCTTTAAGTGGTTTTAAATTTTCTTTAGTAATTCCTTCTATACTATTTTTATAAATAAGTTCTATAGATTTGAGCATTGGCTCTAAAATATCTGAACTTTCGGAAGTTTTGTTTAATGTTATCCATCCTATTATCCCAAATATAGTTTTTTCCTCTTCCACTTTTTGATATTGGATTTTTTGATAATTTTTATAACTTTTATAAAAAACCAATATCATTAAAAAAATAAAAAATATAAGTGCCCATACCTTTATAAAATACAAAAAATAGGCTATAAATCCGGCCATAGTAAAGGCTATAAAACCGGTTAAAAACCATCCCCTTATAACTTTCAAAACTCCTGATATTCGATAAACAGCACTTTCTCTATTCCAAGCTCTATCTGAAAGAGATGTTCCCATAGAAACCATAAAAGTGACAAAAGTAGTAGATAGTGGAATATTTTTAACGGTAGCTATAGAGATCAATATACTAGATATAGTTAAATTAGCAGAAGCTCTAACTAGATCAAAAGCAATATTTTCCTCTTTTTTAATTTTTTGCTTAAAATTTTTTTCTATTTTAACCAGAATTCGTTTCGGAAATAAATTAAAAAATTTATTTCCGAAAAATAAAAAAAATCGAACAATTATTCTTGCAAAAGAATTGGATAAAAATTTTTCATTCCCTTCATTTTGTCGACTTAAATTAATTTCCGTTTTGGTAATTGTTTTTGTTTTTTTAGAAACCCAAAGTGTTAATATCATAATTATACCTGCCAATATCAAAACAAAAGACGGTACCTGGACCCTCCCAGATAAATTTTTCATATTAAATTCTTCTGCTGGAGGACTTCCTGCTTCTTTCCATATGTTATATGATTGTAGACTAGCTATAGGAACTCCTATAAAATTTACTAAATCATTTCCTGAAAAAGCCATAGCTAAAGAAAATGTTCCATATAATACGACAAATTTTAATATATTATATCCTAAAAAAACAAATACCTTCGCTATAAAGATCCAAGTTGTAAATAATAAAATCAAAAAGAAAAAAAAATTATGATGAATCCATTTTATAAAATATTGAATAAATAGAGATAATCCTGATAAATTATCATATATATATCCTTTCTGTAAAAAATTACTGTGAAGGCCTCTTACAATCAAAAAATAGGTCATACTACTCAATGAAATAGCTGCCCATATAACTCCGGCATATTTTAATCTATTTTTATATTCAAAACTTAATAAAATCCGTATAAAATAGTGAATAAAGGCCCCAGAAAAAAAAGAAATTATAATAGATAAAAAAATTCCTATACCAATTGTCAATGTTTTTTCTGCTTTAATGTATTGACTTAAATGATGAAATGGTTCATTACTTAATGGAGAAGCAATTTTTATCATGGAAATACTGAACGCTCCTCCTAATAAACAAAAAACCATTGATACTGTAGTTGAGGTGGGTAATCCTAAAGTATTAAAAATATCCAATAAAATAATATCGGATATCATAACTGCTAAAAAAATAAAAATAATATCAGAAAAATAAAAATAAGAAGGATCAAAAATTCCTTTTCTTGCTATTTCCATCATTCTACTAGATAAAAAAGATCCCAATAGAATACCTAAACTAGCAAAAATCATAATAGTCTTACGAGAAGCGACTTTAGATCCGATAGCGGAATTAAGAAAATTTACGGAATCATTAATAACCCCTACAATAAGATCAAAAATAGATAATATAAAAAGAATAACTATAATTGATGGATAAAAAATTTTCATAATAAAGAGGTAAATATTAATTAATCAATTTCACGAAAAAAACAGAAATATATTATTTTTAGGGTTTGTTTTTTTTTCATCAATTAGAAATTGTAAATAATTATTTACGATATTATAACTTTTTTATAGATTCTTTTATTAAATTTTCTACAGTAAATCTTGGATTTTTTTCTAAAATATCTTCTAAAACTTTTTTAGATTCTTTAGTAGAAAAACCCAATACAATCAAAGCACTTAAAGCTTCTTTTTTTATAATGGATGGTGTATTTTTATCGAATAATGTAACGTTTTTTTCTTTTTTAGAAAAAATTCCTATTTTATCTTTAAGTTCTATTATAATTCTATGAGCCGTTTTTATACCAATCCCCTTTACCCTTTTAAATACTTCTATCTCTTCATTAAAGATAGATTGTTCTATTTCATATGGAGTTAATGAAGATAATAATGTTATAGCAGAATTTGGTCCTATTCCATTTACAGATATCAAATCAGAAAATATTTTTCTTTCTATTCTATCAAAAAAACCATATAAAACATGTTGATGTTCCTTTATAAATAGATAAGTATATATATAGATTTCCTCTCCTTCTTTTTTAGTAGAAAAAGAAGAATAAGTGGACAAGGATATATGAATATAATATCCGATTCCGTTACAATCTATGATTAAATAGGATTGATTTTTTTCGATCAATTTTCCTCTTAAATGTGTTATCACTTTTTTATAAAAACAACTAATAAGTAAGTATATAGATGAATTATGAAAAAATTATTTTTTTCTGAAAAAAATTTGTATAGGAACTCCTATAAAATCGAAATGATAACGAATTTTATTTTCAATAAATCTTTTGTAAGATTCTTTTATATACTGAGGATAATTAGAAAAAAAAATAAATTTGGGTGTATATGTAGGCAATTGAGTACAATATTTTATTGTAATCAATTTTTTATTGATAGAAGGAGGAGGATTTTTTTTAAAAATTGGGAACATAACTCTATTTAATAAATTGGTTTTTAATCTTTTTTTTCTTTTTCTAAAAATATGATAAGCTATGGGTATAATATTATATAGACCATCCTTATTTTTAGCCGATATAAAAAGGATAGGTACATTATCAAATGGAGCAATATTTTTTTTAATAAAAATTTCAAAATTTTTCTTTATAGAACAATTTTTATTATTATGTAATAAATCCCATTTATTAATAAGAATGATTACACCTTTTTGATTTTTTTCAATCAATCTAAAAATATTTCTATCCTGCGATTCCCATCCTCGAACTGCATCCACCATCAAAAAACAAATATCTGTATATTTAATCGTTCTAACCGTTTTCATAGTGGAATAAAATTCAATATTTTCACTTATTTTTGATTTTTTTCTAACTCCAGGTGTATCAAATAAAATACATTTATATCCAAACTTTTTGTAAAAAACATCTATACTATCTCTTGTTGTTCCAGAAATATTCGTGACAATATGACGGTATTTATCTAAAAAAGAGTTAATTAATGTAGATTTTCCTACGTTGGGCCTACCAATTACCGAAAACCGTGGAATATCACCTATTTCCTCTACTTTTTTTTCTACTAATTCTTTCAATATTTCTATTAATCTATCCAACATTTCCCCAGTCCCACTTCCATTTATAGCAGATATACAATAATAATTATTGAATCCTAAACGGAAAAAATCTGTATCATGATATAGATTTTTTCCATTATCTACTTTATTAACTACTAATAATATTGATTTTTTACATTTTCTAAGTATTTTAGATATTTCGATATCTACATCGAGTAGACCTATTTCCATATCCACTAAAAACAAAATTACATCAGATTCTTTTAAAGCTATTAAAATTTGTTTTCTAATTTCTGTATCGATTATATCTATATTATTATTTGGAGGATTATAACCTCCTGTATCTACTATAGAAAACTGGATTCCATTCCATTCAGAATTTCCATATATCCTATCTCTAGTAACCCCACTTTTAACATGAACTATAGCTTTTTTTTTTCCTATGATACGGTTAAATAAAGTTGATTTTCCTACATTAGGACGTCCGACTATAGAAACTAAATAACTCATTATAAAAAATTATTCACAAAGGTAGAATTTTTTCACTATTTTCATTCAGATATTCTTATTCAAAGTGTATATTACTAAAAAAAATGCGTATAGATATTGTTAGCGTAATTCCGGAAATACTAAAAAGCCCATTTTCTAATTCTATGATTCAAAGAGCTATAAATAAAAAAATCCTAGAAATTTATATTCATGATTTACGAAAATATGGTTTAGGAAAACGGAACAAAGTAGATGATTATCCTTATGGAGGAGAATCTGGGATGGTGATTCGAATAGAACCTGTATATCGATGTTTTCAGAAACTTTTTTCAAAAAGAGATTACGATGAAAAAATTTTTATGACTCCTGATGGAAATATTTTTTCACAAAAATATGCTTATGAATTTTCTTGTAAGAAAAATATTATTATTTTGTGTGGTCGTTACAAAGGTATTGATCAAAGAATCAGAGATCACTTAATTTCCAAAGAAATATCAATTGGTCCTTATGTTTTATCTGGAGGAGAATTAGCAGCAGCGGTAGTAGTAGAGGCTGTAACTAGATTATTACCTGGAGTTCTAAATAATCCAGATTCTATGATTACAGATTCATTTCAAATAAAATCTATAAATTCTCCCCCTCTTTACACTCGTCCAATCCTTTATAAAGGATTATCTGTCCCAAAAATACTTGTATCTGGGCATCATAAAAAAATAAAAGATTGGTTATATAAAAAATCTATACTGAAAAAAAAAATTGAATTATTAAATTATAATTTTAACATTCTATAAATATTTTAATTTTTTTTTTATAGATAAAAACAATACTTTATAGCATATTATTTACATGATCTATCATTCCAATGATATAATCATAATATCATATTGAGTTAAAAATAGATTCCATTTTCAATATTTATATGAGATAAAATTTTCTATTTATCTATTATTTTTTTTTCCAAATTTTTATATGATAACATTTTTTATATTTTTTCTATCTTTATTAAATAGATCAATCAAATATAAAACTATAAATTTTTTAGAAAAAATTTCTAATAAAATTCATATTATGAGTAAAAAAATAGATTATACTGCAGATAGTATACAATCTTTAGAAGGAATTGAACATATCAGAATGAGACCTTCCATGTATATTGGAGACGTAGGTATTAGAGGATTACATCATTTGGTATACGAAGTTATAGATAATTCTGTAGATGAAGCCTTAGCAGGTTTTTGTAATAGGATATTCGTTACAATTCATAAAAATGGATTTATTACAGTTATTGATAATGGTCGTGGAATTCCAATAGAAATTCATAAAAAAGAAGGAAAATCAGCTCTTGAAGTGGTAATGACTAAAATTGGAGCAGGTGGAAAATTTGACAAAAATTCCTATAAAGTTTCTGGAGGATTACATGGTGTAGGAATATCCTGTGTAAATGCTTTATCTAGGACACTTATTGTTACAATTTATCGTAACGGAAAAATTTACCAACAAGAATATTTTAAAGGAAAAACTCTTTATAATGTAAAGTGTTTAGGAAAAACTAATAGAAAAGGGACTAAAATTTATTATCTTGCTGATCAGTCCATTTTTAGTTCTATCACATATGATTATAACATATTAGTAAAACGTTTACAAGAATTATCTTTTCTAAATAAAGGACTACATTTATTTTTAAAAGACGAAAGAACTAACATAGAAAACCAAAAAAAAGAATACTTCTTCTCAAAAAATGGATTAAATGAATATCTTACTATTCTAGATAAAAATAAAGAATCCTTAACAAAAAATATTATTTTTTTCGAAGGGGAAAAAGACAGTACCATTATAGAATTAGCTATGCAATATAATACTTCTTTCAAAGAAGAAATTTATTCTTATGTTAATAATATTCATACTTCTGATGGAGGAACTCATCTTACTGGATTTCGAAGAGCCTTAACTCGAACGTTAAAAAAATACACTGATGGATATATCTTTTCATCCAATAAAGATAAAATAGAATTTACGGGAGATGATTTTCGAGAAGGAATTACAGCTATTCTTTCTATAAGAGTGATGGACCCAAAATTTGAAGGACAAACTAAAACAAAATTAAGCAATCATGAAGTAGGAGGAATTGTAGAAAAATTTGTTGGGGAAAGGTTAAATAGTTATTTAGAAGAAAACCCTAATGATAGAAAAAAAATTATTGATAAAGTAATTTTAGCTGCTAAAGCTCGTCAAGCATCTAAAAAAGCGCGAGAATTGATACAAAAAAAAAATCCAATTTACAATAATATTTTACCAGGAAAATTAGCAGACTGCTCATTTAATGATCCAGAAAATTGCGAAATTTATTTGGTAGAAGGAGATTCTGCAGGTGGTACCGCTAAACAAGGTAGAGATAGAAAATTTCAAGCTATATTACCTTTACGAGGAAAAATCCTAAATGTAGAAAAAGCAATGGAATATAAAATATTTGAAAATGAGGAAATAATAAATATATTTACCTCTTTAGGAGTTTCTATTGATGATAAAGAAGAAAATACAAAAAATTTAAATATTCAAAAACTTAGATATAATAAAATTATTATTATGACAGATGCGGATATAGATGGAAGTCATATTTCTACTTTAATTTTAACCTTATTTTTTCGTTATATGAAACCATTAATAGAAAAAGGACATATTTATATTGCTACGCCTCCACTTTATTTAATACGAAAAGGTAATCGTTCTCAATATGCTTGGAGTGATCAAGAAAGAGAAAGTATTATTCATCAATTAGGAGGAAGGAAAAATAATATAAATATACAACGTTACAAAGGATTAGGAGAAATGAATGCTGAACAACTTTGGGAAACTACTATGAATCCAAAAAAAAGAACCTTACGAAAAATTAATATAGAAAATATTTTTGAAGCAGATAAAATATTCTCTATCCTTATGGGTGATGAAGTTCCACCACGTAGAAATTTTATAGAAAAAAATGCGATACATGCAAAAATTGATGTTTAGTTATATATAAATAATAGAATAGACTATATAATCATATTTTTTTATTATATATAAATTAATTAATTTATGATATGAATTATATCCAATCAATCCTATTAGGAATTATTGAAGGAATTACAGAGTTTTTTCCTATTTCTTCTACAGGACATATGATACTTTTAGCTTCCTTAATGGGTATTTTAGAGAAAAAAATAACAAAATTATTTTTAATATCTGTTCAACTTGGAGCTGTTTTTTCATTAGTTTTTTTATACAGAAAAAAATTTTTTTTTCAAAAATTTGATTTTTATTTAAAAATTTTTATAGCTAGTTTACCCATATTAATTGTTGGTTTTTTATTAAAAAATAAAATAAATTTTTTTTTTAGTAAAAATCCACTTATGGTAGCTATTTTTCTTTTTATAGGAGGAATAATTATTTTGATAGTGGAAAATTTATATGAAAAAAAAAATTATAAAAATAAAGACTATAGAATAACTTATTTTAAAGCATTTATTATTGGATTAGGACAATGTTTTTCAATTATTCCAGGAGTATCTAGAAGCGCTACTACTATAGTATCCGGTATGTTACAAAATATTGAAAGAAGAAAGGCAATTGAATTTTCTTTTTTTTTATCTTTTCCTGTTATTTTTATTGCTACATGTAAAAAATTATTTGATCATTACTTTCAATTCCAGTATTTTATTTTTTCATTGAATGTTCGTAGATTTTTTATTTTTCCAATAATAGATAAAAAATTTTTTTTACAAGAAAATATAAAATTATTATTAGTTGGAAATATAGTTTCTTTTATTACAGGAATTTTATCTATAAAATGTTTTATGTCCTATCTAAAAAAAAATAATTTTAAAATATTTGGATATTATAGAATTATTTTTGGAATTATATTCATTATTATACATTATTTTATTAAACCAATTGAAAATTTTTGATAAAAAATTGTTCAGAATTTGAAAAAGGGAAGCTATTATTAATAGATAAACCGTGGGGGTGGACTTCATTTGAAGTGGTGAAAAGGATTAAACAAAAAATAATTTGTTTTTCTAAAAGAATAAAAATAGGACATGCTGGAACCCTAGATCCTCTTGCAACAGGACTTTTAATAATTCTTACAGGAAAATATACGAAAAAAGTAGATTCTATTCAAAATTATAAAAAAACTTATACAGGTATTATAAAAATGGGATGTGTAACTCCATCTTTTGATTCAGAAACTAAAGAATATAATTTTTCTTCTACCTCCCACATAACTCCTGAACTTATTCAAAAAATATCTAAAAAATTTATTGGTGAAATAAATCAATACCCCCCCTGTTTTTCGGCATTAAAAATAGAAGGCAAGCGATTTTATGAATATGCTAGAAAAGGGAAAAAAATAAAAAATATGAAACCTAGACGAGTAAGAATTTATCAATTTCATATTCTAAAAATTGGAATACCTTATATAAAATTTTTGATAGAATGTGGAAAAGGAACTTATATTCGATCTATAGCCCAAGATTTCGGAATAAAGATAAAAAGTGGTGCCTATCTTCTTTCTTTAAGAAGAGAACGTATAGGCCCATTTTCTATAAAAAATTCTTCTAAGGAGTTATAACTATTTTATACATGTTTACTTTCCCTACATGTTTACTTTCCCTACTATATGCTCTATGATAAATTTTTATTTTTCCAAAAATTAAATTTTTTCTGAACTTCTTCATCACTTAATCCTCCTCTTTTAACTCCTTCTAATAAATGTTTTTTTAATAATACTCCATTTTTAGAAAAAATAGATCTTACAGTATCAGTAGGTTGTGCTCCTTTTATTAACCATGATACAGCAATATTCATTTTTAATACTGTTGAAGGTGGATTCGTATTAGGATTATAACTTCCTATTTTTTCAATAAATTTTCCATTTCGTGGGGAACGAGAATCGGCTACAACTATATGATAAATAGGCTTATGTTTTTTTCCAATTCTTTTTAAACGTATTTTTACAGACATAATTTGATGAATTTTGGTAATGATAAAAAAAAATTTTTTTTATCTATTCAACATCTCGTTTTTTTCTTTCTAATATACTAATTAATTTTTTTTCCTATTTCATATGGGGTACTATTCGGACAATTTTCTATTGTAGATCGATCCTATCATCTAAAAAATATCCTTATCCATAATTGTAATGTTTTTGAAAAAAAATGGTATATATTTACATTTTTTATAGACCCGTTGTGTAACGGTAGCACAGCAGATTTTGGTTCTGTTAGTTGGGGTTCGAGTCCCTACGGGTCTGTTAACGATTATCCTTTTATAAATGTTGAATTTCACAAAATGAGTATTGGAATGAAAGTAAAAAAAGAAAAAATTTTACTAATAGCATTTTTAAGTTTTTTCGCATATGTGTTTATTCACTTATCAAAAAATTTTTTTGGATTAGATAAATTTCCTCTTTTACTGTTTAGATATTTCGTTATCTCTATTTTCATTTTTTATGCTTTTTTGAAAAAAAACCTAACTACTTGGATCTTATTATCCATAATCATAGGAATAGAATTCGGTATAGATCATCCTAAAATTGCTGTAGAACTTAGATTTTTATCTCAAATATTTTTAAGGCTTATAAAAACTATTATAGCTCCAATATTATTTTCCACTTTAGTAGTTGGTATAGCAAGTCATTCTAATATTAAACAATTAGGGAATATGGGATGGAAATCCTTATTATATTTCGAAATAGTTACTACTTTAGCATTGTTCATTGGTCTTATTGCTATTAATATTTCTCAAGCTGGAGTAGGAATTGTTATGCCTTCAGGAATAACGGTGCATCAATTGCCAAAAGTAGAAAGTAAAACTTGGCAAGAGACTATCATTCATGTATTTCCAGAAAATTTCATTAAATCTATATATCATGGAGATGTATTACCTATTGTTGTATTTTCCGTCATTTTCGGGATATCTATGGTTTTTTTAGATGAAAAAAAACGTAGTCCTATATTATCATTTACAGAGAGTATTTCAGAGATTATGTTTAAATTTACTAAGATTATCATGTATTTTGCTCCTATAGGAGTAGGTTCAGCTATAGCTTATACAGTAGGACATATGGGGTTAGATATATTATATAATCTTTTTCAGTTATTATTGACGCTTTATATTGCTTTATTTATATTTTTGATAATGGTGTTATTTCCTATTATTTTATGGATTAAAGTTCCTTTAAGAGGATTTATAAAAGCTTTAATGGAACCTGTCTCATTAGCGTTTGCAACTACAAGTTCCGAATCTGCTTTACCTCTACTTATGGAGAATTTAGAAAAATTAGGTGTTCCAAGAAAAATTATTGCTTTTGTGATTCCTACAGGTTATAGCTTTAACTTAGATGGAACTACTCTTTACTTATCTTTAGCTACTGTTTTTGTAGCGCAAGCTTCTGGAATTCCTCTAAGTTTTAGTAAGCAAATATTTATAGGTTTAACTTTAATTTTAACTAGTAAAGGTGTAGCTGGAGTACCTAGAGCCTCTTTAGTCATTCTTTTAGCTACTGTTTCTTCTTTTGGTCTACCAAATTGGCCTATATTAGCGATTATCGGAATAGATGAATTAATGGATATGGCTCGTACTACCGTAAATGTTATAGGTAATGGATTAGCTAGTTGCGTTATTGCTCGTTCCGAAGGAGAATTAGATGATGAAAAAATGTTAGATTATATAAAAAAAAAACGTGATAACGGTTGATAAATTTAATCGTATTTTTTTACAGAACTTTTGAAAAGTAATTGTTTCTTTTATAAGAAAAAAAACTATTCTATAGTTTCAAATGGAGTAGTTACCAAAAAGAGCTATTCTAATATAGCTCTAATAAAATATTGGGGAAAACGAAAGAATAAAATTCAAATACCGATGAATTCTTCTATTAGTTATTCCTTAGAAAAGGTTTATACGGTAACAAAACTAATTTATTATCTTAGAGATAGAAAAAAAAAAAGATCTATAAAAATTTTTTTTTCTGGAAAAGAAAAAACTAATTTTCTCCCAAAAATTTTTGAATTTTTTCATAGAATATCATTTTATTGTTCTTATTTACGATATTTTAATTTTGTTATAAAAACCGATAATACTTTCCCCCACAGTAGTGGAATTGCTTCTTCTGCTTCTTCTATGAGTGCTTTAGCTTTATGTATTATGGAAATAGAAAAAAAATTAGATTCTTCTTTAAAAGAAGCTTTTTTTTTAAAAAAAGCTTCTTTTTTAGCTAGATTAGGATCTGGAAGTGCTTGTAGATCAATATATCCAGGACTTGTAGTTTGGGGAAAACATAAATCAATAAAAGGGAGTAATAATCTTTATTCTATCCCTTATCCCTATAAAATACACCCAATTTTTAAAAAAATTTGGGATACTATTTTAGTAATAGATGAAGAACCTAAAAAAATTTTAAGTTCAAAAGGACATCAATTAATGAATCACCATCCTTATGCTAAAGAAAGATTAAAATTCGCTAATAGAAATATGGATCAACTGATATCTATATTAAAAATAGGAGATTTTCCAAAATTTGGAGAATTAATAGAACATGAATCTTTAAATCTTCATGCTATGATCATGACCTCAAATCCCTATTTTTTATGGATGAGACCGAATACACTTCACGTACTTCATAAAGTATGGGATTTTAGAAAACAAAGTAAAAAAAACATCTATTTTACACTAGATGCAGGTGCAAATGTTCACCTTTTGTATCCTATTCAAGAAAAAAAGGTCATAATAAGGTGGATATATAGTGAACTTATCTATTATTGCAAAAAAATTATTGAAAGTTTTTGTCAATAAATTATAATTGATTGTCTATATTTGTTATTTATTATTACAATCTAATATAATAGTGATGGTGGATGTAGCTCAGTTGGTTTAGAGCATCAGATTGTGGTTCTGAGGGGCGCCGGTTCAAATCCGGTCTTCCACCCAAAATTAAATTATTTTAATACTTTTTTTATCCTTGTAAGAGCTTCTATAATTTGATCTTCTGTAGTAGCATAAGAAATACGTAAATATTCATTATCTCCAAAAGCACTTCCACTAACAGTGGCAACTTGAGCTTTTTCAAGAAAAAAAGAAGATAAATTTTCTGAATTTTGAATAATTTTTCCATAGAACTTTTTTCCAAAAAGATTTGAAACTTTTGGAAATACGTAAAAAGCTCCATTTGGTTTATTGATTATTTTAAATTCAGGAATTTCCTTCATCATATCCAAAATTAAATTTCTTCTTTTTTTAAATTCTTTGATCATATATTCTATTTTAATTGGTGAAGCGTTTAATGCAGAAATAGCTGCACGTTGTGCAATAGAATTAGCACAAGAAGTTATTTGTCCTTGTATTTTTTCACAAGACTTAGCAATCCATTCAGGAGCTCCAATATAACCAATTCGCCATCCAGTCATAGAAAAAGCTTTAGATAATCCATTTAGTGTTATGACTCTATCATAGATATCAGGAAAGATGGCAATACTAGTATGTTTTACTGAATAACAAATATGTTCATAAATTTCATCAGAAAGAATAATTATTTTTGGATATCTCTTAAAAATTTCTACTAAATTTTTTAATTCTTTATAAGAGTAAACACTCCCTGTAGGATTGCATGGTGTATTTAAAATAAATAATTTTGTTTTTTTTGTAATAGATTCTTCTAATTTTTTTGGATTAATTTTAAAATTTTTTTCCATAATCGTTGGAATAATAATAGGAATAGCTTCACATAATTTTACCATTTGATAATAACTTACCCAATAGGGTGCGGGAATAATCACTTCATCTTTTGGATTAAGTAAAGATAAAAGAACATTCATAATAGATTGTTTACCACCAGTAGAAACCACAATTTGTGATGGAATATATTTCAATCCATTATCACGATAAAATTTCTTGCATATTATTTCTCTAAGTTCTAAATATCCAGATACTGGAGTATAGTAATGATAGCTACCTTCATCAATAGCTTTTTTTGCATCGTTTAAAATAAAATTTGGTGGATAAAAATTAGGTTCTCCCAAACTTAAGTTAATAATGTCATACCCTTTATTTTTTAATTTTATAGTTTTATTAGACATAGCTAAAGTTTGCGAATAAGATATATTTTGTAATCGTTTGGATAATAATCTATTTTTCATGGATAGATAATTTGAAATGATTGCAAATCTAAATAAATTTGATTATAAATTTGGATTCATTTATCAATAATATGGAATGGAATTAATTAAAAAGTATTTTCCAAATCTATTGGATTATCAAATACATCAATTATCTTCTTTAAAAAATTTATATGAATATTGGAATACTTATGTAAATATTATTTCTAGAAAAACATTTTATAATTTTTATCAACAACATGTTCTTTTTTGTTTAGGGATTGCTAAAGTGTTTCCTTTTTTTCCTGGATCCTTTGTTATGGATTTAGGTACAGGAGGTGGATTTCCAGGAATTCCTTTATCTATAATTTTTCCTAATACACAATTTATATTGGTTGATTCCATTAAAAAAAAAATTAAAATTGTAGAGAAAATAATCTATGATCTACACTTAAAAAATGCACATGCTATTTGTATACGTGCAGAAAAATTAGAATATCGATTTGATTTTGTTGTTAGTAGATTTGTAACAAAAATATCCAAAATTCAAAAATGGATAAAAAATAAATTTAGATATAAATCTAACTATATAATCCAGAATGGATCCTTATATTTAAAAGGTGGTGACCTTTCTAAAGAATTAGAAAAATTTCCTCATGCAGTAGAATATCCTCTCATTAATTATTTTAGAGAACCATTTTTCATTTCCAAAAAAGTTATTTGGATTTCCAATATTTAATATTTGTTTATTATAAATAAAAATAAAAATGAATCCAAAAAAAAAAATTATTGAAAAAGTAAAACAGAAAGGAGGGTGGGTAAATGCTCATTCTCACTTAGATAGAGCTTATACTCTGACAAAAAAAAATTTTAAATATTCTTATTATCCCCTGAATAAAAAATGGTATTTAGTTGATGAAATGAAACGTTTATCTTCAGAAGAAGACATTTATATCCGAATGGAAAAAGCTTTGGAATATTTTCTAAAACAAGGGACACAAGCTTTATGTACTTTTATTGATGTGGATGAAATTATTGAAGATAGGGCATTAAAAGCAGCTAAAAAATTGAGAAATAATTATGGAAATTTAATTCATATTCGTTTTGCAAATCAAGTACTTAAAGGAATTTTGAATAAACAATCGAAATATTGGTTCGATAAATCAGTGGAATTTGTAGATATTATTGGTGGATTACCAGCTAAAGATTATGGAAAAGAAAATGAACATTTAGATGTATTATTACAAATAGCTAAAAAAGAGGGTAAATTAGTACATGTCCATGTAGATCAATTTAATACAAGTGAAGAAAAAGAAACTGAAAAACTAGCAAAAAAAACTATTGAACATGGGATGCAAGGAAAGGTAGTAGCCATACATTGTATTTCTTTAGCAGCACATGATAAAAAATATCGTTATGAAATATATAGATTAATGAAAAAAGCTAATTTAATGGTAATATCTTGTCCTATAGCTTGGATTGACCATACTAGAAGTGAACGTTTGACTCCGATCCATAATTCGATTACTCCAGTAGATGAAATGATTCCTGAAGGAATTATAGTTGCTTTTGGAACAGATAATATATGCGATATATACAAACCTTTTTCTGATGGGAATCTTTGGATAGAATTACGAGTTATGTTAGAAGCTTGTCATTATTATGACATAGACCATTTGGTGGAAATTTCTACAAAAAACGGATTAAAAGTGTTAGGGTTATGTTAGGGCGGGTTAGAAGAATAGACCTATTTATTTTATTTTTTTTCTGGTCGCATTTGCGGAAAAAATAAGACTTCTTGAATAGAACTTTTCTGCGTAAATAACATGACCAATCGATCTATTCCAATTCCAATACCTGCAGTAGGAGGCATACCAAATTCTAAAGATCGTATAAAATCTTTATCAAGAAACATAGATTCATCTGTATTTTTTTCAGATAATTTGATTTGTTCTCTAAAACGATCGAGTTGATCTATAGGATCATTAAGTTCTGAATAAGAATTAGCAATTTCTTGTCCATTGATAAGTAATTCAAAACGTTCTGACAAATTTTTATTCTGACGATGTCTTTTCGTTAATGGGCTCATTTCTATAGGAAAATCGATAATAAAAGTAGGATTGATGTAATTTTTTTCGCATTTTTCTTCAAAAATTTTTTCAATCATTTTAGCTTTGCTCATTTTTATATTTTCCTCTATCTCTATATGCAATTTTTTACAAACTTTTCTTAATTCTTCCTCTTCCATATCTATAAGATTAAATCCCGTATTTTTTTGAATAGAATCTAATATAGGAATTCTTGGAAATGGAGTTTTAAAATTAATACGATTTTTTTCTATTAAAATATCCTTATCCTCCTTTTGAACTTTTTTGTAAATACACTTTAAAAGTTCTTCTGTAAATTTCATCATCCAATAATAATCTTTATAAGCAACATAAAGTTCTAATACCGTAAATTCTGGATTATGAATACGATCCATCCCTTCATTTCTAAAATTTTTAGAAAATTCATATACTCCGTGAAATCCACCAATGATTAGTCTTTTTAAATAAAGTTCATTAGCAATACGTAAATATAATGGAATTCCAAGTGAATTATGATAGGTAATAAAAGGACGAGCTACAGCTCCACCAGGAATAGATTGTAGAATAGGAGTATCCACTTCTAAATAACCTTTATGGTCTAAAAAATTTCTAATTTCTCGTATTATACGAGTACGTTTTAAAAAAATATTTCTAACATGATCATTCACAATAAGATCTACATAACGCATACGATAACGTTGTTCAGTATTAGAAAAAGCATCATATATTTTTTTATTTTTTTTATCTATTTTTACTTGTGGCAATGGTCGTAAAGATTTAGATAGGATAGTTAATCTATGGACATGGATAGTAATTTCATTCATTTTTGTCTTAAATAAATTACCTTTAATTCCAATAATATCTCCTATATCTATAAGTTTTTTTAAAAAAATATTGTAGGATTCTTCTTTTTCCATTTTTTCTGAGTAAAAATGATTCTTATTAAAGTATATTTGTATACATCCAGTGTGATCTTTCATTTCTCCAAAAGAAGCTTTTCCTAAAATTCGCAAACGTATTAAACGTCCAGCTATGCTGATTGGGTCTTTTTCTCTAAAATTTTTTTTTATATCAAAAATTGTGTTTGTAATGAAATATTCCTCTGGAGGATAAGGATTTATACCTAATTTTCTTAGTTGATTTAATTTTTTTATACGTATAATTTGTTGTTCTGATAAATTAGGCATAAAAATATTTCATGCAGATAATTGTACGATTGTAAAAACAATACGAAGGTACATTTGTTTTTTTATTGTATTATTAATTTTTCAAAATTAAAAAATTATGAAAAAAAAAATACTTTTTTTCGAAGATTTAGGAAAAAAAGAATATAAAGAAACTTGGAAATATCAAAAAATATTATTTGATGATATTATCCAAAAAAAAGTAAAAAATATATTTTTTCATAATAATAAAAACGAAATAGCAGGATATTTACTATTTGTAGAGCATCCACATGTATATACGATAGGAAAAAATGGAAAAAATAAACATTTATTAGTATCATCGGATTTTTTTAAAAAAATAGATGCTACATTTTATCAAACAGATCGAGGAGGTGATATAACTTATCATGGGCCAGGACAATTAGTTGGATACCCAATTTTAAATATGGACTATTTTTTTACTGATATTCACAAATATTTACGTTTATTAGAAGAAGTCATTATTCATTTTCTAAAAAATCATGGAATAAAAGGAGAACGAGAAAAAGGAAAAACAGGAGTTTGGTTAAAGAAAAAAAACGGTAAATATAAAAAAATATGTTCGATAGGAATTAGAATGAGTCGTTGGGTTACCATGCATGGTTTTGCTATAAATATAAATACAGATTTACGGTATTTCGATTATATCATTCCTTGTGGCCTTTTCAATAAAGAAGTTACTTCGTTAGAAAAAGAATTAAAAAATAAGATATCCTTTTCCGATACAAAATATCTAGTAAAAAAATCTTTTCAAGAAATTTTTAATGTAAAATTTATCTAATAGATTTAGCAATCATGATCCCATCTTGATCTACTTCCGTTAAAAGTACATTTTGTAATGTATTTTTTAATATTGGATTTGAAGATATTTTTGTTCGAATATAATTTTCTGTATATCCATATAAATATTCATTATTAGTAGAATTTTTTTCAAACAAAACAGTTTTTTTTGTATAAATTTGTCTTTCACAAAAAGAAAGATATTTTTTTTTTGAAAGTGCTCTTAATATTTTATTCCTTTTCCATTGTATTTTTTTAGAAATTTTCTCCTGTATAGTTATAGATCTAGTATTGGGTCTTTGAGAATAAGAAAATATATGTAAAGAAGAAATTTCTAATTTTTTCAAAAAATGAAAAGTTTCTAAAAAATGTTTATGTGTTTCTCCAGGAAATCCAACAATAATATCTGAACCTATATAAGCATCTGGTAGAATTTTACGGATAATTTTCACTTTTTCTTGATAAAGTTCTCTTCTATAACGTCTTTGCATTTTTCCCAATATATCGTTACTTCCAGATTGTAAAGGAATATGAAAGTGAGGAACAAAATGTTTACTTTTTGATAAAAATTCAATACATTCTTTGTTCAATAAATTAGGTTCTATTGAAGATAAACGTATTCTTCCCTTTTCTTTTATTTTATCTATTGCCTGGATCAAATCAAAAAATGTATAGAAACGATGTTGATGGATCCCATCTATTTTCTTTCCATAGTCTCCAATATTTATCCCCGTTAATACTATTTCTTTTATTCCTTTATTAAAAAGAAACCTTATCTTTTTTAAAATATTTTCTATACTATCCGATCTAGATACACCTCTTGCCATAGGAATAATACAATAACTACATTTATAATCACATCCATCTTGGATTTTTAAAAAAGAACGAGTTCTATCTCCAATAGAATACGATGAAAAATAAGAAGATGTTTTTTTTGAAATAATTTTTGCAGGATATCTTTTAAATAAATAGATCGGATGGATATAATCGATTATTTTAAATTTTTCTTCAGACCCCAATACCATATCTACACCACGTATATAAGAAATCTCTTTAGGATTAAGTTGTGCATAACATCCTACTGCAATAATAAAAGATTTTGCATTTTTCTTCATAAAAAAACGTACCATATACTTAAATTCCAAATCTGCATTTTTGGTTACAGAACAACTATTTATAACATAAATATCTGCAACTCCCTTGAAAGAAACATGTTCATAATTTAAATTAGAAAATTTTCTCGCTATAGTGGAAGTTTCAGCATAATTTAGCTTACACCCCATTGTATAAAATGCAATTCTTTTTTTACCCATTTCGATAAAAAATAATATTCATTAACGGAAAGGAACCTTTTTTTACAGAGTTTTTTTTTAAGAAGAAAAATAATCTAAAAGTCCACTATGACTAGCTTCTAGAGATTTTTCACCTTTTTTCCAATTTGCTGGACAAACTTCACCACTTTTTTCATAATACTGAAGAGCATCAATCATCCTAATTGCTTCATCTACATTTCTACCCAAAGGGAAATCATTAATTAAAAGATGTCTGATAATCCCATTTTTATCTATTAAAAACAATCCTCTATAAGCAATAATTTCTCCTGTTGCTTTTAATTCTTCATTATTATTGCAAATCCAATTTTCAGATAAAACTCCATAATTATGGGATATAGTTTTATTGATATCGGAAACAATAGGATATGTAACACCAGATATCCCACCTTTTTCTTTTGGAATTTGCAACCAAGCCCAGTGCGATTGTTCTGTATCTGTAGATATAGCTATTATTTGTACATTTCTAGATTCAAAATCATTCATTTTTTCTTGAAATGCATATATTTCTGTTGGACATACAAAAGTAAAATCTTTAGGATAGAAAAAAAGCAATACATATTTACTTCCCTTAAATTGTTCCAAAGTAAAATTGGGAACAATATCTTTTCCATTCAATACTGCATTAGCTGTAAAATTAGGTGCTTTTTTTGCAATTAATGTATTCATTTTTCTATATTTTTATATGCACGAATTTACCAAAATTATTATAAGAATCAAAAATAAAACAAGTAATTTCCCCTTTTACATCCATTCTATAATGAATATTTTTTCATTTTTATACATATCTATGTAATTTTTTATTCAGTTCATTTTTTAAACTTGTTAAATTCATTATCTTTTGCAAAAGATCTTTCTTATCCTCAATTTTAATATTTTTTCGAAAATTACTGATTTCGTTTTGAATTAATTTCAAAAAATATTGGGACTTATATCTTAATAAAAGGTCGATAAGATATCGATCTATGTTGTCCTCTTTGGAGGATACTTCAATTCCTTTTTTATCCCATTTGGATAAGGAATAGGATTTCGTATTTTTATGATACAAAAATTTCCATTTTTTTATGGAATTTTTTTGTAAATAAATTTGGTCAAATATTTTCTGATGATAATCTAAAGAAAAACGAAAGTTATGGAATTTAAAAGTCTGGAATATTTTTTCGGAAACTGTAGTCTTAGATCCTTCTATTTTTATTTTTTTATCTCCATAATTTAAAATTAACTGAATCAACTTTTCTTCAATTAGAATAAGAATATTTTTGTTAGTTTTTTCTGAACTAATACTAATAGTAGAATTTTTCTTATAAATTTTTTTATGACTTATTCTTTTCAATTCAGAAATTAAAATTTCTTTACGAATTTTTAGATTTTTGGAAGCGACTTCTATATATAATTCTCTTTGGATAAGATTGGATACTTTTGAAATGCTATTCAAAATATTCAAAACTAAAAATGATTTTTTAATTGGATCATCTTGACAGAATTTTTCAAACATTTTTTGTTTAAAAGAAACAAAATTATAACTTTTTTTTTCTAAAAAATATCTCAATTGAGAATAAGAATATTTTTTCGAAATAGTATCTGGATCTTCTCCATTATGAGTAAATAATATACGTAAATTCATTTTTTGTTCTAATAACATATTTATTCCTCTTAAAGAAGCTTGAATTCCAGAACGGTCCCCATCATAAAAAAGAACAATATTTCTTGTAAATTTCTTAATTAACAATATTTGATCAATGGTCAAGGAAGTCCCCGAAGAGGATACCACATTTTTTATTCCAGATTGATGCAAAGAAAGTACATCTGCATATCCCTCTACTAAATAACAAAAATTTTCTCTTAAAATAGTTTTTTTAGCTTGAAATAAACCATACAAAATTTTACTTTTTTGAAAAATATCGTTTTCAGATGAATTTAAATATTTCGTTGTACGGGAATAACTATTAATCGTCCTACCACCAAATCCTATTACCCAACCTGATAAATCATGTATAGGAAAAATGACACGTTCACGAAAACAGTCAAAATTATTGGATTTTTTGAATCTAGTAAGACCAGATTTTTTTAAATCACGTATTTTAAATCCTTTTTTTAAAGCTGTTTCCGTAAATAATATCCAAGAGGAATGGGCATAACCTAATTCAAATTGATGAATCGTTTTCATATCAAATCCTCTTTTTTTTATTAAATAATTCAATCCCTTTTCTTGACCTTCTTTTGTGGAATGCAATTGTTTAATGAAAAAACATTTTGCATAATTCTGTATTAAGTATAAAATTCCATATTTTTCATGATAAATTTTCCTAAAATCTGTATTTTTTTCAGATTCATGAATCTTTATATTATACTTTTTAGCTAGATAATATAAGGATTCTACATAAGTAAATTTTTCGTATTCCATAAGAAAAGTAATAATATTTCCACCTTTTCCAGAACTGAAATCTTTCCATATTTTTTTTGTAGGAGAAACGATCAGAGAAGGTGTTTTTTCATTAGAAAATGGACTAAGACCTCTATAGTTTAGACCACTTTTTTTTAAAAAAACAAAATCTCCGATAACTTCTTCTATACACGAAGTAGAAAATATTCGTTTTATAGTTTCTTTAGAAATCATGATTATTAAAAAAAAAAGAATAATAATACAAAAATCTGATTTTAAATGCTTTCTAATTTCATTCTATGAATAATTTTTTTTGGGTTAGAATTCGAAAAAATAGTAGTTCCTGCTACCAATATATCTGCCCCATTTTTGAATAATAAAGAAGCAATTTCTAAATTAATCCCTCCATCTACTTCGATAAGTGCAGAAGAATGTTTTTTTAAAATCAAATCTTTAGTATCTTCTAGTTTTTGATAAGTTTGATGAATAAATTTTTGTCCGCTAAAACCAGGATTTACGCTCATTAATAAAACAAAATCTATATCTTTAATAACATCTTGTAAAAGAAAAACTGGAGTATGAGGATTTACTGCTACACCTACTTTCATACCATATTCTTTAATGGAATAAATAGTTCTATTTAAATGTATACAAGCTTCATAATGAACATGTAAGTTATCTACCCCACAAAATTTAAATTCTTCTATATAGTATTCTGGGTGCATAATCATTAAATGCACATCTATAGGTTTATGAGTATATTTTTTTACATGTTTGATAAATAAAGTACCAAAAGAAATATTAGAAACAAAAGAAGAATCCATAATATCAATATGGAACCAATCTGCTTCACTTTTATTCAGCATTTCTATATCACGATATAAGAATGCCAGGTTTGCTGAAAGTAAAGATGGAGAAATAATTTTTTTCATATTTTATATTTTTCTAAAAAAATTGAAATGAATAAATAAAGATTATGAAATCATCGTTTCATTAATCCCTGTTTTAGAAAAACCTCCATCATGATACAAATTTTGCATTGTTACTTTTCTTGTAAAATCTGAAAATAGTGTAATTATATAGTTTGCACAATCTTGTGCCGAAGCATTTCCTAAAGGAGATATTTTTTCAGATAAAATAAAAAATTGATTGAATCCTTTAATAGATTTTGCGGCCTTTGTAACACTAGGAGATTGTGAAACCGTATTCACCCTAACTTTTTTTTTTATTCCCCAATGATAACCAAAATTACGTGTAATACTCTCTAGATAAGACTTATAATCCGACATATCTCCATAATATGAAAAGCTTCTTTTAGAAGCAATATAAGTTAGAGCTACAATAGATCCCCATTTATTCATGGCATTTTTACTCCAAGCCGTTTGCATGATTTTATGATAGGATACGGCAGATATTTCCCATCCTTTTCTTAAAAATTCATAATTAATAGAGGTATAAGGAATTCCTTTTCGAATATTTATGGACATAGCGATGGAATGCAATAGAAAATCTATTTTTCCTCCAAAATGATCTAAAGCTTTATCAAATAAAATATTAAGATCTATAATAGAAGTAGCATCTGCTGGGACTACCATGGATTCTGTTTTATGAGATAATTCATAAATTTTTCCCATTCTTAAAGCAGCAGGGGTATTTGTTAAAATAAAAGACGCTTTTTCTTTATAAGCACGTTCTGCTACCTTCCAAGCAATAGAATTTTCATCTAAAGCTCCAAATATAATCCCTTTTTTTCCTTTCAATAAATTGTAAGACATAGTTAAAAATTTAACCAAAAATACCTATTTTTTATTGAATTAAATATCAAAAATTTCTTTGATTATAGGCAAATAGTCCAATTTTTCCCATGTAAAAAGTTCTACTTCTTGTTTTTTTTTATTTCCTTCTATATCCGAAAAATATTTCCATACTTTTTTTGGAATTTTTCCCATATGGCCATAAACAGCTGTTTCCTCATATATTGGGTTACACAATTTTAATCTCTTTGTTATAGCGTAAGGACGAAAATCAAAAATTTTTTTAATTTTTAGTAAAATCTCTTCATCAAGAAGTTCTTTTTTAGATGTACCATAAGTATTCACAAAAATTCCTATCGGTTTTGCAATACCAACTGCATAAGATATTTGTATTGATAATTCATCTGCAACTCCTGCTGCAACAAGATTTTTTGCAATATGCCTAGCAGCATAAGCAGCAGATCTATCCACTTTAGAAGGGTCTTTTCCAGAAAAAGATCCTCCTCCATGAGACCCTCTACCTCCATAAGTATCCACGATAATTTTTCTTCCGGTAATTCCAGTATCCCCGTGAGGTCCACCAGTAACAAATTTACCTGTAGAATTTATGTAATATTTCGTTCGATCGGTAAATAATTTTTTTATATCCTTCGATAGTATATTCTTGACCCTTGGAATTAAAATATTTTTAATATCTTGAACTATACGTTTATGCATTTTTTCTTTTTTATCAAATTCATCATGTTGAGTTGAAATTACAATAGTATGAATATGTATAGGGATATTTTTATCAGAATATTCCAGAGTAACTTGTGATTTTGCATCTGGACGTAAATAAAGCATTTTTTCTCCTTCATTTCGGATGGATGAAAGTTCCCTTAATAAATAATGAGATATTTCTAATGATAAAGGCATATAATTTTCTGTTTCCTTAATAGCATATCCAAATACCATACCTTGGTCTCCGGCACCTTGATTTTCTTTTTTTTTATTTTGTATTATCCCCTGGAATAAATCTCTAGATTGTTCTTGAATAGAAGAAATTACCCCACAAGAATCTGCATTAAATCTATATTCATTTTTAGTATATCCAATCTTCCTAAGGGTATCACGAGCTACTTTTTGAACATTAACCCAAGTTTTAGAATTTACTTCTCCTGCTAATACAATTTGCCCCGTAGTAACTAAAGTTTCTATAGCAACTTTTGCTTCTGAATCATAGGCCAGAAAATGATCTAATATAGCATCCGATATTTGATCCGATATTTTATCAGGATGTCCTTCCGAAACAGATTCGCTAGTGAATAAATAAGGCATTTTTTTTATTTGATGACTTAGCTTGCTATTATCCTAAATTTTATTTTTAATATTTTTGAATATTAATAGATTCTTTATGCAAAATTTTGAAAATTTCTTCAATAATTTCTTCCGAAACACCTAATTCTTTTCCTAATTTTATAGATTTATTTAAAATATACTCCCATCTATTTTTCTGTAATAAAGCTATATTATATTTTTTTTTCAGAATTCCTAATTTTTTGGAAATTTTCATTCTTTCTGCTAAAAGAGTAATAATATTTTCATCTATTTCATCAATAAGTATTCTTAAAGAATCTAACTGATTTTGATATTTTTCATCATCATAATTAGAATATATCAAATTTTTTAACATTTCCAAAAGTTTTTCAGGAGTAATTTGTTGTTTAGCATCACTCCAAGCATTATCAGGATCACAATGACTTTCTATCATCAATCCCTCACATCTAAAAAAATGAAAAGCTATTTTTGAAATTTCTAAAATTCCTTTTTTATTTCCACAAATATGTGAAGGATCACAAATAATAGGAATTCTAGGAAGAATACTATTAAAATTCAATAATATATTCCAGTTGGGTTGATTACGATATTTAGATGTTTTATAAGTATAAAAACCACGATGTATAACTCCTAATTTTTTAATTCCTTTGGAAAATAAACGTTCTAAAGCTCCTATCCATAATTCTAGATCAGGATGTATAGGATTTTTTACTAAGATAATTTTCTCCTCTTTTCCTTTTAAAGAATCCGCAATTTCTTGGACAGTAAATGGACTTGCTGTACTTCTTGCTCCTATCCAAAGAATATCTATATCAAAAGATAACGCCAACTTTACATGTTCTGCATTAGCTACTTCCGTAGCAACCATTAATCCTGTATTTTTTTTTACATTTTTTAGCCATTGAAGTCCAACTTCCCCAATCCCTTCAAAATTATTCGGTTTAGTTCTAGGTTTCCAGATACCTGCTCTAAACACTTGTACATAGGATGTGTCCATCCTTATAGCTGTTTCTTTGATTTGTTTTTCGCTTTCTGCACTACAAGGTCCAGATATGACTAGGGGTTTATCAAACTTTTCAATCCAAGATCTGTCTATACTATTATTTAGAATATTTTTTTCCATCATAATACAATTTATACATTAAACATATTTTTTTTATTTTATATCATTTGCTTTTTTTATATACCGATCAATTTGATGAAATTCTTTTTTTCTTAAATATTTACGAAATATTTTTAAGTGATCTATATAAACATCCATAGCTTGAATCAGATTATTTTTATTAGAAATAAAAATAGGTAACCACGTTTCAGGGTTGCTTTTCGCTAAACGTGTAGTAGAATCCAATCCACTTCCCCTCATATTATTAAAAAATTTTTTTTCATTTTTAAATCTTTCTAAAACAGTACTAGCTAAAGAAAAGGAAACTACATGAGGTAAATGAGATACGTAAGAAATATAAAAATCATGTTCTTTAGATGTGATATAAATCATCCGCATATCCATTATAGAATAAATTTTCTCTACGATAAATATCGCATCTGGATCACTAAGTTCAGAATCACAAAGAATACAATTTTTTTTATGGAAAAGATCTGAATGAGCATATTCTGGTCCAGAATTTTCTATTCCTGCAATAGGGTGGGTAGCCACAAAACGACTTCTTTTTGGATGAGAATAGACACTATTACAAATTTCATACTTAGTAGATCCAGTATCTAAAATAACTGTATCATTACTGATTTTATTAAGAATAATTGGAAGTATTTTTTTTATTCCATCTACAGGAATGGATAAAATAATAACGGAAGATTGTATAATAAGATCTTGAAAAGAAATTATTTTATCTACAATTCCAAGTTTTACAGCATGAATAGCATTTTCTTTATTAGAGTCTATTCCTAGAAATTTATCTCCAAAATTGGATTTTCTTAATCCTAAACTAATAGATCCACCGATTAAACCTAATCCTATAATTCCAATATTCATGAAAAAATTCTATTTTTTGCTTTTTCCAAAGTTTTTACAGGACAACACATAGATAATCTTACATACCCTTTTCCATTATTTCCAAAAATGCTTCCAGGTGTAATAAATATGTGATAATTTTTGAGAATTTTATCGGACCATTTCCGATCATTTTTTTCTAAATCTAGAATCTTAGCCCAAACAAATATTCCAGAACTTTTTTTTCTATATTTTAAATATAGACGATCACATATTTCCAATATAATTTTTTTACGTTTTAAATATTCTAGATTGAGTTTTTTAAACCATTCTGAATTTTGATTCATTGCTTCTATAGCCCCAATTTGTATTGGATAATACATTCCAGAATTGATGAGACTTTTTACTTTTAAAATATTTTTAATATATTCGTGTTTTCCTATTATCATTCCAATTCTCCATCCAGCCATATTATAACTTTTACTTAAAGAATTTAATTCTAAAGCAATATCTTTAGAACCTCGAATATTAAATATACTCAAAGGACGTTTATTATTATTTAATATTAAACTATAAGGATTATCGTGCACTAGTAAAATACGATTTTTTTTCGCAAAAAAGACTATTTCTTCCAACTTTTCAAAAGTTATAGTTGCACCTGTTGGCATATGAGGATAATTGATCCACATAATCTTAACCTTAGATAGATTTTTATTTTCCAATAGTTTTATATTAGGACACCAATCCTCCCTATCATAAAGATCATAATAAATTACTTCCGATTCTAAAAGTTTGGATATAGAAGAATAAATAGGATATCCAGGATTTGGAATTAGAACTTGATTACCTTTGTTCAAATAAGAAAGGCTTATATCCATAATTCCTTCCTTTGACCCCATCAAAGGTAACACTTCTTTTTGATAATCTACATCCACTTTATACGTATTTCCATACCAATCTGCAATAGTTTTACGTAACCTTTCTATACCAATATAACTTTGATAAGTGTTCGCATTTTTTATTTCTGATGCTTCTTTCATTTTAGGAATAACTCCGTATGGAGGAAGAATATCCGGATTCCCAATTCCTAAATTAATGATATCTATTCCCTTATTTTCAAGAGTCTGAATCTCTTTCATTTTTTCGGAAAAAAAATATTCCGATATTTGATGTATTCTTTTTGCTACAACAATCATTAAGATCTAATTCTTCCATTTTTATATTCTCCAATAATAGAAAGTTTATGAAGATTGGGGTTACTTTGTATACATATTTTCATTCTCTCATAATCTTTTATATTATTGAATATAATATCCACATAAAAAAAATATTCCCAAGGTTTTTTTATTATAGGAATAGATTGTATTTTAGTCATATTTATTCCAAGATTTGATATAAGACTCAATATTTGAGATAAACTACCAGTAGTATGGAAAATTTTGAATCTTAGTGAAGCTTTATTAAAATTATCTTCTTTATTTGAAAAATTTTTAATAATAAAAAACCTGGTAAAATTTCTTCTAATGGTTTGGATATTTCTAGAAATAATTTCTAATCCATATTCTTTAGCTGCATATTCTGATGCAATCGCAGCTAATCCTTTTTTTTTGCATATAGAAATGTATTTAGCGGCAGAAGCCGTATCAGAATACTTGGATATTTTTACATAAGGATGTGAATTTATAAAAAACTCACATTGCAAAATGGCCATTGGATGAGAGTAAATTTCCTTTATTTCTTTCATATTTTGTCCAGGAACAGCCATCAAATGATGTCTTATAGGCATATATATTTCTCCAACTATTCTTAAGTTATATTCAGATAAAAGACTATAATTAGTCAATATAGTACCTGCTATAGTATTTTCTATAGCCATTACCCCAATATCTACATTAGATTTAGCAACCGAAAAGGCAAGTTCTCTAAAGGAATAACATTCCATTAATTTGTAATGAGATCCTTCAAAGTATCTAGAAACTGCAGCATGATGAAAACACCCCTTTATCCCTTGTATAGCAATTTTTTTCATGTTGTAAGAAATATTTAATTTACCTCATAATACTATATACTATACTCCTCCATAAACCGATTCACCAATTCTATAAAAAAATAATAATAATAAGGAGTCCTATTCATTTTCTTTTTATTTCTTACTTACTTCGCGGAATCAAAAAAATAAAGAATAAAGGTAAAAAATAATTTTATTTTATACAATTTTTTTTAAAAAATTTTATCCTAAAGAAGATAATCGTAAAAAAAAATAAAAATAGTAAAACGGTTAACTTTATATTTTCATACTCTACTAATTCTATTTTTATGCTAAAAAATAAAGATCCAATAAAAGGATGGAGAAAAAAGAATAAATCTCCTTCCCTTTCTGAGGTTTTTTCTACTGTTTATGTTCCTAAAAAAAAAGGAATATGGAGAAAATTTTTTGCTTTTACTGGACCAGGACTATTAATTGCTGTAGGGTATATGGATCCAGGAAATTGGGCAACAGATATTGCTGGAGGGTCGAAATTTGGATACATGCTTTTATCCGTTATTTTTATATCCAATATTTTTGCTATCATTTTGCAACATTTATCTTTAAAATTAGGAATTGTTTGTGAACGAGATTTAGCACAAGCCTGTAGGGATCATTATCCTCCCTTTATTAGTTTTATATTATGGATTTTATGCGAAATTGCTATTGCTTCATGTGACTTAGCAGAAATTATTGGTTCCGTATTAGCCTTAAAATTACTTTTTGGAATTCCCATTACGTGGGGGGTATTAATTACGACCATAGATGTTTTACTCATTTTATTTTTTCAATATAAAGGATTCAGATATATTGAAAGTGTAGTAGCTGTATTAATTTTTACAATTTTGATTTGTTTTAGTTTTGAAATTATTAGTTCTAAACCCGAAATTTTACCTATTTTAAAAGGAATTATTCCAAATCCTGAAATCATTAAAAATTCACATTCTTTCTACATTTCTATTGGAATCTTAGGAGCAACTGTAATGCCACACAATCTTTACCTACATTCAAGTATCATACAAACAAGGAACTACCAACGTACTATTGAAGGTAAAAAAATGGCCATAAAATATGCAACGATAGATAGTACATTATCTTTATCTTTAGCTTTTTTTATCAATGCAGCAATATTAATCATATCTGCAGCAACTTTTCATAAATATGGGCATACAGAAGTAGCAGATATTCTGGATGCACATAAACTTTTATCGCCTATACTAGGATCTAGTCTTTCAGGAGTTTTTTTTGCACTAGCTTTACTAGCCTCAGGACAAAATTCTACACTTACTGGAACTTTATCTGGACAAATTGTGATGGAAGGATTTCTTCATATACGATTAAAACCTTGGGTTAGAAGACTAATAACTAGGTTAATTGCTATCGTTCCTGCTATGATCGCCTCGATTATTTATGGCGAAAAAGGAACTGCAGAATTACTAATAATTAGTCAAATAATTTTATCAATCCAATTAAGTTTTGCAATTATTCCTTTAGTTAATTTTACAGGAGATTATAATAAAATGGGATTATTTGTTAATGGACCTTTTTTAAAAATATTATCTTGGTTTATCACTATTATCATTGTTCTATTAAATTTAGTTTTATTATACAATACTTTTCAATAATTTAAAATTAAGTCGTATCAGGAAGACAATACTTCAAAATTGAGAGTGAACTCTTTTTTATGATGTAAACGTATACTTACCTGATGTTTTCCAATTGTCTTAATGACTTTATTACCAGGAATTCTTATAGATTTTTTTTCTATAGAAATTCCTTTTTTATTTAAAACTTTCATTAGTTCTTGATTGTTAATGGAACCGAATAGTTTTCCTCCTTTTCCTACTTTAGCTTTTATTTTTATAGTTAATTTTTTTAATTTTTTTTCTATTTCTTTGGATTTTTCGATTAAAAAACTTTCCTTTTTATAGCGTTGTTTCAATATTTCATGAATATTTTTTATTGTTCCAGGAAGTGCTAAAATAGCATAATCATTAGGAATTAGATAGTTTCTAGCATACCCGGGTTTAACATCTAATTCATCGTATTGAAACCCTAAATTTTCCACGTCTTTTTTGAGAATAATTTTCATATTATCTTAAATCATCTGTCACAAAAGGTAAAAGACCAATTTGTCTACATCTTTTTATAGCAGAATTTAATTTATTTTGATTTTTTTTTCGAGTACCTGTAATACGACGTGGTAAAATTTTACCTTGTGCATTCAAAAATTTTATTAAAAATGTAGGATCCTTATAATCTATATACTTTATATTACTTTTTTCAAAAAAACAATATTTTTTTTCTAATTTTGTTTCTATTTTAAGAGGAGATAAGTATCTTAAATCGCTATCACCTCCTTTTTTTTTTATATTTTTTTGATCTATATATTCTAAAATCATAATTCTATTCTTTGTCCTGTTTAAAAAATTTATTTCTTCTCCTTTCTGCATATTCTATTCCATATTTATTTAATTTTACAGTAATAAAACGTAAAATTCGTTCATCTTGTCTTAATTTCAATTCTAAATCAGATACTAAGTTAGAATTGAATAAAAATTCAAATAAATGATAACAACCACTTTGTTTTTTTTGAATTGGATAAGCTAATTTTTTTAACCCCCAATGTTCTTGATAAACTATTTTTCCATTTTTTTTTATTAGATAATTTTCATATTCCTTTGCCGTTTTTTTTGCTTGATCATCAGACAAAACTGGTGTAATTATCATTATATTTTCATAATGTTTAAGCATTTGAATTTTTTTTTCAAAAATGTAAATCTATATTTTTTTTCAACAAAAAGAATCATTTTTTTCTTTAATTTTTTTCATCATATTTTCTATACGGCGTATACTTTCTTCTTTACCTAACATTTCCAATATCATGAAAAGGTCAGATCCTTTTAAAGATCCTACTAAAGATAAACGAAATAGTTGCATTATTTCACGGATATTTTTATCGTAGATTCTTTTTTTGAACAAAAATCGTAAATTTACGGATGTAAATTTCTGAACCTTGGATAATAATTCTTTACAAAGTTTTAATTGATCAATAGTATTTTGATGACAAATTTTATCAAAAAAACTGGGATCATAATAACTAGGATAAACAAAAAAGTAAAAAGAATGTTCCCAAATTTCATGAATAAAATTAATCCTATTTATTGTTAGATGGATCACTTTCCATAAGTAATCTTTTTCATAGAAAAGAGAACGATTTTGGAGTTCTGTACAAAGAAATGAAAATATTTCTTCTTTTTTTTTATTTAAATATTGTTTATTGAACCAATTTGCCTTTTTTAGATTAAAAGTAACTCCAGATTTATTGATTTTTTCTAAAGAAAAAGAATTTTTTAATTCTTGTAAAGAAAAAATTTCTTTTGTCCCTCCAGGATTCCATCCTAAAAAAGCTAGCATATTAACAAAAGCATCTGGAAAATAACCTAGCTCTCTGTATCCTTGAATAATGGTTTTATGACCGGGGACTTTCCATTGCAAAGGAAATATAGGAAAATCTAAACTTTCTGCATTTCGTTTGCTTATTTTTCCTTTTCCATCATCTCTTAATATTAAAGGTAAATGTGCAAAAAGAGGAGGTATCCAACCCAATGAACGATACAACAATAGGTGAACTGGCATGGAGGGGATCCATTCTTCTCCTCTTATTACATGAGTAATTTTCATTAAATAATCGTCTATAGTATTAGCTAAATGATAAGTAGCAACTCCATTAGATTTTAATAATACTTTATCGTCTAAAGTATCTGTATTTACCATAATATTTCCACGTATCATATCCTGGATTTTCAATTTTTCTCCAGGTTTAATTTTAAATCTAATGACATAGGAAGTCCCATCATTTAATTTGTAAGATAATTGTTTTTTTGTCATGGTTAAGGAATTATTAAGGTACATTCGTACTCTTGCATTATAAGAAAAAGTTAATCCACGATCGGAATATTCCTTCCTTTTTTTATTAAGTTCTTGATCGGTGTCAAAAGCATAATAAGCATATCCTTTATCTAACAGTTTATTTAAATAAATACGATAAATATATCCACGTTGAGATTGATAATAAGGAAAATATTTCCCACCATAACCAACTCCTTCATCAGGTTCTATCTGGCACCATTTTAATGTTTCCAAAATATAGGATTCAGAATTTGGAACAAATCTTTTTCTATCCGTATCTTCTATTCTAAGAATAAATGTTCCTCGATTTTTTTTAGCAAAAAGATAGTTATATAAAGCAGTCCTTATTCCACCTAAATGTAGTGGGCCTGTAGGACTAGGGGCAAAACGAACTCTTATACATGACATTACTTTTTTTTTTTCTTTATTTTCCAATACAAAATTTGGAGAATATGTTTTTTAGTACCTCTTCATTAGTTATTTCACCGGTAATTTTTCCTAAATGATGTAAAGCTTCTTTGATATGTATAGAAACTAAATCTTCTGGTACTTTTTTACTTAATGCATCATGAGCAAGTAATACTTCCTTTAAGGATTTTTTCAATGCTTCATAATGTCGATTTTGTGTCACAATAATATTTTTTTCTTTTAATTTTTCAATGAATAACTGACTTAAAGTATAGAGAATTTTTTTTATACCGTGATGATTTTTTGCAGAAATTTCAAAAAAATAAGAAAACTTTGATTTTAAGTTATAGAAGTCTTTAAAAGAGGATAAATCCGATTTATTAGCAATCACTAAAATTTTTTTAAGTGGATTTTTTTCGTGTATAATTTGAATTTTTTTGAGAATTTTTTTCTGTTTTTTTCTATCATTTTTAGAGGAATCCAAAAGGTATAATAGGACTTGAGCTTCTTGTATTTTTTCCATAGTCTTTTTAACCCCCATTCTTTCAATTGTATCTTTCGGATCTCTAATTCCTGCTGTATCCACAAAATGAAAATGTATACCATTCAAAATCAATTCTCCTTCTATACTATCTCTAGTTGTACCTTCTATGTTAGATATAATCGAACGGCTTTCCTTAATTACGTAATTGAATAATGTAGATTTACCTACATTTGGTTCTCCAATAATGACTACATAAATTCCTTTTTTTATAGAATTTCCTAGAGAAAAAGATTCAATTAAATCTTTTAAAGTTTCTTCTAAATCCTTTAAGAAAGAAAAAAGATCGGATCTTTTTGCAAAAATCACATTTTCTTCAGAAAAGTCCAGTTCTAATTCTAATAAGGAATAAAAATCCAATAATTTTTTACGTAAATTTTTAATAGTACTAGTTAAGGCTCCCTTTATTTGTTGCAAAGATAATTCATGAGAGGCTTGATTATCCGATAATATAAGATCTGCTATAGCTTCTGCTTGAGATAAATCCATTTTTTTATTTAAAAATGCACGAAATGTAAATTCTCCAGGCCGAGCTAAACGGATTCCTTTTCTGATTAACAATTGTAAAATATTTTGTTGAATATAATAAGATCCATGACAAGATATTTCTATCATATTTTCTCCTGTATAAGAAAAAGGAGATTTAAATATAGATACTAAAACTTGATCCAAATAATTCCTTCTACTACTATCACTTCTATCATCTATATTATCATCTACAATATATCCTAAATGAATAGTATGAGTAGATTGATTTTCCAATTTTTTTCCATAATGAACGGAACTAAAAATAGTTTCAACGGTAGATATAGATTTTTTTCCAGAAATACGAATCACCGAAATTGCACTGGAACCAGTAGGAGTAGCTAAAGCCACAATGGTATCATCATCAAACATAAAAAATTATTTATTAATCAAATAAAATTCCACAAAAAATAAGTATTTTTTTGAATTCATTTTTTATTTTATGATGTATTTATATGAATTTTACCATTTATTTTATGATACTCTTAAAAAAGTATATCCAGAAATCCAGGAATTAAATCATCTATTTTTTATTCTAACAACTCATGTTTTGAAATGTGATAAAATAAAAATAATCTTAAAATTAAGTATAAAGGAAAAAATAGATGATTTCATATACAAAAAATTAATAAGAAAATTATGGGAATTGAAAAAAAACAGACCCATTCAATATGTAATTGGAAAGACCAACTTTTTTGGAATGGATTTCATTGTTAATGAAAAAGTTTTTATCCCAAGACCAGAAACAGAAGAATTAGTATATTGGATAATAAATGATTACAAAATAAAAAATAGTGAAAATATTCAAATATTTGATATTGGAACAGGATGTGGATGTATTAGTATTACTTTAAAAAAAAAACTTCCTAAAATACGTTCTATTCATGCAATCGATCTTTCTCATGAAGTCCTTTCTATAGCAAGAATAAATTCAAAATTACATAACGTAAAAATTTTTTTAAGAAAAGTGGATATTCTTCATAATTTAATTTTTTTACAAAAAATAAAAAAATATCCCGTTAATATTATCGTGAGTAATCCTCCATATGTAAGAGTCTCTGAGAAAAAATTTATGCATCCAAATATTTTTCAATATGAACCTTTTCAAGCATTATTTGTTCCAGATGAGGATCCATTCATTTTTTATAAAAAAATTATTTATTGGATAAAAAAAAAGTTTACTGGTGTAGTAGTATATGTTTATTTTGAGATCAACCAATTTATTCATTTAGATTTTATTCATTTTATGAAAAAATATGGGTTTACGGATATAGAAATTAGAAAAGATTTTCAAGGGGGGTTCCGAATGATTCGTGCAAAATATTAATTAAATGAATGAAATGAATAATAAAAAAAAATATATCAAAGAAAAAATATACAAACTAAGAAAAGAATTATCAGAATACAATTATCAATATTATATTTTAGATACTTATAATGTATCGGATTACGAATTTGATAAAAAATTGAGAGAATTATATTTATTAGAAAAAAAAAATCCAGAATTCTATGATCCTAAATCTCCTACAATAAGAATAGGTGGAAATATTCACCCCAAAAAATATGGATCTACAATCATTCATCATAAATATAAAATGTACTCCCTTCAAAATACCTATTCTAAAAGTGAATTAATGATTTGGAAAAATCGAATTGATCAATCTATTTCTTTTTATTCTTTCGTGTGTGAACTAAAATATGATGGAGTATCCATTAATTTAATCTATCAAAATGGATTATTAACCAATGCCGTAACTCGTGGAGATGGGAAAAAAGGAGAAAATGTTACAAAAAATGTACGAACCATAAAATCAATTCCCATAAAATTAATTGGAGAAACCTATCCTAGGTATCTTGAAATACGTGGAGAAATTTTTATTTCTAAAAAAAAATTTATAGAAATTAATATAGGAACGAAAAAAAAAGGAATAATTCCTTATTCTAATCCAAGAAATACAGCTAGTGGGACCCTAAAAATTAAGGATGCCAAAGAAGTATCTAAAAGAAATCTATCTTGTATTGTATACACGGTTATAGGAAAAAATCTTCCTTTTGATACACAATATCAATCTTTCAAATATCTACGAAATTGGGGATTCAAAATACCAGAAACGGCTATGCTTTGTAAAACAAAAAAGGATATATTTCATTTCATGGACTATTGGAATCTATGGAAGAATCATCTACCCTACCATATTGACGGGATAGTAATTAAGGTTAATGAGTACCAAAAACAATATCTTTTAGGATTTACGAATAAATATCCAAGATGGGCCATTTCTTATAAATTTAGACAAATATTATCAGAAACAAAGTTGTTAAACATAAAATTTCAAGTAGGACGTACTGGGATCATTACCCCTGTAGCTTATGTACGTCCTACAAATATTTCTGGAACCATGGTTAAAAAAGTTTCTCTTTATAATGATCGTTTTATACAAAAAATGGACCTCCATTATGGAGATTCTATTTTTTTGGAAAAAGGAGGGGATGTCATTCCTAAAGTGACCAAAATAAATGTAAAAAAACGATTGATCAATGCAAATCCGATATATTTTTTAAAAAAATGTCCATCATGTGAGAGTTATTTAATAAAAAAAAATAAATTGTTATACTGTTCCAATAATAATAACTGTCCTTCTCAAAGGATTGGAAAAATCCAACATTTTGTAAGTATACAAGCAATGAATATACAAGGAATTGGAAATAAAATGATTAAAAAACTATATAAAAAGGGTTTTTTATACAAAATTTCCGATTTATATAGATTAAAAAAGGAAGAATTTCTTCAACTGAAGGGAGTTAAAGAAAAATTAACAGATAATATAATAAAAAATATAGAAAAATCTAAATATAATTCTTATTATAGAGTTTTATATGGATTAGGAATTCCTCATGTAGGAGAATATATTTCTAAAAAGTTAACAGAAACCTTTACAGATATAAATTATTTGATAAATGCAGATTATAATATTTTAACGTCTATTTCAGGTATAGGTAAAAAAATAGCAAAAAGTATAAGTACTTATTTTTCAATCATGGAAAATAAAAAAATGGTCGAACAACTTATAAAATATGGATTAAATTTTTCAAAAAAACAATATTCTATAATTGAAGGAAAATCTATAATTGAAGGAAAATCTATAATTGAAGGAAAATCTTTTGTTTTTACAGGAAAACTATCTTGTATGTCACGGAATATAGCTAAAAATATGGTAGAAATTTTAGGTGGAAAAGTATTTAGTACTGTTACTAATCAAACTAATTTTATCGTTGTTGGAAAAAATTTTGGTTCAAAATTAGAAAAAGGAATGAAAAAAAATAATGTTAAAATTTTGACTGAAGATATTTTTATTGAGCTCCTTAAAAAGGAAAATAAAGAAAAATAAATCAAATCTTAACAGAATTATTAAGAATAGTATAAAAAAAGGGATATGGAGTCTATATTTAAGGTTTTTTTTTCATATAGAAAACAGTATATTTAAAAATAAAGGTGATGATTATTTTATTAATCATCATTTGCATCATTTAAGTAAGAAATCTATTTTTTTATGTTACTAAAAAATATATTTACCGAATCTGGATTCGAGTCTGAAGCAGAATTTATCCCTTTAATTAGTCAAGATGAAGAAGATCAGCTTCTTAAAGATGAGATACCAGAACAATTATGTATATTAACAGTGAGAAATATGGTTTTGTATTCTGGGATCGTTTTTCCTATTATAGCCGGAAAAAGTGGATCAATTCAGTTATTACAAGATGCTTATGGATTGGATAAAACGGTTGGGGTATTAACACAAAAAAATTCTGTAATAGAAAATCTTAGTGAAAAAGATTTATATACTATAGGAACAGTAGCTAAAATATTGAAATTGTTAAAAATGCCTGATGGAAATACTACTGTAATTTTACAAGGAAAAAGGAGATTTAAAGTGAACCGTTTTATTCAAAACGATCCATATTTTAAAGCAGAAATTATAGCGTTAAAAGAAAATAAACCGTCTTGCAAAGATAAGGAATACCTTGCTTTGGTAGAATCAATCAAGGAAATTTCCATAAAAATTATTCAGGATAATCCCAATATTCCATCAGAAGCTAGTATTGCTATTCGTAATATAGAAAGTCCTTCTTTTTTAATCAATTTTGTAGCTGCTAATATGAATTTAGCTACTAGAGATAAACAAAAATTATTAGAATACAATGATTTAAAAAAAAGAGCTATGGAAACATTACGTTTCCTTAACGTAGAACATCAACAAATAAAGTTAAAAAATGATATTCAGTCCCGTGTTCGTAGTGATATGGATCAGCAACAAAGAGAATATTTTTTACATCAACAAATTAAAGCTATACAAGAAGAATTAGGTGATATATCTTATGAAAAAGAAATTGATGAAATGCGTGCTAAAGCTTCCAGAAAAAAATGGCCTAAAGAAGCTAAAAAACAATTTGATAGAGAATTACTTAAAATGCAAAGAACTAACCCCCAAATGCCAGAATATACGGTTCAAAGAAATTATTTAGAATTAATGATTGATCTTCCATGGGGTCGATATTCAAAAGATAATTTCAATTTAGAATTTGCACAAAAAATATTGGATAGAGATCATTACGGATTGGAAAAAGTTAAAGAAAGGATTATAGAATATTTAGCTGTATTAAAATTAAGAGGGGATATGCGTTCTCCTATTTTATGCTTTTATGGTCCACCTGGAGTAGGAAAAACATCTTTGGGTCGATCTATAGCTACCGCTCTTAAAAGAAAATATGTACGTGTTTCTTTAGGAGGATTACACGATGAATCGGAAATACGGGGTCATAGAAGAACTTATATTGGAGCTATGCCAGGACGTCTGTTACAATCTATACGAAAAGTAGGAACTTCCAATCCAGTTTTTGTAATTGACGAGATCGATAAAATGGGATTAGGAACAAATGGAGATCCATCTTCGGCAATGTTAGAAGTTTTAGATCCGGAACAAAATACTTCTTTTTACGATAATTTTTTGGAAATGGGTTATGATCTATCAAAAGTATTGTTTATTGCTACAGCAAATTCTCTTTCTAATATCCAAGCGGCTCTTATAGATCGGATGGAGGTAATCGAAATGAATGGATATACGGTGGAAGAAAAAACTCCAATTGTAAAAAAACATATTTTACCTAAGCAATTGAAAGAAAATGGATTGAAAAAATCTGATTTAATACTTGGTAATAAACAAATTGAAAAGGTAATTGAAAGTTATACCCGAGAATCGGGTTTAAGAACTCTAGAAAAACATATTGCTAAATTAGCACGTTATGCAGCAAAGCATATTGCTATGAATAAAAAATATGTAAAACGTTTAAATATTGAAAAAATAGAGGAAATTCTTGGAATTCCCAATGATCCAGATCGTTATGAAGGAAATAATATTACAGGAGTCGTTACAGGTTTAGCTTGGACTAATTTTGGTGGAGATATTTTATATATTGAATCCAGTCTTTCCAAAGGAAAAGGAAATTTAAGTATTACCGGGAATTTAGGAGATGTAATGAAAGAATCTGCAACAATTGCTTTGCAATATATTAAAGCTCATTATGAAGAATTTCATATTGATCCTAAAATGTTTGAAGAACAAAATGTACATGTTCATGTCCCGGAAGGTGCTGTACCTAAAGATGGTCCCTCTGCAGGAATTGCTATGTTAACTTCTCTTGTATCCAGTTATAAAAATAGGAAATTAAAACCTCATTTAGCTATGACTGGAGAAATAACTTTAAGAGGAAAAGTACTACCTGTAGGAGGAATTAAAGAAAAAATATTAGCTGCTAAAAGGGCTAATATCAAAGAAATTATTCTTTCACAAGATAATAAAAAAGATGTAGAAGAAATTAAACAAGACCACTTAAAAGGATTAATCTTTGATTATGTTAGAGATATGAATGATGTAGTTCATTTATCCCTATTATAATAGATTTTATAATAAAAAATACATTCTATTTTTTTTATATATGTTTTTTAAAAATATGAATCATACAATTCATAAAGAACAGTTAATTAATACAAATAGGAATACAATTCAGTACTCCACTTACTTTATATATATGATTATGGAAAAATATAGATACAATATCTCTAAGATTAAAAAAGCTTTTAGTAGTGGAAAAAATTTAAAAATTAATGATGCTTGTATAAAGAAAACACAAATTTGAATATTTTAAAATTTTTATAAAACTTGAGAAGTGGATTATATACCGGATCTATTCAAGAAATCGAACTAGGATTAAAATCTGGATTTCATACAAAAAAATATTATATTTACTCCTGTTTTTTTATACAAAAAATAAAAAAAGCGGTTGATTTCGGAATTTGAATCAAAATAGAAGATAATCTATCTATTTTAGAACAGTTGTTTTGGGAATTATTATCAAGATTATCCTGTAGTAAAATAAGAATAAATCTACAACATATTATGGATGGAGTAAATTATAAAATTTCAGTGACTATGTAGATTATAAATTTGGAATATCTTACCATAAAATTACTCATATGAAAAGAATATTAAAAAATACAGTACTAAAAATAGAGGGTATTCATATATTATATATAATATATGCATACAGGATCTTATATTTTAGATATCAATTTTTTTTTACGAGCAGCTAAAATCTTATTTCAAATAGCTATCGATTTTACCAATTTTGATTATATTGATTTTGTAATTGGATTTTCCGTTCCATATAAAAAAAATGATATAAAAACGGATCTTTATTTTTTAAGTAATTATTTTACAGAGGAGTTTCAATCTTTTTGTAAAGATTATGATAGTCATGGGACTTTGATATTGGAACCAGAAAAATTTTTGGTTAGTGAATAATATACGGATATTTTTTAGTTAATGTTAATGTGATCAAACCTACCACTTATACCGTATTTTATGGGGAGTATATTTTCGTTTTTATCCAGTAGTATGATATATTGGTGAATCGTATATCCCTTTGGGTAAAATCGGAAGATTTCATAAATCAGGGAAGGGTATATTTTGTGGATTCAAAATGTGGGGGGTTCCCGTTTTTCTATGTCCTCAAAAAATTATTATAATTCTCGTTATATACCTTATTAGGTAATGATTATTAAAGGAAAATATTTTCTTATAATAAGAAGATAAACTATGCAAGATATTATTAGAAATATCGTGTATATAATAAAAATATAAAAAAAATGGAGAGATGGCAGAGTGGTTAATTGCGGCGGTCTTGAAAACCGTTGAGGTTTTTTATTCCTCCGGGGGTTCGAATCCCTCTCTCTCCGCAAATTTTAATATGGATTGAAATAAATTTTGATATGATTCAATTACATACTTAAAAATTTTTAATTTTCCTAAAAATAAGATGATGGAATTACACTTTTTTATAGAATATTTTAAATCTAGTTTATCATTTTTTTTACTGTAAATTTGAACTAAAAATTACCTTTTAAGTCTAACTTGTATGGAAAAAATATCTGAAATAATAATATTCCTAAGGAATCATGGATAAATATAACTTTACCATAACTGATATTTTTATATTTTTTTTCCCTTAATTAAGGTTTTTACTCAATTTCATCCAAAAAAATATTAAAAATTATCCATCCAAATAAACTTTAATAATACTACTTACACTATATTCGTAAAAAATGGATATTTATGTATATTTTCGCTATCAAATAAGAAAAAATAATTCCTTTTTTGGAATCATTTTCTAATGAAAATACATTCATTACTCATATATTTATTTTTTTTAATTTTTTTAGTTGTTTTTCAACCTTTTCATTTGTTATTTTTTTAAATAACAATATGGATTTTCCCAATACATGTCCTGGACATAAAATTTCTTCTTTGTTTTCGATTTTTTTCCAAAAAAACGCTTTTAAACGTAGCATTTTTAATAATTTTTTGGCTGTATATGGAAGAAAAATATCGGATAATTGCGCTAACATTCCAACAATTTGGAAAGAAACATAAATAATGGGTTTAAATCTTGGATTAGATAAACCTTTCCAAGGTTCTTCTTTTGTTAAATACTTGTTTCCAAGTCTAGCCAAATCCATAAAGCATACTAAAGCATCACGAAATTGAAAAGCTTCGATCAAATTACCTATATTTTCTGGATATTTTCTTACTTTTTTTAAAATATCTTTATCCCTAATCGATAGAATTCCAGGATTAGGAATAATTCCATTATTATATTTTTGAATTAAAGTTATACTTCTATTCACGAAATTTCCTAATATAGCTACTAATTCCGTATTATTTTTTCTTTGAAAATCTGTCCAATTAAAATTATTATCTTTTTTTTCTGGCATATTTGCTATGAGAATGTAACGAAGTGAATCCTGTTGATTGGGAAAATCATCCAAATATTCATGTAGCCAGACACCCCAATTTCTAGAAGTAGAAATTTTCTGATTTTCTAAATGAAGAAATTCATTAGCAATAATCTTATCCGGTAAAATATATCCCAGATTACACGCTTTAAGTATAACTGGAAAAATAATACAATGAAATACAATATTATCTTTTCCTATAAATTGAATTAATCGAGTATTCTTATTTTTCCAATAAGGCTTCCAGTCGATTTTTTTACGATTTGCCCATTCTATGGTAGAGGAAATATATCCTATGGGTGCCTCAAACCATACATATAGAACTTTTCCTATTTTTTTCGGAAAAGGAATAGAAATCCCCCAATTCAGATCTCTTGTTATAGCACGAGGTTGTAATCCTTTATCTAACCATGATTTTGATTGTCCATAAACATTGACTTTCCAATCTTTTTTATGATCTTTTAAAATCCATTTTTCTAAAAATTCTTGATATTCGTTTAAAGGTAAATACCAATGTTTAGTTTTTTTTAAAACGGGTAAACTACCACTGATAGTAGATTTTGGATCTATTAATTCATCAGAACTTAACGAAGAACCACAATTTTCACATTGATCTCCATAAGCATCCTTTTTTTTACAATGAGGACATTTTCCCGATATATATCTATCTGCTAAAAATTGTTTAGCTTCGTTATCATAATATTGTTCAGATACTTTTTCAAAAATTTTTTTTTCTTTATAAAGTTTTTTAAAAAAATAAGTCGAAATTTCGTGATGAATCATTGTAGAAGTTCTGGAATAGTTGTCAAAATGTATTCCAAAATTAGTAAAACTATCTTTAATCATGAAATGATATTTGTTTACTATTTCTTTAGGAGTAGTATTTTCCTTTTTAGCTTGTATAGTAATAGGAACTCCATGTTCATCCGATCCACATATAAAAACAACCTCTTTATTTTTTCGTCTAAGAAAACGAACAAAAATATCTGCAGGTAAATAAACTCCTGCCAAATGTCCTATATGGATTGGTCCATTTGCATATGGAAAGGCCGCTGTTACTATATATTTATTTGATTTTTTCATAAATTATAACTACCTAATCTTGCAAAATTATTATGAAATATGAATAATAAAAAATTATTTTTAATAGATACATATACAATCCTTTATCAAGGATATTATGCATATATAAATAATCCTCTTTGTACTTCTAAAGGCCTAAATACTTCTCCTATCTTTAATTTTACTTATTTGTTGATTAATACCCTTAATGAAGAAAAACCTTTCTATATGGCTGCAATTTTTGATAGCAGTAAAAAAACTATTCGTAAAAAAGAATATCATAAATATAAAGCTCATAGAAAAAAAACACCAAAAGATATTTCTATTGCTATTCCTTATGTGATAAATATTTTAAAATCTTTTAGTATTTCCTTTTTTTATGCTAAATATGGCTACGAAGCAGATGATCTTATCGGAACTATAGCAAAAAAAGCAGAAAAAAAAGGATATATAATTTATATAATTACTTTAGATAAAGATTTTTTCCAACTTGTTACAAAAAATATAAAAATTTTAAGACCGCCTTTTAAAGGAAATCCAAAAAAAATATTAGGTATTGAAGAAATAAAAGAAAAATTTGGGGTAAAAAACCCAAAACAAGTTATAGATTTATGGAGTATGATGGGGGATAATTCGGATAATATTCCAGGACTACCAGGAATAGGAGAAAAAAATGCTAGAAAATTTATTCAAAAGTATGGAACTCTTGAAAATTTTTTAAATTCCACTCATGATCTTAGTGGAAAAATTAAAAAAAATATTGAAGAAAATAAAGAATTAGGTTTTTTATCTAAAAGATTAGTAACTATTGTTACTAATATTCCTCTTTTTTATTTTCATGATGAAAAATTTTATATAAAAAAACCAAATTGGAATTCCATAGAAAAAATATTTTTGGAATTAGAATTTCGAATATTATTAAAAAAGGCCTATCAATATTTTCTTTTTAGAATGAAATAAAAAAAATACAATCTAATTTTTTGTTCTATAAAAATTATGTTTTTTTATATACTTCCAAACTTCTGTTTGAAGTAAATGGTTCATATTCTTTCCTTTTTGAATAGAATTTCGAATGAAAGAAGAAGATATTTCAATAATTGGCGCTTTCAAAAAAATATTTTTATTATGTTTAATAGGAATAAAAAAATGATTATAGTTAGAGAAAGTACCAATACGAGGGTATACAAAAATATCATATTTATTTAAAATTATTTTATAATTTTTCCATTTTTTGATAGAATATAAAGTATCTATTCCTATAATGATAGTAAATTTATCTTTAGGATATTTTTTTTCTATAACATAAAGTGTATTAATTGTATAAGAAGGGGAACATCCAGATTCTATATCTAGAACACTCATTTTTTTATAACCGAAAACGGCTATACGAAGCATTTTAACTCTATGAACATAATCTAAAAGATTCGTTTTTTTTTTTAGTGGATTTTGTGGAGAGACTACGAACCAAATATGATCTATATCTAAAAATTCTACTATATGGTTAGCAATAATAATATGTCCTAAATGAATCGGGTTAAAGGATCCAAAATAAAGTCCTATTTTCATAATACCGAAAAAAAATAAAAAAAAATACCGAGCTGCATTGCAGACTCGATATTTTTTGTGTTATCTTTTAAAATAACTTCACACGATAACTCAATCCTAAAGAAATAAAATGATTATTTTTGTTTTCTTGTTCAACTATATCCATATATTTTACATTTTTTCTTTGATATACAAAATATAAATTTAGATCCTCATTATGTTTAATAGGTTGATATTCTATACCACCATAATAAGTATATCCCTTTTTGAATAATTGATTTTTTCCAATAATTTTATTAATTTCTTTTTTAGATCTTCCTAGTTCATACACACCTTTCGCAAATAAGTTCCATCTTGGAATAAAGTTGTATTTAAATTTAAGTAAATATGTTCCATATTTTATAGAGGATACCTCCTTGGTAAGGGAACTAAAAATTTGTGTAAAATATCTATTTTTTTCTATATCTTCATCACTCAATATATAATCTGATTCCAGAGAAATAGGTTTGAAATCTAATTTACTTCCCAATGCTAAAACTTTCCAAAAGTGATCCTTTACCATCTCTTTAAAAATAGAATATGACCATCTATTTTGGATTTTATTATGTAATAAATTCCAATTCCAATTCAAAGAATATCCCATAGGATGACTTTGAATTGAATTATTTTCCTTATTCAAATGATTTACAATTTGAAATCGAAATTCATGATTTTTTTTTGGAGTATAAATAAAATTTATCCCAATAGGATTCTCCTCATTTTTGTATATATCTGGATACTTATATACCTGAAGAGCTTTTGAATTATATTCCATACTTCCAAAAGAAATTGGTTGTTTCCCTATCAAAAAAGATAGTTGATTATTGAGTTTGCATTTCAAATAAGCTATATCCATTTTTGTATCAATATTATAAGATTCAGGATACAGATTAATTTTTTGTACAAAACGATAATCAATATTTTCATTGGCCTTTCCTATCAAGTCTAATTTCAAAAATTCTTCAGAAAAAATTCCTCCATCAAAAACCTCTTTTTCAACTTTAGAAGAAATATTACTAATAAAATCTATATACATGTTCAAATTCCGATCTTCATTTTTTTCTATGTTTTTTTTTATTTTGCTATGTATACCATCAAAAGGATAGAAAAAAACTAAAAGAAGAAAAAAAAAGATAGTTTTTATTTTTTTCATTGTTTTCAATATTTTTTTATATAATATAATAATTAAATTCCTTTATCCATAATTAATTATGGATAATAAAATTCAAAATAAAAGAATGTACAAAAATTTTACGAAAAAAAAGAAAAAAAATATTATGGAAACTATTTTTGGTTTTTTTTTATTAGGGAATAGCCTATTCTTATTTTTAAGCTTTTTTTCTTTTATTTTTCATTGGAAAAATGATCAAAGTCAAATTAACCAACTCTTTGATAAAGATATAGTAGCAGAAAATTTACTTGGAAAAATCGGAGCAACTCTATCTCACTATTTTATACACTGTGGAATAGGAATTAGTTCCTTTTTTTTTCCAATATTCTTTTTATTAATAGGGTTAAAAATACTTTTTAGAGGAATCCTTCTATTGAATATTTATAAATTCATAACATATAAATTTTTATTTTTTAGTATATGGATACCAATCACATTTTATCTTATTTTTCCTAATTATGGAATATTAAGTGGGATTTTTGGGTTTGAAATAGGAAATTTTTTGATAAGTTTATTGGGAAAAGTAGGATTAGGAATTCTAGTATTGACTAGCTTTTTACTTTATTACGTAATCATATTTAGTCATATAAAAAATACTAAAAAATTAAAAAAAGAAAAGGAAAAAAATTTCAAAGACAATAAGGGTCTATTCCTCAAATTATTCCATAATTTTAAAAAAAATTTTTTCAATTATAAAAAATATGAAAAAAAGGAATATGCTATTAATAATCATCCATTTTTTATTAATTTTAAAGAAAAAAAAAGAAGGATAGATATCCCTATTTTATCTTCTTCTATTTCTATTCATGAAGAAAAAAAAGAAAAATATATAGAAAAAGATAATAAAAAAAAAATACTACAAATACTTAACTATTATAAAATAGGAATCGATCAAATAAAGTCCACTATAGGACCTAATATCACTTTGTACGAAATATTTCCTAAGGTAGGTGTACGAATTTCAAAAATAAAAAATTTAGAAAATGAGATAGCTTTAAATTTATCTTCTTTAAGTATAAGAATTATAGCTCCAATACCGGGAAAAGGGTCTATTGGAATAGAAGTTCCAAATAATCCAACTACTACCGTATATATGAAAAATATCCTTTATTCAGAAGAAAGTTTCAATAAAAGTACCAATATGGAACTTCCCATTGCCTTAGGAAAAACAGTATTTAATGAAACTTTTATTGTAGATCTAACAAAAATGCCTCATTTGCTGATAGCAGGATCCACTGGACAAGGAAAATCAGTAGGATTAAATTCTATAATTGTATTCTTATTATGTAAAAAAAATCCAGAAGATATTAAATTTATTTTGATTGATCCAAAAAAAGTAGAATTATCTATTTACAAAAAAATTTCCAAATCTTATTTTGCTATGTTGCCTAATTCCAAAGAACCTATCATTACAAACATATATGAAGTAAAAAATATATTAAATTCTTTATGCAAAGAAATGGATAAACGATATGATCTTTTGGAAAAATCTATGGTAAGAAATATCAAAGAATACAATATAAAATATGAAAAAAAATATCATTTTCCTTATATTATCCTAATTATTGATGAATTTGCAGATTTAAGTTTTTCTTTTCAACAAAAAAAAATAGAAATATATATCACTCGTTTAGCACAGTTATCCCGTGCAGTAGGTATTCATTTAATTATTTCTACACAACGTCCATCGGTAGATGTGATTACTGGATTAATTAAATCTAATTTTCCTGCAAGAATTGCCTTTAGAGTTAGTTCTAAAATAGATTCTAGAACCATACTAGATTGCACAGGAGCGGAACAACTCATTGGAAGAGGAGACCTGTTATTTTCCAATAAAAATGAATTAATCCGATTACAATGTCCTTTCATAGATCTATCAGATCTTCAAAATATTATTTCTTTTTATGGAAAAAAGAACTTAAAAAAAACGAATACTTTTTTTTACCGTATCCGGATGAATAATTGATAAAATACTTTTTTATTATCTTAATAATTAATTAATAAAATTAACATAATGTTAAAACTAAAAAAACTGGATCTATATATGATTCGTTTATTTATAGTTCCTTTTTTAGTTATTTTTTTTTCGGTAATTTTTGTATTTATCGTTCAATTTTTTTGGAGTAAAATTGATGAATTAACAGGAAAAGATATTAATATTTTCATCATCCTAAAATTTATATTTTATTTTGGTATTACGATAGTTCCTTTAGTAACTCCAATTTCAATATTGTTAACTTCTATCATGACTTATGGAAAAATATCAGAAAGCCAAGAACTTATATCAATTAAATCTTCTGGAATTTCCCTTTTTAGGATTATGAAACCTATTTTAGGTTTAACATTGCTCCTTTCCTTAGGTTTATATTTTTTCTCTGATTATGCCATTCCAAAAGTAAAAAAAAAAGCGAAAGAATTAGGTTATCAAATTTCAGTAGCCCATCCATCTTTAAAGTTAAAGGAAGGAATTTTTGTTAACATTTTTCCCGATTTTTTCATAAAAATAGATAAACAATCAGGAAAAGATAAAAATCATATGAATGGGATATTCATTTTTTTTTATGAAAAAAATTTATTTATCAATACTATTCTTGCTAAAGAAGGAATTTTGATACCAAATAGAGAAGATGGGTCCTTTAGGATCAAACTCATTAATGGTTTTTTTTATAGTGACCACCATGATGAAAAAAAAAGACCATCTTATCAAATCGTTCAATTTGATACTTTAATTCAATATTTTAAAATACCTTTGATAGAAAATAAAATAAAAAACTTAGAGGATTATGATTCTTATCAAACTTTTGATACAATCAAATTGATCGAAAAAATCAATTTTTTTAAAAAAAAACAAAATCAATTGGATTCTGAATTTAAGAAAAAAAATTACGATTTTCTTTTTTTTAAAAAAAAATTGGAAAAAATTTCAAATAATAGATCTATTATCCTATATAATAAAATGATAGATCGTTTATCCTTTTGGATAGAAAAACTTAAACATCAAAAAAAAATTCTAAAAAAAAGAAAAATAAATTTAGCAAAGTATCAATTAGAATTGCAAAAAAAATTTATATTTCCAGTAACATGCATTATAATGTTTCTTACGGGTGCTCCAATAGGAGCTCTTATACGAAAAGGAGGAATTGGTTTTCCAACTATTATGGCAATAACTATATTCATCATTTATCATACTTTACTTACCATTACACAAAATCAAGGAGAGAAAGCTGATATTTATCCATGGATAAGTGCTTGGATCCCAAATTTTACTTTTTTTCCTATCAGTATATGGATTACTTATAAAACTGTAATGGATGATTTTTAAATCATACTAATAAAATAAAAATAGATAATTTAGATGGCTTTTTATTTTTATGATAAAAACAAAAAATTGTTTAATCTAAATGGGATTGAAGAATCATTACAGGATATCCAAAATGGAAAAATGATTATTGTGGTTGATGATGAAAATCGTGAAAATGAAGGGGATTTTATTGTTGCAGCAGAAAAAATAACTCCTAAAATTGTTAATTTTTTGATCACTCATGGAAGAGGATTAGTTTGTGTTTCTTTAACAGAGGAAAGATGTGATCAATTAGAACTTACAATGATGGTAAAAAATAACACAGATCCTAGAAAAACGGCTTTTACGGTATCTGTAGATGTCCGAGGTTATGGAGTTAGAACAGGAATATCTGTTTTCGATAGAGCAAAGACAATCCTAGCACTAGTACATGAAGAAAACCCAGAATCTTTTAATAAACCAGGTCATATTTTTCCTATTCGAGCAAAAAAAGGTGGTGTCCTAGAAAGACCAGGACATACAGAAGCTGCTATTGATATAACTAGATTATCAGGATGTATTCCAGGAGGTGTTTTAGTGGAAATTCTTAATAAAAACGGATCTATGGCACGTCTTCCACAATTAATTCAAATGGCTAAAAAATTTCATATGAAAATTATTTCCATAGAAAATCTCATCCAATATCATAAAGAAGCATCATAGAGTAGTTTATTTTTTTTAAATGCGGTCTGGACGGGATTTGAACCCGCGACCCCATGCGTGACAGGCATGTATTCTAACCAACTGAACTACCAGACCAAAATTTATTGAATTCTTATTTTATTAAAGAATCTAATTTTTTACTTATCTCCTCTTTAGAGGCAACTCCAATATGCATATCTTTTTTTTCTCCGTTTTTAAAAAAAAACATGGTAGGAATACTTCGGATTCCATATTTAGAAGAAGTTTTTGGATTTTTATCTACATTTAACTGGAAAACCATAGCTTTTTCTTTATACTCTATGTATAGATCTTTTAATATAGCAGATAAAGTTCTACATGGAGCACACCATGGAGCCCAAAAATCTACTAAAATCGGTTTATCCGATTCAAGAACAACTTTTTCAAAGTTATCATCGTTTATTTCTTGTATCATACTTTTTTCCATTTAAATAAAATAATAACAAGACAAATTTACCTTTTTTGTTTTAAAATTGAAAGTCTTTTAACAAACGTATGTAAATATCTATTCCATCTAGAATTTCTGAAATAAGAACATACTCATTAGGAGTATGAGAGCGTATGCTGTCTCCTACACCAATTTTAATGGTTGGAAATGGCATAATACTTTGGTCAGATAAGGTAGGAGATCCATAAGTTTTTATACCTATTAATTTTGCTTTTAATACAATGGGATGTATTGGATTTATGAAAGAAGAATGGAAATGTAAAGAACGTGGTTTTATTTTAGAACGAATTTTTTTTTGTATTATTTCAATTAATTCCTCATTGGAATATAATTCATTAGTTCTAATATCAATGACAAAAGAGCATAAATCAGGAATAACATTATGCTGTATCCCCCCTTTTATTTGAGTAACCGTTAATATTGGAAATCCGAGCAATTTAGATTTTCGATCAAATTGAAAATTTCTTAAAAATTCTATATCTTTTGTAGCAATATAAATGGCATTAACCCCTTGATTACTTGCAGAATGTCCAGTTTTTCCTTCTGAAATTCCATCTAATATGATCAATCCTTTTTCAGCTATTGCCACTTTCATTTTTGTTGGTTCTCCTATTATTCCTAAGTCAATATATCCTAATTCAGGTAAAATTGATCTTACGCCTAATGATCCCGAAATTTCTTCTTCTGCAGTAATAGAAAGTACCAATTTGTAAGGTAATACATAGAAATTACTTAAATAGATAAAGGTAGAAATTAAGGAAACAACGGAAGCTCCCGCATCGTTACTTCCTAATCCTATTAACTTATCCTCTTTTTTTATTGAAGTAAAAGGATCAGTTTCCCAATTTTTTCCTGGTTTTACTGTATCATGATGAGAATTCAATAGGATAGTACGAATATTTTTTTTTTTATTATAATTAGTATTTTCTGTCCATATATTGTTAAATTTTCTTTTTATGTAAAATCCATATTTAGAAATATAGTTTTCTATCAGATAAGAGACCTTTTTTTCTTTTTTAGATAGAGATGGAGTATTAATTATTTGTATAAGAAGTTTTATAGCTTCTTCCTTTAAAACTTTCAATTTCACTACAGACATATAATGGTCTTATTATTAAGATCATTTAAATAATATGGATGACCAATACTTACCTTAGATACTCCATTTTTTAATGCAAGGAAGGCATTTTCTAATTTTGGTATCATCCCATTTTTAATAGTATGATTTTTTTTTATTATTTGAAATAAAGTAAAATCTATTTTTTTTAAATAGGATTCTTCATCATGTAAATCTCGTAATACCCCCTTTTTTTCGAAACAAAAATGTAACTCTATTTCATCCTTAAAATTCTTTTTCAATGATATAGCAATCCATGCAGCTATAGTATCTGCATTCGTATTTAGAAGATTTCCTTTACCATTATGAGTGATAGAACATAATACAGGAACAATATTATTTTTCAAAAGAAATTTTATAAAATATGTATTAACACTTTTATTGGTGATATCCCCTACATATCCATAATCAATATCGGTATTTTTTTTTTTTAAACGGAAGCATGACTTAAGACAATTTCCATCTGCACCACATAATCCCAAAGCATTACAGTAATAAGATTGTAATCTTGCGACAATATTTTTATTTATAAGACCAGCATAGGTCATGACAACTAGGTCAATCGTTTCTTTATCCGTAATCCTTCTTCCTTGTATAAATTTTGGAGTAATCCCCATTTGATCAGAAATAAGGGTAGCCTTTTTTCCTCCACCATGAATTAATATCTTATTCCCTTGTAGTTTTACAAATTCTTTTAAAGAAAAATTAAGCCATTTTTGATCACTAATTAAATTTCCTCCAATTTTTACTATATGTATTTTCATGAGAAAGATTGTAAAATTTTCAAGAAAATTATTTGCGAAGCATAAATTCTATTTTCTGCTTGTTGCAAAACAATGGAATTTGGACTATCCAAAACTGAATCTTCCACTACCATATTTCTCCTTACAGGTAAACAGTGCATAAATTTTGCTTTATTTGTTATTTTCATTTTTCTTTCGGTAATCATCCAATCATTATTATTACAGAGTATTTTTCCATAATTTAGATAACTACTCCAATTTTTAGCATAAATAAAATCTGCATTTAAAAATGCTTCATTTTGGTTATATGTAGTATAAACTCCATTAGAAAATTCTTCATATAAATCATACTGTTCTGGACAAGTAATGGTTAAATCTATTTCTTCAATTTTGGATATCCATTGGGAAAAGGAATTTGCCACAGAATGTGGCAATGGCTTTACATGAGGAGCCCAACTTAACACTACTTTACATTTTTTTTTAGAAAAAAAAGGTATAAATTCTGCAATAGTCATTACATCCGCTAAAGACTGCAAAGGATGCAAAGTAGCACTTTCCATGTTAACTACGGGTACTTTAGAATAGCTCAATATTTTCTTAAAAAGAACTTCATTATAATCATAATCTCTGTCTATAAGATGAGGAAAAGTTCTTACTGCAAGAATGTCACAATATAAACTCATTACAGAAATAGCCTCCTTTATATGTTCTTGAGTATCTTTCATCACATTTCCATCTTTCATTTCGATATTCCAGGAATCCCGATGAATATTTAACACCCAAGTATTACTTCCTAAGTTAAAAGCAGCTTTTTGACAACTAATTCTTGTACGTAAACTAGGATTAAAAAATACCAATCCAATTGTTTTATTCTTCCCAATATGTTGAAAACAATATGGATTTTTCTTCAAATTTATGGCTTCTTTAATGATATCATATACGTTTATAACATCTTCAACGCTAAAAAATCTTTTCATAAATTTATTAATATTCATCCCAAGAATTTATGGATAGTTTATCCATAGATAAATTACAAAAAGCTTGTATAAAAGCTTTTGCCAAGCGCGTATTAGTTAGTAGAGGAATATTAAAATCTACGGAAAAACGTCTTATCGCATAATCATTATCTAACTCGAATTTACTTAAATTTTTAGGAATATTGATAATAAGATCGAATTTTCTATCTTTGATCAAGTCAATTACATTAGGATATTTTCTTTCATTTGGCCAATGAACTCTTATTGATGGGACTCCACAATCGGAAAAAAAATTATTTGTTCCTTCTGTAGCAAATAATATATATCTTTTTTTATGCAAAAGTTTAACCATATTTAACAAATCTAATTTAGAATCCATCGGACCACTAGATATAAGAATATTCTTTTTTGGAATAGTATAACCAACAGAAAGCATAGATTTTAAAAGAGCTTCATCAAAGGAATATCCTAAACATCCTACTTCTCCCGTTGAAGTCATATCTACACCTAATATAGGATCTGCATCTTTTAACCTAGAAAAAGAAAATTGAGAGGCTTTTATCCCTAAAAAATTAGTAGTAAAAAAATTAGGATCCTTTTTCTTTTTTTTCTTTCCAAGAAGTACTTGAGTTGCGAGTTCTATCATATTGAACTTAGATATTTTTGATACAAAAGGAAAACTCCTAGAAGCTCTCAAATTACATTCAATTACTTTTACTTCATTTTCTTTAGATAAAAATTGAATATTAAAAGGTCCAGATATATTAAAATATTTTGCTATTTTATTAGATATACGTATGATTTCCTTTAATGTAGATAAATATAAATTATGTGGAGGATATACCAAAGTAGCATCTCCTGAATGAACTCCAGCAAATTCTACATGTTCTGATATAGCATAATATAATATCTCTCCATTTTGAGCAACAGCATCTAATTCCATTTCTTTGGCATTTCTAATAAACTCTGTGATCACCAATGGATGATCCACCGATTTTTTATTACGAATAAGATAGTGCTGTAGTTCTTCATAATTGGAAATAACATTCATATACGAACCTGAAAGAACATAAGAGGGTCTAACTAATATAGGATAATCTACTTCTTCTACAAACTGATAAATACTATCAAAATCTGATAATTCTTTCCATCTAGGTTGTCCAATACCTAAAAGATCCATAGCGTTAGAAAATTTATATCTATTTTCCACTTGATCTATAGAAATAGGAGATGTCCCTAGAATTTTTACTCCTTTTTGATAAAGTTTTAAAACTAAGTTATTGGGAATTTGTCCTCCCATAGATACTATTGTTCCTTTTGGATTTTCTAAATCAATAATATCTAATACACGTTCTAAAGTAATTTCTTCAAAATATAAACGATCACAAACATCAAAATCTGTGCTAACTGTTTCTGGATTGTAATTAATCATTATTGATCTATAAGATTCTTTATTAATAGTATTTAATGTATTTACACAACACCAATCAAATTCAACACTACTTCCAATTTTATAAACACCAGATCCTAAAGTAATTACAGATTTATAATCTTTTTCATAAATAACGTCATGTTGAATTGAATGGTAGGTTAAATACAAATAATTTTTATCTGATGTATATTCAGAACCCAAAGTATCAATTTTTCGAACATATGGAATAATTCCTTTTTCTTTTCTATATTTTCTTATTTTTTCTTCCATCGCATCAATATTATCTTGATCCTTATTATCAATAATAAAAAGGTTAGCAATTTGCATATCAGAAAATCCTTCTTTCTTAGCTTGACGTAATAATTCATCTGGAATATCCCTCCAATCGTTATAAGAAGAAATCTCTTTTTTTGTTTGAAATATGTTATCTAACTGGTATAAAAACCATGGATCTATCTTTGTAAGATCATGTATTTCTTTTATAGAAATTCCTTTTTCGAAAGCTTCTTCTAAAAATAGAATTCTTTGATCAGTTGGTTTTTTCAAAAATTCCTTAAGTAAAAGAGTAGATCCAATTTTTTTTTTAGAATTTATGAATCCTAGCATTCCAATATCTAACATTCTAATTCCTTTTTGTAAGGCTTCTTCAAACGAACCTCCAATAGCCATAACTTCTCCTATACTTTTCATACTACTTCCAATTCTATTGGAAATACCATAAAATTTATTTAGATCCCACCTGGGAATTTTACATACTACATAATCTAATGCGGGTTCAAAAAACGCATAAGTTTTTTTATTCGAATTCTTTAATTCATGCAATCCATATCCTATAGATAATTTTGCAGAAACAAAAGCTAATGGATAACCAGTTGCTTTAGAAGCAAGAGCACTAGAACGAGAAAGACGTGCATTCACTTCAATAACACGATAATCTTCCGATCTAGGATCTAATGCAAATTGAACATTACATTCTCCAACTATCTCTAAATCCCTAGCTATATGGATAGCTAAATTTCTTAAACCATAATATTCTGAATTTGTTAAAGTCTGCGAAGGAGATACCACAATACTTTCCCCAGTATGAATTCCTATAGGATCAAAGTTTTCCATATTGCATACTGCAATACAATTATTATATTTATCTCTAACTATTTCATATTCAATTTCTTTCCATCCTTCTAAATATTCTTCTACAACAACTTGAGAAGAGTAATCGAAAGCTTTACGGACGATTTTCTTTAAATCATGAATATCTTTGGCAAACCCACTACCTAAACCTCCAAGTGTATAAGAAGACCTAATTATAATAGGAAACCCAATCTTTAAAGAATAGGATATGGCATGATCCATGGAATGGACTACAAAGCTTTTTGCCGTTTTTATATTAATACGACTTAACCGATTTCGAAATAGATTTCTATCTTCACTGTTCATTATAGATTCAATAGATGTTCCTAAAACTTGAATTTTATATTTTTCTATAATTCCTTCTTTAAAAAGTTTTATTCCACAATTTAATGCAGTTTGTCCTCCAAAAGAAAGAAAAATTCCTTTTGGTTTTTCCTTTTCAATGACGTTTTTTATAAAAAAAAAGGTGAGAGGTAGAAAATAAACTTTGTCAGCAACTTCTTTCGAAGTTTGAACAGTTGCGATATTTGGATTAATCAATATAGTATAAATTCCCTCCTCTTTAAGAGCTTTTAAAGCTTGTGTTCCAGAATAATCAAATTCACCAGCTTCTCCTATTTTTAATGCACCTGATCCAAGTATAAGTATTTTATCTATTTTCATTTCATACTATCTATTTTTGTAATTTTCTTGAAGATCCAATCAAATTAATAAAAAAAATCGAATAAAAATTCGGTATCGGTCGGTCCACTGGATGCTTCTGGATGAAATTGAACCGAAAAAAAAGGTTTAAAATCATGAATGATTCCTTCGCAAGTGTTATCATTTAAATTTTTAAAGAATATCTTCCATTCTCTAGAAATATTGGTAGTGTCTAAAACATATCCATGATTTTGGGATGTAATAAAATTTTGTCCTGTTTCTATAAATACAACCGGTTGATTATGTCCTCTATGTGCATACTGAAGTTTATAAGTATATCCTCCTGCAGCAATACCCAAAAGTTGATTTCCTAAACATATCCCAAATATAGGTCGTTCTTTTTTCATAGCAATACGAATATAGGAGATAGGTTTTTCATAAATATGGGGATTTCCAGGTCCATTAGAAAGGACTAGTCCATCATATTCTTCCTTCGTAAAATCATAATCCCATGGGACCCTTATTATGGTACAATTTCTTCGCAATAAACAACGTAAAATATTATTTTTTAATCCAAAATCTACAAGTAATATTTTATATTTTCCATTTCCATATATGATTTTTTTAGAGGTAGAAACTTTTTTAGAAAGATTCTCTTTATTAGGATCATAAAAGGGAATATTTTCTTGTTCCATTATTAAAATTTTACCTAACATGGATCCTCCTTTATTTATAAGTTTTTTTGCAATAAATCTAGTATCTATCCCATATAATCCAGGAATTTCATTTTCTTTTAACCAATCAGATAAAGTCGTATACATATTCCAATGATACGGACGGTTGGAATAATATGAAATAATCAGGCCGGATACTTGAACCTTATCAGATTCGTAAAATTCATGGATAGATTCTTTAGAAGATGGAGCAGGAATGCCATAATTTCCTATTAAAGGATAAGTATAAGTCAAAATTTGACCTTTGTAAGATGGATCCGTCATACTTTCCGTATATCCGGTCATAGCAGTATTAAATACTACTTCTCCGGAAGAGGAAACTGGAGCTCCAAAATGATAAGCTTCATACTTAGTTCCATCTTCCAATATAAGCATAGCCTTTTTACTCCTATTATTTTTTTTCATTTTTTATATATATGATAAGGCCTTTTTTAGTTTTTTAATAAATAATTTTATATGACTTAGGTTGATACTAAGTGGAGGTAGCAATCGTAATATATATGAGTTATTGGATGTTCCTACAAATACTTTTTCATTGTAAATTAAAATATTTTTTAAATCATCAATAGGAAAATCAAATTCTAACCCTAACATAAGTCCTCTACCACTTATTTTTTTTATTTTAGGAATCCTACGCAATTCGTTTAATAGTATTTCTCCCATTTTTTTTGCATTTTCAATTAAATTTTCTTTGAGAATAATTTTTAATACAGCAATACCAGCTACACAAGCTAAATGATTTCCACCAAATGTAGTTCCTAACATTCCGTAATATGGTTTAAATTTAGGATGGATAAGAACCCCTCCTATGGGAAATCCGTTTCCCATACCTTTAGCAATCGTGATTAAATCTGGTTTTATAGAATATAATTGGTGAGAAAAAAAAGATCCAGTTCTTCCATATCCACTTTGAATCTCATCAATAATAAAAATTGTGTCATATTTTATACAAAGTTCCCAATATTTACGAAAATAATTTAAACCAGGATCTATAATTCCAGATACCCCTTGTATTCCTTCCGTGATTAAGGCACAAATATCACCATTTTTTAATTCCTTTTCTAAGGAATTAAGATCTTTATAATCTACAAATATAGTTTTATGTTGCGTATTAAAAGGAGATATAATTTTATGATTATCCGTTACGGATAAACTACCGCTCGTTCTTCCATGAAATGCCCCTTTAAAAGCAATAACTTTTTTTTTTCCTGTATGAAAAGAAGCTATTTTCAATGCATTTTCATTAGATTCAGAACCAGAATTGCAAAGAAATAACGAATAGTTTTCATATCCTGAAATACAGCCAAGTAAATAGGCTAATTCTTTTTTTTGAGAAATAAAAACACTATTTGAATAATAGGATATCTTATGAATTTGTTCTGTTAAGGATCTTATATAATATGGATGAGAATGACCAATGGAAATGACTGCATGTCCTCCATAAAAATCTAAATACATATGTCCTTTTTTATCAAAAACATAGATTCCTTTACTCTTGGTTAATTCTATATCTAAAACTGGATAAACGTCAAATAGTTCCATTTTTTTTTCTATTAAAAACGAATGGATTTTAATTTTAAACCACAAGTTTCATCTAAATTAAATAAAAGGTTCATATTCTGTATAGCTTGTCCAGAAGCTCCTTTTATCATATTATCTATAACACTTATAACAATCAGTTGATCCTTTTCTTTAAGAAGATGCAAAATACACTTATTGGTATTTACCACTTGTTTTACATCAACATTTATGTTCGATATTTCTACAAAAGGATGATTTTTATAATATTCCTTATATATTTCCTTATTTTTTTCTAAAGAAAAACTAGAATAAGTATATAAAGTAACTATAATTCCTCTAGAGAAATTTCCTCTATAAGGAATAAGATAAATTTCCGAATGGAAATTATTTTGCATTTGAAGAATAGTTTGTTTTACTTCTTGTAAATGCTGATGTTTAAATATTTTATAAGAAGAAATATTATTATTTCTCCAGCTAAAATGATTTGTATCGAGATTTCTTTTTCCAGATCCTGTGGAACCAGTTATTGCACTTATATGAATATCATTTTTTAATAATTTTTCTTTAGCTAAAGGTAAAATAGCTAAAAGAATAGCTGTAGAAAAACATCCTGGATTAGAAATATTACTAGATTTTTTAATGATATCTTTCTGTAATTCTGGTAATCCATAAATAAAATTTCTATTTCTGAAAACTGAATGATTTATAATTCTAAAATCTTGATTAAGATCAATTACTTTTATACTTTCGGATATATTTTTTAATTCTTTGATAGATTGTCCATGGCCGGAACATATAAATACTACATCAATTTTTTTGCTTAAGGAATCAGTAAACTTCAAATCATCTATTTCTCCTAATAAATCTTGATGTACCGAATGAATTAATTTTCCTGGTTTACTTCTGCTAACCACACTATTAATCCTTGCTTTTGAATGATTAATTATTAATCTAATTAATTCTCCCGAAGTATATCCAGTACCTCCTATAATTCCTATTTCAATCATTATTTTTTTTTATTTTTATTTAAATTATGATACATTTTCATTTGATTACTCAATATTTTTGTAAATCCTTTAACATCTTCTGCAGTCCAAGAATAATTCATTTCTCCGTACTTAGCCATATTAGATTCCATTAAATCAAATTTAGATTTAATTCCAATTAAGTGAAATCTATAAGGATGTAAAATTATATATACGGTTCCAGTAAGTCTTTTTTGGGTACTTGTTAAAAACATTTCTATATCCCGCATGACAGGATCTAAATATTGAGCTTCATGAAGTAATATTCCATACCAATTGGATAATTGTTCTTTCCAATGAAGTTGCCATTTTGTAAGAATATGCTTTTCCAATAAATGATGTGCTTTAATAATAATAATAGCTGCAGAAGCTTCAAATGCTACTCGCCCCTTAATACCTAAAATAGTATCTCCTATATGTATCCCCCTTCCTATAGCAAATTGAGAGGCAATTTTTTCAATTTTTAGGATATTTTTTATAGCTTTTCCCTTTTCTTTATTAACACTTACTAATTCTCCTTTTTCAAATTCTAATTCTAGATTTTCACTTTTTTTTCTACTTAATTTAGTTGGATAAGCCTCATCTGGAAAATCTTGATAAGAAGTTAAAGTTTCTTTTCCTCCTATACTAGTTCCCCAAATTCCTTTATTAATAGAATATTCTGCCTCATTCCAACAAATGGATATACCACTATTTCGTAAATATTGAATTTCTTCAGTTCGGGAAATTCTTAAATCTCTTATTGGGGATAAAGTAATTTTATCTGGACAAATAATTTGAAAAGCTATATCAAATCTAATTTGATCATTTCCTGCTCCTGTACTTCCATGAGCAATTGCTTTTGCCTTAATAAAAGTCGCATATTGTGCAATTTTAATAGCATGAAAAATTCTTTCGGAGCTTACTGAAAGTGGATATGTATTGTTTTTAAGAATATTTCCAAATATCAGATATTTTATGCAATTTTGATAATAATCTTCTATAGCATCGATGGTTTTGTGGGATTGAGATCCAATATTTAAAGCTCTTTCTTCAATTTTTTTCAATTCTTCTTCTTTAAATCCTCCTGTATTAATAATCACCGTATGCACATTGTATCCTTTTTGTAGAAGATATTTTAAACAATAAGAGGTATCTAATCCACCACTATAGGCTAAAATAATTTTATCCCCACGAATTAAATTATCTATGTTTTTTTTTTGAACGTTTTTATCTTCATAAGATGATTCAGATGGTTTATATAAAAGACCTGTACAAAGACACATATTTCTTTGATTTCTGGTTAATATATCGAAGTTAGCACAACTTTTACATCCTTTCCAAAATTCTTCTGAATTAGTTAATTCACTAAAAGAAACAGGATTAAAACCCAATTTTGTATTCATTTTAATCACGGAATGGCTGGTGGTAATGCTAAAAATTTTAGAATTTGGAAATTTTTTTCTAGAAAGTTTAAATATTTCAATTTTTATAATATTTGCTAATCCTTTTTTTCTAAATTCAGGAAAAACAATTAAACCAGAATTAACAACAAATTCTTTATTTTGATAAACTTCAAGGTAAATAAAACCTGCAATTTTTCCATTATAGAAAGCCATTACGGCATTTCCATTAATCATTTTTGATTTAATATATTCTGGATCTTTTTTAGCAATACCAGTTCCTCTAATTTTTGCGGATTCTTGGATTTTTTTGCAAATTAAGGAAGCATATTTTGTATCCTCTTCATGAGATACTCTAACTTTTATTCTCATCTTAAAAAAAACCAATAACTACTAAAAAAAAATGTAATTTATTGATTTATAAAAAAGTGAATTCATAATATTTACTTTATTATTTTAAGTGTAAATTTAATAAAGTCTTATTAATTAAGTTTTAATTCAAAGCAAAATCTAACCCTTTTATTTTTTCCAACTTTTTTAAAAAACTGGAATTAATGTCAACTCCATACTTTTTTGATTCAAAATTTAAAGAAATATGATTTTCCTTATCATAAAGAAGAATATTCAGCTTTTTATATCCTATTGGTTGTTCAGAAAATAATTTTTCTAGATCATTAATAATTATGCTATCTAAGTTTTTTATATTTATCCTAATTACCAATTTATGGGAAAATTTTTTTAAAACATTTTGTAGACTTTCGATATGAAATATATGTATTTTTCGTTCTTTAGAGGGTTCCATAAAAATATATAAATATAATAGGCTATTACTAAATAGTAAATGTTCATACTTTAAATATTGTTGTCCATAAATACGAAATAATTTAGAAGAATGATCATCTTCTAATAAAAAAATTCCATATTTTTTTCCACTTTTGATATATATTTTTTTTTCAATTTTAGATAAAATTCCACATATATATATTTTTTTTCCTATAAGTTTTTGTTCATTTTTATTTAATTGGTCTAAAGATATATTTGTAAAATATTTTCTTTCATAAAAATAATCATCTAAAGGATGTGAAGTCACATAAATTCCCAATACTTCTTTTTCTTTATATAATTTATATAGATTACTCCATGGTTTACATTCAATAATCCTGGGTTTTTCTATTTCCATATTTTTTTTGGAAATATTATTTATTTTGTTTATTTTCTTGTATTTAGATCCAAATTGAATGATTTTTTCTAAAATACTTAACTTACTTTTTTCTTCAAAGTGGAAATACTGTTCTCTACGTAAATGGAATTGATCTAATCCTCCAGATAAAACTAAACTTTCTAAAGTTTTCTTATTCACTATACGTAAATTAATACGTTTGACCAGATTAAAAATAGAAGTGAATGGTCCATTTTTTTTTCTTTCCTGAACAATCATTTTTACAGAATTTTCTCCTATACCTTTTATTCCTCTAAGACCGAATTGAATACAATTTTTATCTTTTACTTTAAAAAAATCATCACTTTCATTAATATTGGGACCTACAATCGATAGATCCATACGCTTACATTCTTTTATAAAGTAAGTGAGCTGTTTAATATTGTCCATGTGATTACTTAATACAGAAGCCATATATTCACAGGGAAAATGCGTTTTAAGATAAGCTGTCTGAAATGCTATATAAGCATAACAGGTAGCATGAGATTTATTAAAAGCATAGCAAGAAAAATACTCCCAATCTTTCCAGATTTTTTCTAATATATTTTTGGGATATCCTTTTTTAATAGCTTGATTAAGAAACTTATTTTTCAATTTATTTAGTTCCTCTTTTTGTTTCTTTCCCATAGATTTTCTAAGTAAATCGGCTTCTCCTTTGCTAAAACCTGCTATTCTCTGGGATATTAACATAACCTGTTCTTGATATATAGTTATCCCATAAGTTTCTTTTAAAAATTCTTTCATTTCTGGTAAATCATAGGTAATCTCTTCTTTTCCCTGTTTTCTGGAAATAAAGTTAGGAATGTATTGTAATGGTCCAGGTCGATATAATGCATTCATTGCAATTAAATCATCAAATTTATCAGGTTTAAGTTGGCGTAAATATTTCTGCATTCCTGGAGATTCATATTGAAAAATAGCTACGGTTTCTCCTTTTTGAAAAAGAGAATAAGTCTTTAAATCTTCTATAGAAAATGAAAATTCTGTAATATTGATGTTTTTTTTTATAAGATTCAAGGAATCTTTAATAATAGTAAGAGTTTTTAATCCTAAAAAATCCATTTTTAATAATCCAGCATGTTCTACTACATTGTTATCAAATTGTGTTAACAATAAATCGGATTCTTTAGAAATAGAAACTGGAATATATTCTCTTATATCGTATGGACTGATAATGATTCCACAAGCATGTATACCCGTACTTCTTATAGATCCTTCTAATTTTTTTGCTTTTTGCAAAATTTTTCCCTCTAAAGTTTCTTCATTTTCTGCAATTTTTCTCAATTTTTTGATATTTTCTATTTCTTCCTTATTTCTATTTTCTAATACTTCCGAAGATAAAATAACTTTTAATGATAGAAAATTAGGTACCATTTTTGCTATACGATCTGTATCTTTTAAAGATAAATTTAATACCCGAGCAGTATCTCGAATAGAAGATTTCGCCCCCATTTTTGAATATGTAATGATTTGTGCAACTTTATTTTTTCCATATTTTTGTACTACCCATTCAATAATATTTTCACGTCCTCGATCATCAAAATCAATATCAATATCTGGTAAAGATATTCTATCTGGATTTAAAAATCGTTCAAAAAGAAGATGATATTTTAGGGGATCTATTTCAGTAATACCTATACAATAGGCAACTACAGATCCAGCCACAGACCCTCTTCCAGGTCCTACTGAAATATTCATTTTTCTAGCTTGAGAAACTAAATTATGAACAATCAAAAAATAACCAGGATATCCAATTTTTTCAATGGTTTTTAATTCGAAGTGAATTCTTTCTTCTATTTCCTTAGTTATATTTTTATAACGTTTTTTAGCCCCTTCATATGTAATACTTCTTAAAAAAGAATTTTCCCCTACTATATCTACTCCATTTTTTTTATCTAAAGGAATTTCAAAATTTTTTGGTATCTGAAATTTTGGAAGTAATATTTTTTGTGATAGATTATAAAATTCAATTTTACTGACTAATTCATCTAAGAAATCAAAAGATTCTGGAATATCTGAAAATATTTCTTTCATCTCTTCTGTACTTTTGAAATAAAATTCTTTATTGGGAAATCCAAATCTATACCCTCTTCCTATACCTATAGGAGTTGATTGTTTTTCTCCATTTTTTACGCAAAGCAAAATATCATGAACATCAGCATCTTTTTGATCTAAATAAAAAGTATTATTTTGTATAATGTACTTTACATGATATTTTTCTGAAAATTTAAGTAGTATCCTATTAACATAGTCTTCTTCTTTTAATCCATGACGTAATAATTCTATGTAAAAATCTTCTTCGAAAAGTTCTTTCCACCATAGAAAAACCTTTTCTGCTTTTCTTTCTCCTTGATTAAGAATAATCTGTGGAATTTCTGCATTGAGATCTCCGGTAAGAGCAATTAAATTTTCCTTATATTTTTCAATCAAATTTTTTCCTATTCTAGGAATTCCACCATAAAGGCCTTCTAAAAATCCATAAGAACAAAGTTTGGATAAGTTATGATATCCTGCTTTATTTTTAGATAATAGAACTTGATGATAACGTTTATCCGGTATTTCTTTAGTAAACTTTTTCTGTAAATAATTTTCGGAAATAAACATTTCACAACCAATAATTCCTTTTATGGATTTTTTCAATGAAGCATATTTTTTGTTGACAGAATGAATGATATTTAAAAAATGGAAACTCCCCATCATATTTCCATAATCTGTTATTCCAATAGCAGGCATATTACAGGATATAGCTTTATTTATCATGGAAAAAAGATCCATAGTTGAAAAAAAGAATAGAAAAAGAAGTATGATTATGAATATGAGAATATTTTTTTTTTTTAATTTTTCCTTATTATTAATTATTTTATTTTCTATTTTTTTTTCTGTATTTTTTTTGGGATTATTATGGGGATTTAAAAAAACTATAGAGGAAGAAATAATAGTTGGAAAAGATTCTCGAAAATTTTTGATGATGGATTCATCTATTCCAATATCATTATAGGATATAATTCCAATCCGTAAAAGTTCTAAAAAACAACGAGAGGTTGCTTTTACATCATTTTCCGCATTATGATGAAAATTAGATAAATCTATTCCAAATAATTTATAGTATAATTCGGTTAATGTAGGCCATTTAAATTTTTTTCTAATACCAGGTAATTTGCAATAATTAACAGAAACTTCTTTAGTATCTAAAAATTTCTTTTCAAGAAAAGAAATTTCTTTTTTCATTCTAAAAAATTCACATTCAATAACTTTTCTATCAAAATCCAAATTATGTCCAATTAAACATTTAGATTTTTCAAATGATTTCTTAAATTGATTCAGCACAAAATCTAAATTTTTTCCTTCTTTTTCTGCTCTTTCATTAGTAATTCCATGAATTTTAAAAGCATTATAAGGAATATCATAACCATCCGGTTTTATAATAAAATTTTTAAATTCTATTATTTTTCCTGAAATATCATGACATTGCCATGCTATTTGTACTACTCTTGGCCAATTATCGGAATTGGTAATAGGAAGATTATAGGAAGAAGGTAATCCTGTAGTTTCGGTATCAACAATAAGATACATTATTTTTTATTTTACTATTTATTAGTTTATAAAATCAATCAATTTACACTATCATAATGAATTTTTGGAATAAGTTTTTTTATAATATATCAAAATAAAAGAAAAAATCAAAAATTTTATGTTCTGAAAAATTATTAGTTTTGTATTCCTAAACAACCTAAACAATAGGCCTAATCATAGTGGATATTTTGAATGTATACTATTCCTAGTATAATATTAAATATTAATTAGTTAGGTTTTTTTTATAAAAAATATAAAAATATATGTCTAATCAAACAGAAGAAACTAAAAAAAAACCTACTCATTCATCTGATAGGATCAATAGTAGTGATAGAAACATAAAATTGAAATATCAGGAAAAAGAAAAAAGTTTCGATTGGACAAAATACGAAACTCATTTAAATAATGAGATAAAAGAAGAAAGAAAAAAGTGGGAAAAAATATATGAAGAAACTTTGCCAGATATCCATGAATTGGAAATATATAAGGGAATTGTTACAAATATTATGGATAATCATGTTATTGTAGATATAGGATTCAAAGCGGAGGGGTCAATTCCAATTAGAGAATTTAAAGAAAATTTGAATTTTGAAGTAGGAAGTAATATGGAAGTTATGATTGTTAAAATGGATTATAAAGGGCAATGTATTCTTTCCTATCAAAAAGCAAAAACGTTAAGAAATTGGCAAAAAATTAATCAAGCATATACAAAAGAAGAAGTTATTTTAGGTTATGTAGCTGCTAGAACTAAAGGGGGCTTAATTGTAGAAATTTTTGAGATTGAATGTTTTTTACCAGGATCGCATATTAATGTTAAACCTGTTCGAGATTATGATACTTATGTTGGGAAAACAATGGAGGTAAAAGTAGTTAAAATTAATAAAAAAACAAAAAATGTTGTCGTATCCCATAAAGTTTTAATAGAAAGAGATATTGAAGAGCAAAGAAAAGAAATGATTTCTAAATTAGATAAAGGTCAAGTTTTAGAAGGAAAAATAAAAAATATTCTTCCTTATGGTGCTTTTGTAGATCTAGGAGGAGTCGATGCTTTATTGCATATTACCGATATGAGCTGGCATCATATTAATCATCCTACAGAAGTAGTTCAATTAGAACAGGAATTAAAATTTGTTGTTTTAGGTGTAGATAAAGATAAAAATCGTGTACAACTAGGGTTAAAACAATTGCTACCTCATCCTTGGAATTCTTTGGATGAAAAATTAAAAGTAGGAAGTAAAGTAAAAGGTAAAGTTAGTGTTTTAGCTGATTATGGGGCGTTTGTAGAAATTATTCCAGGTGTAGAAGCTTTATTGCATATTAGTGAAATGTCTTGGTCCTCCGATTTGTCTTCTACACAAGATTTTGTACAAATAGGAGATGAATTAGAAGCTATTATATTGACTATAGATCGTCAAGAAAGAAAAATGTCTTTGAGTATAAAACAACTTACTTCAGATCCTTGGATCAATATTCATAATAAATATCCTATAGGATCAAAACATATGGGATTGATACGAAAATTTACTAATTTTGGAGTTTTTTTAGAATTGGAAAAAGGAATATCTGGAATTATTTATACAAAAGATCTTTCATGGATTAAAAAGATAAAACATCCTTCTGAATTTTGCAATATTAATGATCAATTAGAAGTAATTATTCTTTTTTTAGATTTTCAAACTAGAAAATTAAATTTAGGGCATAAACAATTAACGGAAAATCCATGGGATAAATATGAAAAAATTTATTATGTAGGGAGTATTCATAATGGAATGATAGAAAATTTATTGGATAAAGGAGCCTCTATTCAATTTAGTGATCAAGAAATAGAAGCATTTGCACCACTTCGTTCATTAGAAAAAAAAGATGGAAGTATTCTTAAAAAAGGAGAAAAAATTAATTTTAAAGTTGTCGATCTTAATAAAGAAACTAAAAAAATTGTAGTTTCTCATACAGCGATTTATCGTGATAGAGATCAAAAAAAAGAAAAACGTATAAGAAATAGAAAATTCGAAAAATCTACTCTTGGAGATATTGTCGGATTAGCTAAATTAAAAGAAAAAATAGAAAAAGAAAAAAAGTAAAAAAAGGAAATTTCAATATTAAAAATGGAAACACACCCTATTGCAGAAAAAAAAGGATGGAAAGTAGGAAAAGATTTACCAGTATGGGCTAATAATGAACTGTATTTAACTACAATTAAAGGTGGATATTTATTAGATGGAGAAACTCCTTTTGAAGGATATAAAAGGTTGGCTATCAATGCTGCAAAAATTCTTAAAAAACCAAATATGGAAGAAAAATTTTTTAAAATTCTATGGAGAGGATGGCTCATTCCTTCCACTCCAGTTATGGTTAATTTAGGAACAAAAAAAGGATTGCCTATTAGTTGTTTTTCTGGACGGATTGGTGATAGTATGTATGAGATATATAGAAAAAATTTAGAAATGGCTATTTTAAGTAAACATGGAGGAGGAACTTCTTATGATTTTAGTATAGTTAGACCTATTGGAAGTCCTATAAAAAATGGAGCATTAGGATATTCGGATGGGATTATTCCTTTTATTAAATCATACGATAGTACTATTATTGCTAGTAAACAAGGAAGTACAAGAAGAGGAGCTGTAGCTATTTATCTAAACATAGAACACAAAGAATATCCAGAATTTTTAAAAATAAGAGAACCTAAAGGGGATATTAATCGACAATGTCATAATCTTCATCAGGGAGCAATTATTTCTAATTCTTTTATGGATAAAGTTTTAAAAAAAAATGGACAAGAAAGATTATTATGGATCAATACCCTTAAAGAACGTGTAAAAACGGGAGAACCATATCTTTTTTTTAAAGATAATGCTAATAAAAATATACCGGATAATTGGAAAAAATATGGATTAAAAATACATCATAGCAATCTTTGTTCAGAAATTATGTTACCTACAGATGAAAGTCATACTCTTGTATGTTGTCTTTCTTCATTAAATTTATATAAATATGTAGAATGGAAAAATACTAATACCGTTTTTTATGCCATTTTATTTCTTGATTCTGTTTTACAAGAATTTATTAATAAAGGAAAAAATATTCGGGGGATAGAAGATTCTGTTCGTTTTGCTGAAAAAAGTAGAGCCTTAGGATTGGGGGCTTTAGGTTGGCATTCTTATTTACAATCTAAAATGATTCCTTTTATTTCCGTAAAATCTGA